>NZ_QTLZ01000011.1:0-166573 GCF_003635425.1 Parabacteroides sp. AF27-14
AAGTACCTTAGAAAATAACAGTAAAATCTGTGAAGTAAATTTAGGCATAGTCAGAAGTACGACTTATTTCGTTAATGAAGTATATATCCTATGACACATGCAGAATATATCCTATAGCATTTGAAGTATATCTTCGTAAAGAGGAGTTTCAGGGCCAAAATAAAAAAGGCGAGGATCTTAACCCCCGCCTTCTATCTGTAGATATAGAAATCCTATTTTATCCACCGAAATCATCGAAGTGCAACATCTCACGAGGTACACCCAAGTTATCCAGCATATTTTCCACGGCCTTTGACATCGGGCCCGGACCACACATGTAGTATTCGATATCTTCCGGAGCCTCGTGATCCTTCAAGTAAGTATCATGGATTACTTGATGAACGAATCCAGCCGTATATTTAACACCCGCAGCATCAGCGGCAGGATCAGGACGGTCAAGCGCCAAGTGGAACGTAAAGTTTGGGAATTCTTTCTCTATTTCCAAGAAATCTTCCAAATAGAACACTTCGTTCAAGGCACGCGCGCCATAGAAGTAAGACATCTTACGATCCGTAGTCTTCAACGTCTTCGTCATGTGCATGATTTGGGCACGCAACGGAGCCATACCAGCACCACCACCAATCCACATCATCTCTCTCTTAGAATCGAAAATTGGGTGGAAATCACCATAAGGACCACTCATAGTCACCTTATCACCCGGTTTCAACGTAAAGATATAAGAAGAAGCGATACCCGGCATCACATCCATGAAACCAACTTGTGGTTTCGGTTTGAACGGCGGCGTAGCGATACGCACGGTCAACATGATACGGTCACCCTCAGCAGGATAGTTAGCCATAGAATAGGCACGGATAGACGGTGAGTCATTCTTACACTTCAAACCGAATAAACCGAATTTCTCCCAAGCCGGCAGATACTCGGGGCCGATCAAGCTCTTATCGATATCCTTGTTATAATCCATTGAGTATGTAGGGATCTTGATCTGAGCGTAAGAACCCGGAATAAAGTCCATGTGCTCACCTTTAGGCAACGCAACGATAAACTCCTTGATAAATGTAGCGACGTTCTTGTTACTGATAACCTCGCATTCCCATTCCTTAACGCCAAATACCTCGTCTGGTACCTGAACGACCATATCCTCTTTCACCTTGCATTGACAAGCCAAACGCCAATGATCTTTCACTTGTTTACGAGAGAAGAAACCTTTCTCAGTAGGTAGGATCTCGCCACCGCCATCAATAACTTGAGCACGGCACTGACCGCATTTACCACCACCACCACAAGCGGAAGACAAGAAGATGCCACCGCTCTGTAGCGCACCTAGCAAAGTTCCACCAATCGGGGTCTCTATATCTTTCTCTCCGTTAACCTTCAAGCTTACATTCCCTGAAGGCACCAATTTTGCTTTGGCGAACAAAAGCAAACCGACCAAGATCAGCGTAATCAATAAGAATACTATTGCGCTGACACCAATCGTAAGTCCGCCCGACATTAATAAAGTCATCTTTATATTTTGTTTAATGCGTTAATACTTAAATCTTCAGACCAGAGAAACACATGAATGCCATACCCATCAAACCCGTGATGATGAAAGTAATACCCAAACCTTTCAAAGCATTTGGGACATTTGAATATGACAATTTCTCACGGATAGCCGCCATACCTACGATAGCCAGCAACCAACCGATACCAGATCCTAAACCATAAACAGTGGCGACACCTACATTAGGGAACGCTTTTTGTTGCATAAACAGAGAACCACCCAAGATAGCGCAGTTTACAGCGATCAGCGGCAAAAAGATACCAAGGGAAGCATACAAAGACGGAGAGAATTTCTCGACTACCATCTCGACCAACTGCACGAAAGAAGCGATAACGGCGATAAAGATAATAAATGCCAAGAAGCTAAGGTTCACCTCCGCATATTCCGGGCCTAACCAACTTAACGCACCTTCTTTCAATACATAATTCTCAAGCATATAGTTAATCGGCAACGTACAGAAAAGTACGAATGTCACTGCTATACCTAATCCTAAAGCGGTCTTCACGTTCTTTGAGACAGCCACGAAAGAGCACATACCCAAATAGTATGCGAAGATCATGTTGTCAACGAAGATCGAGCGGACGAATGTGCTTAATAATTGTTCCATTCTATTATTCGTTTAATCGTTAACATTAATTTTCTTGAAGTTCCTTGTTCTTAGCACGATGAACCCAAATAATAACAGCGATCACGATCAACGCCATCGGAGGCAAGATCATCAAACCATTGTTCACGTAACCCAGATCATAGAATGCCTGCGGAATCACTTGGAAACCCAATAAGGTACCAGATCCCAGCAATTCACGGAAGAAACCTACGATAATAAGAATAATCGCATATCCCAGACCGTTACCAATGCCATCCAAGAACGATTCCCATGGGCCGTTACCCAAGGCGAACGCTTCCAGACGTCCCATCAAGATACAGTTCGTAATGATCAAACCGACAAATACGGAAAGCTGTTTGTTTACGTCATAAGCAAAAGCTTTCAACACCTCACTAACGATTGTCACCAAAGCGGCAACTACCACCAATTGCACGATAATACGGATACGGTTCGGAATCGTATTACGCATCAATGAAATGATCACGTTAGCGAAAGCTACGACAGCCGTCACCGAGATACCCATCACGATGGCCGGCTCAAGTTTTGATGTTACAGCCAACGCAGAGCAAATACCCAACATCTGAACGACAACCGGGTTGTTAGCGCTCAACGGGCCTAACAGAACTTCTTTATTCTTTTCAGATAATAATCCCATCTTCTACTTAATTTTGTGAGGTCAAAAATTTAACATAACCGCTCAAGCTGTTGAATAACATTTCATCCACACCTTTACTGGTAATTGTACCACCTGAGATACCGTCTACATAATCCTGTCCCGCTACGCTCTTACCCGGCTTAACAACAGCGACAGACTTGAATTCTCCACTCATGAAGATCTTCTTACCTTTGAACTCATTGCTGAACGCCGGTTTAGAGATCTCAGCTCCCAGACCCGGAGTTTCACCTTGGTGGCTGAAGTCAGCACCATAAATAGTATTCTTATCACTATCTACAGAGATATAACCCCATAACGGACCCCAAAGACCTGCTCCATGCAAAGCCATGATATATTTCGGTTGACCATCTACATTCGCGACGAAAACCGGATATTGATGCTCAGTGGCAGCCTTAACTACATCCGTAGCGAAAGCGTCGCCTTCAACCTTCTCACCATTCTCGTTTACCAAGAAAGCTTCCTTGATCAACTCGTTGTACTTGGTCTCAGCCTCAGAAGAAGAAACATTTACGTTGATAGAACGCAGAATTTGTTGTCTCTTATCGTTATCCTCGTTCTGTTTCTGAAAACTTCTCAATGATTGTGAAGTAAACGCCAATACGACAGCCACTAGCACAACCATCACAGCCGCATAAACAACCGTATAAACATTGCTATCCCGGTTTATGCCTTTCTTAGCGGCGCCCTCCTCCTTGATTTCCTCAAATTCGGAAGCAGGAGCGGAACATACCGGGCAAGTGTCAGGAGCCTTATTTCCCTCGTGGACATAGCCACATACCTTACATTTATATTTAGCCATATTCCTTCTTACTTTATTTTATTACACGTTTCAATCTGCGAGAGATATTAGCTTCCACAACATAATAGTCGATCAGCGGAGCGAACACGTTCATCAACAGGATAGCGAGCATCATACCCTCTGGATAACCCGGGTTCAACGCACGAATAATAATGGCCATAGCACCTACAAGGAAACCATAGATATATTTACCTGTCTCCGTACGAGCGGAAGTCACAGGGTCTGTAGCCATGAACACGGCACCAAAAGCGAAACCACCTAAGAACAAGTGATCCAGCGGAGATACGCACATAGCGACCGTAGTACCGATCATATTAAAGATCAATGACATGAAAGCACCACCCACGAACACGGAAACCATTGTCTTCCAACTTGCGATACCCGTAACCAACAAGATAACCGCACCGATCAAAATAGCCAATACGGAAGTCTCACCGATAGAGCCCGGGATCAAACCAATAAACGCGTCCCAAGTAGAGATCGGGTTGCCTAATACGTCAACAGCTTGGAAAGAACCGATCATCTCCTTACCAGCGATAGCGACTTGTCCTAGCGGAGTAGCTCCGGAAAAACCGTCAACTACTTGGCCAGCCCCGATACCAAACGTATCAGCCGTACGAACGAACACTTGATCACCAGACATTGCTGCCGGGTAAGCGAAGAATAAGAACGCACGTGTAACCAATGCTACATTAAATATATTATATCCCGTACCACCAAATACCTCTTTCGCGAAAATAACAGCGAAAGCAGTAGCTACAGCGATCATCCATAACGGAGTATCGACCGGAACGATCATCGGAATCAAGATACCGGAAACCAAGAATCCTTCTTGAATCTCTTCCTTCTTCACTTGGGCGACAGCGAACTCTATACCCAAACCTACCACATACGAAACAATGATCTTAGGCAATACCGCCAAAAATCCAAAAATAAAAGTCATCAAAAATCCCGGATCAGCCCCCACAGCTAAATTGTGCTGATAACCGACATTATACATACCAAAAAGCAAAGCAGGCAACAAAGCGATGATAACCACGGTCATGGCACGCTTTGAATCAATACAGTCATGAATATGTACGCCCGTTTTAGAGGTCTCGTTCGGAACAAATAAGAATGTTTCGAAACCGTCAAAAACAGAACGGAACATCGCCAGCTTTCCGCCTTCCTCAAAGTTAGGCTTAATCTTGTCGAGATAATTCCTTAACGCTTTCAATGTATTATAAGTTTTTTATGTTATTAATTCATTTCCTTATACAACAGGTTCAATCCGTCGCGAACGATCTTTTGCAACTCGATCTTGGAAGTGTCCACGAACTCGCAAAGAGCGAAGTCCTCGGGAGCCACCTCATAGATACCTAAGTTCTCCATCTTGTCGATATCGAACGCAATGATCGCTTTCAACAAATACTCCGGATAGATATCCATCGGAAACACCTTATCGTATTCATTAGACATGATCATGGCACGTTTACCACCTTTGATACGGGCGTCGATCACATATTCCTTGCTAGTACCTAACCAGCTAAAGTAACTATGGCTAGCGCTGAACTGGTTGAAACGAGGCATAGCGAAACCTAAGAACTCATGCGTCTCATCACCTTCCGGAATCACGGTGATCTGGTTATCATAAGCGCCTAGGTAACCATCCATATTCACCTTGGTACCTGTCAAAACATTACCGCTAATAATACGGATATGTTCCTGTCCTAACACTTTACCGTTAACCAAGCTCTTAATCGTACAACCTGAAATCGTTTTAACGTAGCCTCTCTCGGTAGTCTCGGAACCGGTAATAGCAACCATACGGCTGAAATCGGCGACACCCTTGTTAAACAAGCGTCCGATAACGATCACGTCTGCCGGATTAACCGTCCAAACTACCTCACCCTTGTTAACGGGCTTGATATGATTGATCTGCACGCCAACGTTCGCTGCGGGATGCGGACCTTCTACTTCCACGATCTCCACACCTTTCATTCCGCTCACGACAGAACCACTTCTTACACCCACATACACTTTTCCATTCGTTAATTTAGCTAGGGCGTTTAATCCAGTCTGGAAATCAGCCTCCTGACCTTTTACGATAAAATCGAAGTTTGGAGCCAACGGAGCGGAGTAAAAAGCCGAAACGAAGATATCACGCGGAGTATCCAATGGAGCGGCAACGATATCGTATGGGCGTTGCTTGATAAACGGCCACATACCAGCGTTCAGAAGTACCTCTTTCACCTCTGCTCCCTGTAGGGATGCTACGTTCTTCTTACCGAACTCCTCATACTCGATCTGCGCATCCGGCTTCACAACGATGCTTAGCACCTTACGCTTCTCTCCTCGGTTTACGGCAGTTACCTCGCCACTGACCGGCGAAACAAACTTGATCTCGGGGCGGTTCTTGTCAATCATCAGTACAGAACCGGCTTTGACTTTTTCTCCTACTTTCGCAACAACTTTGGGGAGAATACCGTTATAATAATCGGGGACGATCGCGTAAGACTCGCTCTTGCCGCCGTTTAACAGTACATCCGAAGCTTTGCCCTTCAGATTAATGTCTAAACCCTTTTTAATCTTAATCACATTTGCCATGATACAACTAAAATTGTTTATATGTAATTTTCCTGCAAAAGTAAACATTTTTTCATGCTTTAGAGCAGGGAAAGGCAAATAAATAGAGAAATAATTCCATAATTTTGCGTCGTTAAAGAAAGTAATAAGAAAATGAAAGTTTTTAAAATCCTATTTCTGCTGCTTATCACGGTTTTAGTACCGTTGAACGCTCAAGTGACTTACTTCACCAACGTTAGCGATAAGCAAATAAAGACCCTCCAAGTGAAGGTTGCCGGCGAGATGTTCTCCGATCCATTCATTGAACTGGGCGGTGAAAACCGTATCGAAGTTAATTTCGATGCTTTTAATCCGGGCTTCGGGCGATACGCCTATAATCTGGTTCATTGCAACTCCGATTGGACGCAATCGAATCTTTCCCCGATTGAGTATATGAATGGTTTCCAAGGGAGCACGATCGAGGATTTCGCCAATGCGATGGGTACTACGGTGCAATACACCAACTACCGATTACTTTTCCCAAACGATGACGTTCAACCGAAGGTCTCGGGGAATTATGCCTTGCAAGTATATAACGAGGATGATCCCTCCCAGATCGTATTTACCGCATGCTTTTCTATTTTTGAGCCGATGGTTAGTGTCGCCGCTACGGTGAGCGGAAATACGGATATCGATACCAATCAGTCACACCAACAAGTCAGCTTTGCGATCAATAACAAGAATTTCCCCATCACCTATCCTCAGACCGACTTGAAAATCTGGGTTTATCAGAATAACCGCAGGGATAATGCCGTAACAGGTCTTCAGCCTATGACTATTTTAGAAAACCAGATCTCTTATACGAACAATCAGAACTTGATCTTTCCCGCAGGAAACGAATATCGCCGTATGGAATTTTTGAGCAACAAATACAATGGCATGCACGTAGAAAGTATCTCGTTCCATAATCCATACTACCATGTAGAGTTGATGACGGACTATCGACGTGACCAATTATCGTATCAATACGATCAAGATCAAGACGGCCGTTTCTTCATCCGTTGCAGTAATTGTAACGACCCGGATACGGAAGCGGATTATTACATCGTTCACTTTACCCTCGCCATGGACTTAATTCCCGATGGAAACGTGTATTTGAACGGTCAATTATATAATAATGTATTGGACGAGAAAAGTAAGATGGGCTATAATCCGGAGACGCATCAATACGAGAAATCCGTCTTACTGAAACAAGGCAGTTACAACTATCAGTACCTCTTTGTCCCTAACGGACAGACCGTAGGACAGACCGGCCCTATCGAGGGTAATTTCTTCCAGACGGAGAACGAATATAGCATTTACGTCTACTATTGTCCAATGGGAGCACGGTATGATCGTTTAATCGGTGTAACTAGTATCAGAAATACAATGCCCGTGCTATAATTATTCGCGTAAAAGGCATACTTTTACGCATAAAATAATTGAGCATGAAAACGAGACGTATTGTTATCAGTACCGTATTATTAGTCGGGGGACTTCTCTCGATCGTTCAAGTCATGCCTAAAAATCCACTGTTGATAGGCGAAAGGTTATTTCCGTATGGAGGATGGATACAAGTGATACTTGCCATGATATACGGTGGTTGGCTCTGCTATAAGATGCAAGATCGGCAAGAACGTCCCAAATGGAGAAAACGAGCGTGGTTGTTATTCTCGATCGTTTTTTTCGGGCAACTTGCTCTAGGGATTTTTGCCGATCCTATTTTCCTTATGACCGGAAAACTGCATTTACCGATCCCTGCGGTAATCTTGGCCGGACCGCTTTATCGCTTCGATGGATTATTCATGCCCATACTTTTTATCAGCACCTTATTACTATCCGGTCCCGCTTGGTGTAGCCAGCTTTGTTACTTCGGGGCATTCGACGCATGGAGTGCCCGGGGAAAATTGGAACGAAAAAGGTTCCCCTATCACAAGCAAATGCGATACAGCATATTATTTCTGGTTATGTTGGGGGCCATCCTACTCCGAATATTCGGAGCGAGCGGCAGGATAGCCACCGCTTTTGGAATAGCGGTCGGAGTTATCGGCCTACTTGTCATGCTATTGTTTTCCAGAAAGAGACGGAAGATGGTGCATTGCAGTAGTTATTGTCCGATCGGGACTTTAGTGTCTTTCCTCAAATACCTCTCTCCTTTCCGGGTACGACTGACCACGGATTGTTGCCATTGCATGGCTTGCACAAACGCTTGCCGTTATGATGCCCTACATAAAGAAGAGATCGAGAAGGGAAAGATCGGCTATACCTGTACCTATTGCGGAGATTGCCTCTCCGCTTGCAAGCACGGGGCTATAGAATATCATTTCCCGGGATTGCGCCCGACTACTGCCGAGCGCCTATGGATCGTCGTAACGGTCGTATTACATACTTGTTTCTTGATGATCGCACGAATCTGAGCCGTATACTTGCTTGCCCATTATATAAGTACATACCGTATTCCGGTCATCGCCGAGGGTTTGCAGGCCAAACAGCTTATTCTCGATCGTCCATTTATCTCTCGAACGAAGATACTCCATACGCAATTTCTGGACAGAGGTAGCGGCATAATCCACGACTATGAAATCCGCTTCACGGCCAGGGAGGAAACTTCCGATTCGGTCGTCCAACGATAAGGCCCGTGCAGAGCCTAGCGTACATTTATAGATAGCCTCCAAAGCTGTCATCGGATAACCGTTCAACTGTTGTACCTTATAAGCCTCTCCCATCGTACGCCACATAGAGAAAGATGTACCCGCACCGACATCTGTCGCCAAGGTAGTACGTACGCCGTAACGGTTCGCTTCCCTCATATCGAATAATCCGCTTCCAAGGAAAAGGTTCGAGGTCGGGCAATGGGCGATAATGCCTCCCGTTTCTCCCAACCGCTTATATTCCCGATCGGTTAGATGGACACAATGCCCGAATATCGAACGATCGGTCAACAATCCGGCACGCTCATAGACCTCCAGATAATCCGCATGACCGGGACAGAGCGATAAGACAGATTCAATCTCTCCCAGATTCTCCGAAAGATGTGTCTGTATATAGGTACTGGGATATTCGGCATGTAAACGACCGGCAGACTTTAATTGATCCGGCGTACTGGTTATGGCGAAACGGGGCGTGATCACATAGTGATTCCGTCCTTTCCCGTCCCAATCCTCGATTAAGCTACGGCAGTCCAACTTACCCTGATGCGTGGTATCCATCAGATAATCCGGAGCGTTCCGGTTCATCATCACCTTTCCAGCCAAGATACACATATTATACTCCGTAGCCACGGAAAATAATGCGGTTACGGAAGCAGGATGAACCGTGGCATAAGCGGCACAAGTCGTAGTTCCGTTCTTCACCAGTTCCTTCACGAAAAAGCGAGCGATATCTTGTGCATATTCCATGGAAGAGAAAGCTTCCTCGGCGGGAAACGTATATTCGTCCAGCCAATCCAGAAGTTGCTTGCCATACATTCCCTGTATCTCCGACTGGGAGAAATGGATATGGGAATCAATAAAGCCGGGTGTAATCAATTTACCGGAATAGTCTGTCACCGGGAAATCCGGGTAACGGGAACGCATCGCCTCGAACGGCCCCGCCTCTACAATCTTTCCATCAACAACAGCCAGTCCCCCATCCTCAAAATAGCGGTAAGCCTCCACATGATCCAGCGGGGAAGCGATCAAATAGAACACTTCTCCCCTATATAAGTTCTTCATCATGGTCAAATAACAATTCGTTTATTTAATTGGTTCCACGTGCAAAGCGATGTGCGTAGCCTGACCGAACTTATCACGCAGATTCTGTTCGATCTCTTTCGTCAAGTCATGGGCACGAGTCACGGTTATCTGTCCGTCCACCCGTATATGCGCCTCGATAGCAAAATTATTACCGATGCGGCGGGTACGTAGATTATGCGGGCTCTTTACCTCGGGAACCTCACTAATGATCGCCAAGATCTCATCCTCCACCTCCTTCGGCAAAGATTTCTCCAATAAGTCATTGATTGCGGGGATCACCAGCTGCAAGGCTACTTTTACGATAAACAAACTGACAATCACAGCCGCCAACGGGTCCAGCACACGCCAATTATCCCCCAACAAAATCGCCCCTCCAATACCTAAAGCCGTACCGATCGAGGAAAAGGCATCCGAGCGATGATGCCAAGCGTTAGCGATAACGACTTGACTATTCTGCTTCCTTCCTACCCAAACCGTAATATGATACAGTAATTCCTTGATCACAATGGAGATAAGAGCGGCAACTAAAGCGATCATTCCCGGACTTTCCAACGGAATCCCCTTGAAATAAAAGTCATAAATCTTGTTCGCTCCCTCCCAGAAAAGGCCAAAACCTACACAAAGCAAGACGATACCGACAATTGAAGTCGCCAAAGTCTCGTATTTACCATGCCCGTAATCATGGCTCTCGTCCTTTGGCTTGGAAGATATATTGACAAAAAGAAGGACGATTATATCCGTTACGAAATCAGATAACGAATGCACCGCATCGGCGATCATAGCGCTACTATGTCCCCAGATACCCGCCACGAACTTGAATACCAATAAAACAAAATTAGCGAATGACCCTAAAAGTGTCACTCGCATAATCTCTTTTTTCCTCGCCTTTGGTGCCTCCTCCATAGAATCCCATTAACAAGATTTACCGGTCATGATGTCCAGCACCAGACGATCCGTCGCCTCCATTCCTTTAGAACCGATAGCGGTCAAGTTCGCGATCGATTTATCCACATCCTCATCGATGATACCTTCCACGGAAGTCACCACCTTATCCTCCATGGCCATCAAAGCGGAAAGCATCGCCGTAGACACGCCACTAGATACTTTCATCGCGCAACTCGGCTTGGCACCGTCACAGATCATTCCGGTAATATTACCGATCATATTCTTGATCGCATAAGAAATCCGCGCCTTATTTCCTCCCATCAAATAGGTGATAGCGCAACTCGCTCCCGTAGCGGCAACCACACAACCGCAAAGGGCGGACAAACGTCCCAGACTTTGCTTGATATAGATCACCATCAAATGGCTTAACATCAACGCACGGATCAGTTGCTCTTCCGAGCATTGGATATCCTCGGCGAAAGAAAGAACCGGAAGCGTAGCGGCGATTCCTTGATTACCGCTTCCCGAATTACTCATCACCGGGATCATAGCACCGTCCATACGAGCGTCGCAAGCGGCGGAAGTCATGATCAACATATGCGTATAAGCGGAATCTCCCATGAACTTACGGCCGAAAGCACCCGAGACTGTCTTGCTTACGGTATGTCCGTAATTGCCTTTCATGGAAGCTTGGGCGGCTTTCTTATTCAACTCAGCTGTTTCTAAAATAAAACGAATCTCATCCAATGGCATTTCCATGGCAAACTCATAGACCATAGAGAAGGAAAGACGTAAATCCTTATTCTCACATACTTCCTCGCCAGAAGCGTTTGCCATACGTAAATCAGTCAATACCTCCCCGTTTTTCTCTACATATATTATATGGGTATGCTCATGGCAAATGATCACCCTTGAACGATCGTTCCCTGCTGAACTTATAATTTCGATATAAAGTTTATCTACATTCTCTTTCAGGTCTATACCGATACATTTCTTGCAGACCATTTCCTTACCTTCTTTCAATCCCTCCGGAGTCAAGTCTTTCAGCACCTCTAGCCCATAAGCGGACTTACCGATGATCGATCCCAAGGCGATAGCGATAGGCAACCCCACCATGCCAGTCCCCGGGATTCCTACTCCCATGGCATTCTTCAGGATATTGGCGCTCAGATAAACCTCTATCTTCTCTGGCTTACGCCCCAGCACTTCCGCCGCTTTTGCGGCCGCCAAAGCCACGGCAATAGGTTCCGTACATCCGATAGCAGGGATTACCTCCCTGTGAATCAAATCTATAATTTGAGTTTTTATGATAGTATCCATACTGATAGTCTTTATTTAGAATTAGATAGTTAATATACAATAGATTAAGAACAAAACTCAACAACGATATCTCGCAAGGCATCGTATTGTTTTCCCAATGCATCTTCATAACGCAACGCTTCTTCCAGATTCCCTTCTCTCAACAGCGATAGTATATTATTCGATACATCGAATAGATTTACCAGACCTAAATTAGCGGCTATCCCTTTCAAGGTATGCGAATATAGCTTGGCATTCTCCAAATCCCGCTCTACTAAAGAGCTCCGTAATTTCACATACGAACCATCTGTAGTAATAAATTTATATAGAAACTTTTTGAAGAGGCTATCACTATTCATAAAACGATCTAAGGTATTCTCTTTATCCCAAGCAGCTACATCTATTAATGCGTTATAAAAAACATCGTTCTCATTCATTTTTTTATGATATTAGTTTTCGTACAAAATTAGGAATTTTATA
This sequence comes from Parabacteroides sp. AF27-14, assembly GCF_003635425.1. Lineage (NCBI taxonomy): Bacteria > Pseudomonadati > Bacteroidota > Bacteroidia > Bacteroidales > Tannerellaceae > Parabacteroides > Parabacteroides sp. AF27-14. Next base: position 12,607 of record NZ_QTLZ01000011.1, read on the forward strand.
GACACTACCAACGTTAGCGGTATTCTTTTTCTTTACTTACCGCAACTTGGGTACGGAACGATAATTTTAGTACTTTTGTCGCCTACTTCGGGACTTAGAACGCCCGGGCTGTATTTATCCGATTAATTGAATTGATAAAGGAATGGGAATTTCATCGCCGCTTGTTGATTTGCAAAATCAATATGATCTCCTGCAGAAAGAATATGAATATGAGAAGGAAACATACCGACAGCAATCCGAGCGTACGGGTTTGCGAAAACGAGTGGCGCAGGGCCTCTGTTGGTATCCGGTCACTCCGGGACGCAGTTATTACAACTCCTTAAACCAATTGGTGATCGAGATCGAAAGGACAGAAGACCGGGAGATCGAGCATAATTTTGAGTACGGGCGCCCGGTTTGCTTCTTTACGGCAGATATCAGTGGTAAATTTAAGTATCTGGATTTCTCCGCCACGATCAGCTACGTGCAAGAGGACCGGATGGTGGTAGTTCTCCCCACTCCTTCCGCCTTGATGGATATACAAGGAAAAAGCAATGATCTCGGCGTGCAACTCTACTTCGACGAGACCAGCTATAAAACGATGTTTTCCGCTCTCTCGGACGTGATGCGGGCAAAAAACAACCAACTCTCTCATCTTAGGGATGTATTGCTGGGGCAGGAAAAACCGGGACAGCGGGAATTATTCCCGATCCGCTTCCCTTGGTTGAACCGCTCGCAGGAAGAAGCCGTAAATAAGGTATTGGGAGCGAAACAAGTATCTATCGTACACGGCCCTCCCGGAACCGGGAAAACAACCACCTTGGTGGAAGCCATTTACGAGACCCTTCACCGGGAGAATCAAGTGATCGTTTGCGCTCAAAGTAATACCGCCGTAGACTGCATCTCGGAGAAACTGGTAGATAGAGGCATTAACGTCCTGCGCATCGGGAACCCCACTCGTATCAATGACAAGATGCTCTTTTTTACATATGAACGCCGTTTCGAATCGCATCCGGATTATCCCGAGTTATGGAGCATCCGAAAAGCGATACGGGATATACAATCCAATATGCGAAAGAAAAGCCGGGAGGAACGGGATACGATCCGAAACCGCCTCTCCCGTTTGAAATTCCGGGCGACCGAACTGGAAGTCAAGATCGATACAGAGCTGTTCGACGAGGCTCGTGTTGTCGCTTGCACCTTGGTTGGCTCCGCAAACCGGATCATGATGAACCGACACTTCACGACCTTGTTTATCGATGAGGCCGCCCAAGCCTTGGAAGCCGCTTGCTGGATAGCGATCAGCAAGGCGGACCGGGTCATACTAGCGGGCGATCATCACCAATTGCCCCCTACTATTAAATGTATAGAAGCGGAACGAGAAGGCTTAGGACGTACCTTGATGCAAAAGATAGCCCACACGAAACCGGAAACGGTCTCTCTCCTGAAGATCCAATATCGTATGCACGAGGATATCATGCGCTTCTCCTCCCAATGGTTCTATCATAACGAACTCGAATCCGCTCCCGAGGTAAGTGGGCGGGGAATCTTGCGACTGGACACTCCCATCGTATGGTTCGATACGTCCGAGTGCGATTTCACGGAAAATACGAGAGAAGAGACCATGAGCCGTGTCAACAGGCAAGAGGCGGAATTGCTCGTGGAACAATTACGCTCCTATATACAGAAAATATCCAAGGAGAGAGTGCTGGAAGAGAATATCGACTTCGGATTGATCTCCCCTTATAAGGCGCAGGTACAATACATCCGTAAATTGATCAAACAAGACGCTTTCTTCAAGCCTTTACGCAGACTGATCACCGTACACACCGTTGACGGTTTCCAAGGGCAAGAACGCGATGTCATCTTGATCAGTTTGGTAAGGGCCAACGAGGGTGGAAAGATAGGCTTCTTGAACGACTTGCGGCGCATGAACGTAGCGATCACCCGTGCCCGTATGAAACTGATGATCTTGGGAGACGCTTCCACCCTTACCCGGCACGCATTTTATAAAGAACTCTATAATTATATCTCCCAAAGAGGTAAAATAATCACGATCAACACGAAACAAGAGCATGAACTATAAATTATTGGTACTGGATTTAGACGGTACACTGACAAACAGTAAAAAAGAGATCACCCCGTTTACGAGGGAAACCCTTCTGCAAGCGCAGGAAAAAGGATTGCATCTGGTCTTAGCCTCCGGCCGGCCCACCTACGGTATCGTGCCTTTAGCCGAGGAACTGAACATAAAGCAATATGGTGGTTTTATCCTTTCCTTCAACGGCGGTAAGGTGATCGACTTGATGACAGACAAAGTACTTTTCGAACAGGCTTTGCCACCCGATATCGTACCTGTTTTATACAACCGCTCCAAAGAAGCGGGACTGGCTATCCTTTCCTACAACGGTAAATATATCTTAAGCGAGCATCCGGAAAATAAATACGTACAATACGAATCTTTCTTAACCAAAATGAAGATCAAGGCTACCGACGATTTTCTGCGGGATTTGCATCAGCCAGCCGATAAATGCTTGGTGGTAGGCGAACCGGAGATGTTGGTACCGTTGGAAGAGAAGCTCCGCCAAGAATTAGGGAAACGTATCAACGTATATCGTTCCGAGGCATTCTATCTGGAGCTTGTCCCCAAAGGCATCGACAAAGCCGCCTCGTTATCCCGCTTACTAGAGCGAACCCGGATAAAACAGGAGGAAGTGATCGCTATCGGCGACGGTTTCAATGACGTATCCATGATCCGTTTCGCCGGATTGGGAGTCGCTATGGCCAACGCCCAGCCCCCTGTCAAGGCCAATGCCGACCGCATCACCCAATACACGAACGATGAGGATGGAGTGGCTCGTTTCATCCAAGAATTGCTTTGAAAAAAAACACGTACGTATTTTCCGAAAAACATGTACATGTTTTCGCGAGAACACGTACGTGTTTTTTCAGAGACATTTACACCAGTATCGACACAGGCCAATGCCTATACCGGCATACGCCTATACCAGTAGTGCCGTAGGGCTACGCCAGTATAGGCGTGAGCTTGCGCCGATATACGTAAATTCCTTTCATGGAAATGTCTTCTAACTATCAACTATTTTATGTATATTTGTATTCTAAACCATAAAAATAAGACGCCATGAAGTACAAATTATTAGTCTTAGACGTAGATGGGACGTTGCTTAACGACAAGAAAGAGATAACTCCCCGGACCCATGCCGCCTTGTTAAAGGCTCAGCAGATGGGAGTTCATGTTGTATTGGCATCCGGCCGACCCACCAACGGGGTTCAACCCTTGGCGGAGGCTCTTGAATTGAATCATTACGGTGGTTTCATATTATCTTATAACGGAGGTCAGATCATCAATGCCCAGACCGGAGAATTGATGTTCGAGAAACGAATCGATCCGGCCATGATTCCTTATTTAAACCGGAAGGCGAAGGAAAATGGTTTTGCTATCTTCACGTATCACAAGGACTATATCCTGACCGATAGCCCGGAAAACAAGCATGTCCAAGAGGAGGCCGAACTCAATAAGATGCGCATCATCGGTGTGGAGAATTTCCCGGAAGCGGTGGATTTCGCACCCTGTAAGTGTATTCTTACCAGCGATGACGAGAACAATCTAGTGGGTCTCGAAAATCATTGGAAGAAACGTTTGGACGGGGTATTGGAAGCTTTCCGCTCCGAGGACTATTTCTTGGAGGTAGCTCCTCATTTCATCAATAAGGGAAATACGTTGGCGGTATTGATGGAGATGCTGAATATCACGACCGAAGAGGTTGTCGCTATCGGTGATGGCGTGGCCGACGTATCCATGCTTCAATTAGCCGGTACCGGCGTGGCGATGGGTAACGCACGCGATTCCGTAAAGGCTTGTGCCGATTTCACGACCTTACCCAATAATATGGAAGGTGTGGCGGTAGCGATCGAGAAAGCGATCCTTGCCACGATCAAACCCACAGAGGTTCCGTTAGATCAACTAAACGCACGGGCCAAACATGCTTTAATGGGTAATCTAGGCATTCAATATACCTATGCGTCGGAGGATCGTGTGGAAGCGACCATGCCTGTAGACGAACGGACCCGCCAGCCTTTCGGTATCTTGCACGGAGGCGCTACACTGGCTCTGGCAGAGACCGTGGCCGGACTAGGTTCCATGATTCTGGCGAAACCGGACGAGATGGTAGTCGGCATGCAAGTTAGCGGCAGCCATATGTCGTCCGCCCACGAGGGAGACACGGTACGTGCCGTCGGGACGATTATCCACAAAGGCCGTTCATCCCATGTGTGGAACGTAGACATATTCACCTCTACCGACAAACTGGTTTCCTCTGTACGGGTAATCAATAGTATACTAAAGAAGAAATGATTCCAAGAGATTCTTACGAAATAATAGACACGTTGATCAAGCAAGGCCGGAGTTTCGCTATTTGGCGTATTCCCGGTGAGGATAGGCTCCATTTCAGGATGCAAAGCGCCGGCTCTCCTTGCCTATTATACGACATAAAAGACTTAAATGAACGGAGCGGTTTTGTAATCGCTCCGTTTCAGGTGACAGCGGAACGACCTATCGTTTTAATCCAACCGGATTGCTTTGAAATCCCCTCCGAATCCGATTGGGATTTCTCTCGAGAGAAAAACGAATTCCCTTCGAATGAAATCGAAATCCCGTCCGAATCCGAGGAGAAGGAACGATACGCTTACCATTTCTCCCTGTTTACCAACCCTTTGCTAAAAGGAAGCCAAGATAAACTAGTCCTATCCCGTAGCAAAACGATCCGGAAAGATCCCTCTTTCTCACCCGGCAAGGCATTCTTCGCCGCGGAAGAACGATATATCCGCTCCTATGTCTACCTTTGCCATACCCCGGAAACCGGAACTTGGATGGGTGGGACACCGGAAATCTTGTTATCCGGCGAGAAAGGTGACTGGCAAACGGTAGCTTTGGCCGGAACCCAATCCTTACGAGACGGGAAATTACCGAAAAGCTGGGACCATAAGAATTGGAGAGAACAGCAATTAGTCGCCTCCTATATACGCCGCCAGCTGTCCACCTTGGGTATTACTCCCGAGGAGAAGGGGCCTTATTCAGCCCGGGCCGGAGAGGTTTCTCATTTGAAAAGTGATTTCTTCTTCTCCTTGCCGAATCCCGAGAAGCTGGGTGATGTCCTTCAACTATTACACCCTACTCCAGCCGTCTGCGGTCTTCCCAAGGAGGAGGCTTATCATTTCATCATCGAGAATGAGGGGTACGATCGTAGCTATTACTCCGGTTTCATCGGTTGGCTGGATCCCAAAGGCAAAACAGATCTGTACGTAAACCTCCGTTGCATGAATATCCTCCCCCAAACCTTTACGCTGTATGCCGGAGGCGGTCTGTTGGCGGCCTCGCAGCTAGAGGATGAGTGGCAGGAGACAGAGGATAAATTAGATACGATGCGGAGAATAGTGGGTAATTTATAATTTTATATCATATAATGTATAGCGATAAAAAGAACATCCTTCAATTGGTAGCCTTGCTGATAGAGCACGGCGTAAGTAATATCGTGCTATGTCCGGGGAGCCGGAACTCTCCGATTGTGCACACATTGGCAAACCATTCGTTCTTCAATTGCCATTCCGTGACGGATGAACGAAGCGCGGGATTCTTTGCCGTAGGGCTAGCGTTGCACGGAGGTAAGCCGGCGGCTGTTTGCTGTACCTCGGGCACGGCCTTGCTGAATATACATCCGGCGGTAGCGGAGGCTTTCTATCAGAAAGTTCCGCTTGTCGTGATATCCGCCGACCGCCCCGCCGCATGGATCGGGCAAATGGACGGACAGACTTTGCCGCAACCCGGGGTGTTCGGCTCGCTGGTAAAGAAGTCGGTGCAGCTACCGGAAATACATACGGATCAAGATGAATGGTATTGTAATCGATTGATCAACGAAGCGTTGTTGGAACTGAACCACCACGGCAAAGGACCGGTGCATATCAACGTTCCGATCTCCGAGCCTTTATTTCAGTTCACGACACCCGAATTGCCGAAGGTACGGGTAATCACCCGTTATCAAGGCTTGAACGTGTACGACCGGAAATATGATGACCTGATCGAGCGCTTGAACAAATATAGCAAGCGGATGATGATAGCGGGACAAATGAGCTTGATCTATCTCTTCGAGAAGAAAATATGTAAGTTACTATACAAACATTTCACTTGGCTCTCCGAGCACATCGGCAACCGTATCGTACCGGGATTACCGATCAAGAATTTCGACGCTATCCTGTATGCTACCCCGGAGGAGGAAAAAGAGAAGCTAGTTCCCGAGCTCGTAATCACCTACGGTGGCCATATTGTCTCCAAGCGGCTGAAAGAGTTTTTGCGGAAACACCCGCCTAAGGAGCATTGGCATGTCTCATTGGATGGAGAGGTAGCGGATTTATTCGGTAGCCTGACCACGGTGATCGAGATGGACGCTTTCGAGTTTCTGGAGAAAATCGCTTATATGCTGGAGAATAGGCAGATTGAATATCCGAAGGCTTGGGAATACAAATCCCGGAACCTGCCGGAGCCGGAGTTCGCTTACTCCGAGATGGCGGCGATCGGTAGTTTGATACGTTCGCTTCCGGCTGAATCGGCCTTGCATCTGGGGAATAGCTCCACCGTACGTTACGCGCAATTGTACACCGTGCCCGAGACGGTTGAGGTTTGTTGCAACCGGGGTACGAGCGGGATCGAAGGCTCCTTGTCTACGGCCATCGGATATGCCTCGGCCTCGCAAAAACTAAACTTTATCGTCATAGGCGATCTTAGTTTCTTCTATGATATGAACGCGTTGTGGAACGATAACTTGCACAATAACCTTCGCATCCTGCTCTTGAACAACGGAGGTGGCGAAATCTTCCAAGCCTTGCCGGGATTCAAGATGAACGAACGTACGCACCGTTACGTCACCGCCTCCCACCAGACCTCTGCGGAGGGATGGGCCACGGAAAGAGGATTCTCCTACTCCGCTGTCCATAATGCCGAGGAGTTGGCAGCGGCGATGAGCGCCTTTACCCAAACAGAGCAACCGAGCGAACATCCCCTATTCATGGAGGTTTTCACGGACAAAGCAGAAGACGTACGATTGCTCAAGGAATATTATCATCAACTAAAAAATTCATCCCAAGTACAAAACATATAATATATGGAAACGAAAAGAGAATGGACAACCATCAAGGAATATGAGGAGATCTTATTTGATTTCTACAACGGCATCGCCCGCATTACAATCAACCGGGAACGGTATCGCAACGCTTTTACCCCGACTACGACCACGGAGATGAGCGACGCCTTTTACATCTGCCGGGAACGCCCGGACATTAACGTAGTCGTTCTGACAGGAGCCGGAGATACGGCCTTTTGCGCGGGAGGCGATATGAACGTGAAAGGACGTGGCGGCTACGTGGGTAAAGACGGCGTACCTCGCTTGAACGTATTGGACGTACAAAAGCAGATCCGCTCTCTCCCGAAACCCGTCATCGCGGCCGTGAATGGTTTCGCTATCGGCGGCGGACACGTATTGCACGTGGTTTGCGACCTTACGATCGCTTCCGAGAACGCTATCTTCGGACAGACTGGTCCTCGTGTGGGTAGCTTCGACGCCGGGTTCGGCTCTTCTTACCTCGCCCGTGTGGTCGGACAGAAAAAGGCCCGTGAGATCTGGTTCCTATGCCGCAAGTACAATGCGCAGGAGGCTTTGGATATGGGTCTGGTAAATAAGGTAGTCCCCTTGGATAAATTAGAGGACGAGTACGTTCAATGGGCCGAGGAGATGATGTTGCTTAGCCCGTTGGCTTTGCGCATGATCAAGGCGGGCTTAAACGCCGAGTTGGACGGACAGGCCGGTATACAGGAGTTGGCCGGAGACGCTACCATGCTTTACTATATGACGGACGAGGCGCAGGAAGGCGGTAAGGCATTCTTGGAGAAACGCCGTCCCCGCTTCGAGGATTACCCGAAATTCCCGTAGGGAGTGGACAGTTGGCAAGTGACAGTTATGAGAAGATATTATCAGATAGAGGTGGTTCCCCGGTGCTTGACTTTCAAGCGACCGGCAGGAACCTCACGGGGTGTTTACACGACCCGGAAATTGTGGGAGGTCCGAATCCGCAAGGAAGACGAACCCTCGGTTATTGGTATCGGAGAATGTGCCCCCCTGCCGGATCTCAGTTGCGATTATGGAGTGGATTACGAGATCACGTTATCCAAGGCTTGCCTCGATCTGGAACAGAAGGGATATGTTGACACCGAATCTTTGCGCCATTACCCATCCATCCTTTTCGGGCTGGAGACGGCCATGCGCCATTATGAACAGGGCGGTTGGCGGCATTATGACACGCCCTTCTCTCAAGGCAAGACGGGTATCCCCATTAACGGACTGATCTGGATGGGCGATTATAAGTACATGCTGAAACAGGTAGAGGAAAAGATGAAGGAGGGCTTTCGCTGCGTCAAGCTGAAGATCGGCGCTATCAATTTCGACCGGGAACTCTCTTTATTGAAACACATCCGTGCGCATTTCTCTGCCAAGGAAATAGAGCTTCGGGTAGACGCCAACGGCGCTTTCCTCCCCTCGGAGGCGATGGACAAACTGAAGCGGCTCGCCGAGATGGACTTGCATTCCATCGAGCAGCCTATCCGTGCCGGGCAGTTGGAAGAGATGGCACGCCTTGCGGCAGAATCACCCCTTCCCATCGCTCTCGACGAGGAACTGATTGGCTGTAACGCCCCGGACGAGAAACAGCGGTTGTTGGAAACGATCCACCCCCAATACATTATATTAAAGCCTTCCCTCCACGGAGGTATCGCCGGATGCACGGAATGGGTTCACTTAGCGGAAACTATCTTAGGGAGTACCCCTGAACAACCTAAATGGTGGGTCACCTCCGCTCTGGAATCGCAAATCGGACTGAACGCTATCGCCCAATGGTGCGCCACGCTAGGTAACCCGCTACCGCAAGGTCTGGGAACCGGCGAGATTTTCAAGGACGATAAACATAAGTTGATCCAACGAAAAGGAGACACCATCTGGTTCACCAACGACCTTTGACCTATGCCGATACAAGAAGATTTACAGGCATTCTTAGCTGAATGGCACGATCCCTCCCCTTTTCTGGAAGTCCAGACCTCTGGCTCCACCGGTACGCCCAAGCGGATGCGAGTACGCAAGGACCGGATGCTGAACAGCGCCCGGCTTACCTGCGATTATCTGGGGCTTAAGAAGGGCGACAAGGCCTTGTTATGTATGCCCCTACGCTATATAGCCGGAAAGATGATGGTGGTCCGCTCCCTATACGCCGGACTGGATCTGGAGGTGTGCGAACCCTCCGGACACCCGTTGGCGGATTGGGGGGATACGCCCCTGCGCTTTGCCGCCATGATTCCTTTGCAGGTTTACAATACGTTGCGAGTACCCGAGGAACGTAAGCGGCTGGAGCAAACGGATATCCTGATTATCGGCGGCGGGGCGATTGACGCGGCCTTGGAACAGGAGATACGGCAGATGCCAAACACGGTTTATTCCACCTACGGAATGACGGAGACGCTGTCCCACATCGCCCTGCGCCGGCTGAACGGGCCGGAAGCCTCGCCCTATTACCATCCCTTCCCCTCAGTGACGTTATCCTTGTCACCGGAGAATACCTTGGTGATAGACGCCCCATTGGTTTGCGACGAGCGGCTGGTGACGAACGATGTCGCCCGCCTGCTGCCGGACGGGAGTTTCGCCATTATCGGAAGGAAAGATAATATTATCAATAGCGGAGGTATCAAGATCCAGATCGAGGAGGTGGAAGAGCGGCTACGGCCCTACCTCGACCGCCCCTATGCCATCACCGCCGCCCCCGACCCTCGGTTGGGAGAGGCGGTCGTGCTACTGCTTGCCTCAAACCTACGAGGTGAGATGCTAACAGAGGTTCTCGCCAGCCTGCCCAAGTACCTCCGTCCGAGGCACATCATAAAGGTAAGCGAGATCCCCCAAACCGGAAGCGGCAAGATCGACCGTGCCGCCTGCCGGGAGCTAGCGAGAAATATCATTACAAAAACACTATAAACATGAAAAGAATTCTAACAATCACCGCGGTCTCCCTATTGGCCTTATCGCCTATGTACGGGCAGGATTCTTGCCGATACCCGCAAGATCCTACCTTGGAGAAATCGCAAGCCTATGCAGGATACGACTGCGTCACCTTGCTGGATAGCACCGCCGTTACGGTACAACCTACCGGCTCGGGGGCTTTCGCCGTATGCAAGGCTTTTAAGGTACAGACTTCCAAAGGAGCCGTCGCCAACCGTATCATCAAATACGATTACGACCCGCTGACGGCGCACGCCGAGTTTCGTTACGCCACGATCTACCGTGCGAACGGCGACGTGATCAATCTTGACGTAACCCAAGCTTGCGACTACGCCGCCCCCGCACGTGCCATCTACTGGGGCGCCCGGCAGATCATGCTGGAAGTGGGCCGCTTGCAACCGGGAGATATCGTGGAGTACGAGATCGCCAAGAAAGGTTTCACCTACGCCTTGCTGACGGCGGGTGACGACGACGAGCGTTTCATCCCTCCTATGCGAGGACAGTTTTACGATATCGTCCCCTTCTGGGCTACCGAGCCTACCGTGCGCAAGGTGTACCGGGTATCCATGCCGATGGAGAAAGAGTTGCAATTCCAGTTCTACCAAGGCGAATGTACCTCTTCGATGCGATACGAGGACGGACGGAAAGTATATACCTTCGCCTCCGACGATATCCTTCCTTTCGCCAAGGAACCGAACATGGTAGACCTATTCGACGCTGCCCCGAAGCTCATGATGTCCAGTACTCCCCGCTGGGAGGATAAATCCCTTTGGTTCAATAAGGTTAACGAGGATTACGGAAGCTTTACTGCGATCCCGGAAGCCCAGAAAAAGGTAGACGAGCTGATCAAAGGCAAGAAAACGGAAATGGAGAAGATAGCCGTGCTGACCCACTGGGTGGCCGATAACATCCGTTACTCCGGAATCTCGATGGGTAAAGGCGAGGGTTTCACGCTTCACAACCTGAAAATGAATTATACCGATCGTTGCGGTGTCTGCAAGGATATCGCCGGTACGTTGATCGCCTTCCTCCGCATGGCCGGCTTCGAGGCTTACCCGGCGATGACAATGGCGGGAAGCCGTGTAGAAAGTATCCCCGCCGACCATTTCAACCATTGCGTGGCGGTGGTAAAACTGGCGAGCGGTACGTATATGCCTCTCGACCCGACTTGGGTTCCTTTCTGCCGGGAATTATGGAGTAGCGCCGAGCAACAGCAGAACTACCTCCCGGGTGTGCCCGAAGGCTCCGACCTCCGCTTAACCCCTGTCTCCGCCCCGGAGAACCACTACGTCCGCATCCACGCCGACAACCGCCTAGACGAGAAAGGCACGCTCCGCGGACAATTCACGATCACCGCCGAGGGACAGTCCGACAGCAATATCCGCCGCATCTTCACCACCGGATGGCAATCCGACTGGCAGAACACGATGGAGAAGCAATTGCTGGCCGTATCCCCCAACGCCAAACTGCTTCGTGTAGATTACGGTAAGGACCCGAAGAACTATCAAGCGGCCCCTATCAAGATCACGTTCTCTTATGAGATCCCCGATTACGCGATTATCGCCGGAGACCAGATGCTTATCAAACCGCTAGTCATGAATAACCTCTACAATCAAGTGAAGAGTTTCTTGCGTATCGATACGAAACCGGAAAACCGTGCGTATGGATTCAAGGATGCTTGCTCCCGTTTGGTAGAACAAGATGAGACCATCCGCCTCCCCAAGGGCTATACCCTCTTGAACGCCCCGAAGAATGACGTCCTGCAAAGCAATGCGGCCGATTTCGAAGGTTCCCTTTCGCAGGAAGGCAATCAGAACATCGTCTTGCGCCAGAAGCTAGCGTTGAAGAAGCGTGTCTACGACGCAGCCGACTGGAAAGGCTTCTGCTCCGCCGTGAACGCTTATAAGAGTTATGGTGACTATTTGATTATCAAGAAATAAAAACAGAAAGACAATGATTAAGATAACCTATAAACTGATTCTTCTCCTAGGCTTGTTAGCGATGACGGTTACTTCATTCGCCGCATCGGAGGCTGAGTACGGGAAGGTATCAAAAGCTTGGACCTTGCATGCCGACGGTAGCCAAGAATATCGATCCTCCATAGAGTTGACGCTCTTCACGCACACTGCGATGAATAGCACGTATGGCGAGAGTTTTATCGTCTACAATCCCGATTTCCAAACACTGAAGATCCACTCATCCTATACGAGGCAGAAAGACGGTACGATCGTAAAGACACCCGATAACGCCTTTGTAGAGGTCCTACCCCGTTTCGCCGCCGACGCTCCGGCCTATAACCAACTCAAGGAAATGGTCGTGGTACACACTGGCCTAGAACTTGGGGCCACGATTTACTTGGATTACTCTATTATCACAAAACCGGGCTACTATCCGGCTCTGGATATCAACGAGCGACTACAAGAGACTTCTCCCGTGAAGGAATGCAAGGTCTCTATCTCCGTACCGGAAGGGACCCCCTTGGCTTGCGGTCTGTACGGCTCCCCCGTAAAAGCCGTGGAGGAGAGCCATGACGGTATAAAGGAGGTACACTGGACACTACGGAACATTCCCGCTTCCTCCCGTGAGGCTTTCAAACCAAAGAACCGTGAGGCTTCACCCCACTTGGTAGCCTCTACCTATCCTTCAGGTAAAGCGGCCTTAGCCACTTTGGATAAGCGCTTAAAGGAATCGCAGGGATACGAGAGCAAAACCTTCGCCCAATTCCTTACCGATAAAAGCGGTAACGAACAAGAGAAGGTGAACATCATCCGAGACCATATACTCAACAATCTCAGTACCTGTCCTATCCCCATGGCGATGACCGGCTATACCGTCCGTGACATCGACACCGTTCTCCGCAGTGCCTACGGTACGCCGCTAGAGATCGCACAGCTCTTGAACGTGATGTTGAATGCCGCCGGAATCCCGTCGGAAGTCCTCGCCGTCTATCCCGGCCATCTCGATACGGACGCTTGCGGGCTAGCTGCCATCCAGACTCTAGCCGTAAAAGCCACTGTCGATGGGAAAGACCAATACCTATCCGCCTCCCCACTGACAAATCGTGGCGGACTAGATAAGGTAGTCTCCCTCTCCGGAACTTCCATTGAGATTGAGACCACACCTATTCAGATTAAGGAAAGTAGATCCGTGGCCATCTCCGCCGATCAAGCAAAAGACGGTTTCGCCATCTGCGCATTGCCAGCCATCTCCGCCGGTATCGATAGCTGGGGCATGAGCGCCTTGAACAGCAAGCGTTCCAACTTATTCGAACTCCCCTCCCTGATCAAGGAAGAGGTAACCTACACGGTTACTCCCGCCGAGGGCATGAAGTTGCAGACCTCCACAAAAGAGCAAGTGATAAGCAAGCCTTTTGGTAAAGTAACCCGCACGATCACACCAAGAGGAAATACGATCGAGGTAGTACGTACGATCGAGTTGGACAAGCAACAGTTCACTCCCGCCGAATATAGCGACGTGCGTAGCTTGATCCATGAATGGACAAATCCGGATAACCGGGTATTGCTATTCTCCCTATAAGATCTAAATACGGAGGGCACGGAACAAATCTGTGTATTCCGTGTGCTCCGTGTTTAATTATTTCATACATTTACGAACGTTAACATTAAATCATATCGTATATGAAGACACTAAAGTATTTACTCGCCACCATGCTCCTTCTAGGCGTTTGTAACCTAACGCATAGCCAAAAGCTATCCCTAGGAATCTTCCCCGAGCCCCAAGAGGTGACTATTTCCAGCCAAACATACACACCGCCCCATGGATATACCCTACGGGGTATAAATAATCCGGACGCAGATGCGGTCAAACTACTTAAAGAAGCGCTACCTTTCGCTAAATCCGGCAAATCTCTCCCTTTAGAGATCAAGAAACTAAAAGACAAAACTCCGGAAATGCAACGCTCGGGTGCCTATACGCTGACGATCACTAAAAAAGGTATCACGATCGGGATCGTAGACGATAATTCCTTGTTTTACGCCGCCCAAACCCTCAAGCAATTAGCTAAATATGACGAGGGTAAAAAGATCCTGCCTCTCTGCTCGATCAAAGACTATCCGGACGTATTATTCCGGGGTACCGTGGAAGGATTCTACGGACAGCCTTGGAGCCACGCCGACCGTATCGAGCAAATCCGCTTTTACGGAAGGATCAAGCTGAACACCTATATCTATGGTCCGAAAGATGATCCTTATCACAGCTCCCCCAACTGGCGCAAACCTTATCCCGCCGAGGAAGCCGAGCATATCAAGGAACTAGCGAAAGAGGCCTCCCATAACAAAGTAAACTTCGTTTGGGCCATCCACCCGGGACAAGACATTCAATGGAACCTGACAGATAGCATGAACATCCTTTCCAAATTCGAGAAAATGTACGATTTGGGCGTACGCTCTTTCGCCGTTTTCTTCGATGATATATCCGGAGAGGGAGCCCGCCCGGAAAAGCAAGCCGGCTTATTGAATTACATCCATAAGGAATTTATCAGCAAGAAAAATGACGTGCAGCCCCTGATCATGTGCCCTACCGAATACAACCGCTCATGGGCTAAGACCGATTATCTGGATATCCTCGGTACCCAACTCGACCCCGCTATCCAAATCATGTGGACCGGAGACCGTGTCGTAGCCGATATCACGAAAGAAGGCGTCGAATGGGTAAACAACCGTATCCGTCGTCCCGCCTATATCTGGTGGAACTTCCCCGTAAGCGATTATTGCCAAGATCATTTGTTGATGGGAGCCGCCTACGGCCTAGATACGCAAGCCGCCGGCACCATGACCGGATTCGTATCCAATCCTATGGAATATGCCGAGGCTTCCAAGGTCGCTATATTCGGCGTTGGAATGTACACTTGGAATATCAAGAATTACGATCCTACACAGGCATGGAAAGACGCTTGCGACTTTATTATGCCGGAGGCCTCCATGGCTTTCCGCATTTTCTGCGAGCATAACTGCGATCCGGGTCCGAACGGACATCAATACCGCCGGGAAGAGTCTGCTAACTATGTGGCTCCTATCCAGACATTCCTTACCGGATATAAGAAAAACACGTTCCCGGAGCAAAGCGCAAATCTTCTGGGAACCTTATTCGCTCAAATCACGGCTTCCCCAAGCATGATCTACAGCCAAAGTCCCAATAAACGCTTGATCGAACAAATCAATCCATGGCTTATCCAATTCGAGTTCTTAGGAAAAGCCGGTACAAGTGCTCTGCATATGGCGCACGCTTGGTATGAGAAAGACCGGTCTTATACATGGCAACGCTATCTGGAAACATCTGCCTTGCTAGATAGCATGAAACTGATAAACCGCACGCTGAACCAGAAGGCACAGCCTAAAGGCGTGAAAGTCGGATCGAAAGTCTTACACCCTTTCATCGTAGACTTATATCGTCAGACAGGTCGTAACCTGCTATCTACGGACGGTATCGCCCCGGACGAGGTGAAGGTTAGCATCCCTTCCATATTCACGAATATCGACCAATTGAAGAGCCAGCCTTGTGCCGAGGGTGATAATACGGTCGGTTACGTCCCCCTATTCGAGGTAGTCAAAGTACAGCCTAATCAATATCTGGGTATCGGCTGGGAAATCCAGAAAGAAGCGGAATCCTTCTGTTTCAATCTTCCGAAAAGCAACCAACCCGGACGGGTATTCGAGTGGTCTGCTGACGGAAAGAGCTGGAGCCTAATCCCCCATGTCTCCACGGAAAACGCTAAGGATACGATCCGCACCATCGATCCGAAAGCCCGTTATATCCGTATGCGAAATAACTCGGATCAGCCAATGGAGCTATATGTACTAGGATTCACGGCGACAACCAAACAAGACCCGCAAATCAATGAGGCTCTTATGATGTACGATATGAACCTAGATACGTATAAGAACTTGAATCCGGGAGAAATAATTCACATAAAATGCGATGATATCAACGCCGTATCTTTCTTCCTCTCCGGAAGTAACGAGAATTTGGTATCTATCACCGGCCTCTCTCAAGATGGTGAGAAAAACATCGTCTATCAAGGGAACGTAGGCTACATCAAATTAAATAAAACCATGTTCGAGGATTTCTCTTCTTTAGAAATCACCACAATAGGAAAAGAATCTATACATATCCACCAGATCGTTAGGGAATAATAAATAAAAAAGTACCGATTTCTTTCTCTCTTAGATGGAAGAAGGAGATCGGTACTTTTTTATTTATTCGTACAATTCGGGAGTATCTTATTTTTGGCACATCTCCGCTTGTATATTCCTTTTAAAAGTTATACCTTTAGGATGCGAAAAATAGAAACCGAAAAAACAATGCGAAAAGAAGAAAGATATAAAGGCGTATTAAACTGGTTTAAGGAAAACGTACCGGTAGCCGAGACTGAACTACATTATGACGATCCATATCAATTATTGATAGCGGTAATCCTATCCGCACAATGCACGGATAAGCGAGTGAATATGATCACTCCTGCCCTGTTCGAGGCTTTCCCTACTCCCGAGGTAATGGCAGCTAGCACACCGGAAGTCGTCTTTGAATACATACGAAGCGTATCTTACCCGAACAATAAGGCTAAACATCTGGTAGGTATGGCGAAGATGCTGATAGAGGACTTCAAAGGCGTGGTTCCCTCCGATATTGACGAGCTACAGAAACTTCCGGGTGTAGGAAGAAAAACTGCGAACGTAATCGCATCCGTTGTATATGACAAGCCAGCCATGGCGGTAGATACGCACGTATTCCGTGTCTCCAACCGGATCGGCTTGACCAATAATAGCAAGACACCTTTGGAAACGGAAAAGGAGTTGGTGAAGAACATTCCGGAAGAATTGATCCCCATCGCCCATCACTGGTTGATATTGCATGGAAGATATGTTTGCCTCGCCCGGAAACCGAAATGTGAGGAATGCGGATTAAAGCCTTGGTGTAAATACTTCCTAAAGCAAACATGAGGATCGGCAAGAAAGACATAATGGCATTCATTGTCTTGTTTTTGGCTACGATCGTTTGCGTGAGGTACTTTTACAAGAATATGAGCGACGAGCAATTTGTCGCCACGGTAGATCCCTATAGCTTGGTCATCCCGACCCCCACAGCAATTTTTGCTATCAATCGTCCTCCTGTATTCGAGAAGATGATATTACCCATGGAGAATATACGCAAGGCGTTCTCGGATCATACGCCCGCTATTTTCCTCTCTTTAATACAGCAAAATCCGGATTTATCGTCTTTCTTGATCGCTTATTATCCACAAGGGGATATCTTGTACGCCCCTATGGATAGTCATACGGCAGAGCGTATTTTCAAGCAACTGGACGCTTCTTTCACTTTTCCTGCCCAGCAACGAGAGGAAGCTTCCGTTCCTGTTAGATACTATCCGGATGTTGATAAGCATTTTCTAGGTTGTTACTACCACGAGGGTATATTCGTGGTGTCCTACAATCGAAAATTATTGGTAGAGACAGCGAAAAAGCAACAGACGTACCCCGCACAGATCATTCCGGAATTAGCTGATCTAATTAGTAAAAAAGGCAAGAGTGGCGCGATGAATCTCTTCATCCAAAGCGCCTCTTTAGATTTACAGGTTCAAATGAATGACTCGACGGAGTGGAAAATGAAAAATCAATGGTTGGCAATGGATTTATTCTATAATGAAGGAAGCCTTTGCTGCTTCAATGAGCAACCCTATGAGGAAACCTTGGAGAACTTTTACCCCAACTTATGCGATACGATAACTACTCGGATCAATCGGCTATTCCCACAAATAAAAACCACGGCACAAGTCAGTCATGACGAGGCCGTGGTCTATTTTACGGTTTGCGGGAATTAAGCTTCAGTCCCTTCTTTCTTGAATGCTGACACAAACATATCTTTTACGAATAAATATCCGATACATCCGAATAAAGCGAGGAAGACAAAACCGACCAAGATAAGTGCCTTCTTAGGAGAAGATGCTTTCAAAGGTACGGTAGCCGGCTCGATTACGGTATACACCGGAGTTTCTTCCTGCACACGCAATTTATCTTGCTCCAACTTCTGCGCCAACGTATTGTAAACATTAAACGTAAGGGTCATCTCATTCTTCAAACGCTCCTGCTCCGTACGGTAGCTGGAAGAGATAATATTACGGTTGGCATCCTCGAAAGCGGCGTACGCACGTTGCGCTTTATAATAAGCGTCACGTGACTCGCCAAATACCTTCTGGGTAAATTCCAAATCTTGCTTTACTTTCTGCGTACGATAATTCGTAATATAATTCTGGAGGTTTTCCAAAACAACCTTTGTCATCTCAGCGGAAATAACCGGGTCCTGCATCTGTACGGAAGCCGTGATAACTAAGGTCTTCTTGTCCACGGAAACAGAAACCCGCTCCTGCAATGCCTTTACCACCTCTTCCTGCTCCTTTGTCAAGTGATAAGGATTCAAGCCCTCAGATTCTTCCTCATCACCGGAGAATAAACTCATTACCGCACCCAAGGCCTTGAATGGAGCGGAGACGATATATCCCCACCAAGCCTTGCGTTGGTGTTCACTCATATAATCATATAATGTAGTGCTTAACTCCTTTTTCTTATCGGTAACCTCTACCGGAAACAAATCCAACAGGAACGGAGTACTCTGCACTACATCCGGATACAAATCCGGAGAGATAGCGTCCGCGCCGGCAGCGGTATTCAGATTAATCCCAGCCATAGCGGCCAAACCGCCAAGGCTAGATTTTTTTGCCGCATCCTGTGTCTCAGGCGCCAATTTCACCGTAGTCGTATATTCCTTGGGAATACTGAAAGCTACAATCAAACCTACTACCACCGCAATGCCACAGCCTTTCAATAAGAACTTACGCTCTTTCCACAGCTTTTGCGCCAGTTCGATTAAATCGATCTCCTGCTCCTCGGGTAACTCTTGTGCCTTTATCTCGTTTATCGTATCCATGCCTGATTATTTTTTAACCATATTAACAATAGAAGTAATCATCGCGGCCATAGAAGTAGCGGAGCTACCAATAGTCATTATCTCAGCCAAGCTTCGGCGCTCACGTTGTGTCTTCGTCGGAACCACGATCTCGCAGCCCGGCTCCACTTTCGGATAACGCTTGAAGAATATAGCGGTGCGCTTCGTCGTAGCGACCTTACCACTCATATATATTACGATCGGATACTTACGTGCGATATCATTATAACCACCGGCTTGAGACAAGCAATCCGTAACCGACATACCTTTCGTATAAGTCACGCTGTTCGGATAAGTCACGGCTCCACTCATCTTCACCGTACTTTGCAACTGCGGAATATAAAGTTCATCACCATCACGAAGCACGACATCATCGATACTGCCCGGATTAGCCAACGCTTTCTCTAAATCAATACCTACGGAATAGTCCTTCACATTCATCAACGCTACACCGATAGAATCCCGGCTTTGCTTATTCGCCCCACTTAAAGCCAGAAGGGTTTCCATGCGCTTCAATTCATCCTCTGTCAACTGACGTTTCAAGCTGGCACCTTTTACATAAGACTCTGGGGTAACGCCTCCCGCTTTTGCGACAATGTCACTCAAACGAGCGTTCTTCGTAGCCAATACATAGCTACCGGCAAAAGTGATCTCACCGTTCACCTTCACGACCTGTTGCTCGTGATACCCCGGGGAGAAACGAACATAAACCTCATCGAACGGCTCCAGCGTAAAGATCGTATCTCCCGCATTCAACTTGAAGTCCTCACTCAACGAGAAGTTATATACATCAGCGATCCGGTTGACATTCTGATTGGAACTAGGATCCTTCACACGACGGGCTACCTCTACATTAATAGAAGAAGCGGACTCTCTTAAGCCACCGGCCATCATGATAGCGTCTTCTATTGTCAAATTATGACGATACGGAAGCACCGTATCCGGATAATTCACGGCTCCGCCAACCTTGATCGTATAAGGTTCGCGCAAATCGAATAGGGAAGGAATGCTTAATTGGTCTTCCGCTTGCAACTCCACATCTGGAGCGGTACCGTTCAAGATACCACGAATATCCACGGCGATCATCGTAGTCGTGAAATCCGGATTCAAACGGGTAATCAAGGCACGGCCGGCGAACTCGTCTCCCTTAAGACCCGCGGCCTGTTTTACCAATTGCTTTACCGTACGAACCGACGGACTTAACTCATATTCTCCCGGACGCCATACAGCTCCCGTCACGACCAAACGATTCTCATAAAAAGGAATAACGGAATCTACCTGCAAAGAATCGCCATCCTGCATCACGAAAGAAGCGAACTTATCTTCCGAAACCGTAGAGATCTGGTAACGACTATCTGATTTACGCTTCACTTGTACGTCCTTCGTATAAGCGTCGCCGGTAAATCCGCCGGCCATATCCAGCAATTGCTTCAAGGTCTCACCCTTGCGCAACTCGAAAATACGATTACGTTTCACCTTACCTCGAACCACCGCTAACTGGTCGTACGGGCCTACCATAATCATATCGTTCTCTTCCAAACGAACATTCGTTGTGTACTTTCCGTTCAATAAATAATCATATACGTCGAGATTAGCGATTTCCTTGCTATTACGATATACCTTGATGCTACGCAAAGAACCGATCTTATTCACACCACCGGCGGCATACAACGCATTAAATAATGTGGCGAATGAAGGTAATGTATACGTACCGGGAGCGACTACCTCGCCGACAATATTCACCTTCATGCTACGAATCTGGCTCAAACTGACGGAAACAAAGGTATTCCCCTCTCCCGAACCAGACAGCGTAGACATAATCTGGCTCAACTCCTGACGCAGACGAGTCTCAGCGCCAGCGATCGTCAATCCACTGACCGACACCGGACCTAAATTTGGTACAAGGATCGTACCGTCCGGAGAGATCTTTAATTTCAAGTTTAGCTCGGAATCTCCCCATACATTAATCAATAACTCATCACCAGCGGAAAGCACATAATCCTTAGGTGTAGGGATATTTAAATCTGGGGCAAAAGATAAGTTCTTGTTTGAGAAGATTTCATGCCCGAATACGGTATTCTCCATGGCTGAAGCAGGAAGATTATTTCTACGTTGAGCTTCTAAGGATTGTCCTTCATCGATTACCGGCATTACCCGGTCGCTAACCTTCGCATCGGTAGCGGTAGCTTGAGATCCGACTGATCCCCCTTCTTGTTTCATACGCTTGGCTAATTCCTGCTGGATCTGCGTATCCGACATTCCAGCGGCTTTCGCCTTGTCAATCAAGTCTTGCGGAAGCTGTGCATACACAGATCCCGACAGCAATAAGCAACATACGCATAGTACGTTCTTAAACGATAAATTCATACAGTCTATTATTGTTTTTTATTATATACCACTCCTGCTATAAGCGACTAACTTAAAAAAGCAGCTATTCTCTAGATTTTCAGCTGGCAAAGATAAAGAATCTTTTCAATATATGACTTAAAAAGTCACCGTTAATCCATCATATGAGTAATGTACATGCGGAGGCAACTCTTTTTCAATGACCGCATGCAACCCTATGCGATGACTCATATGGATTAAATAGGCCTCCTTGGGCTGGATATAGGATATATTCGCTAAGGCTTCCTCCAGACTCTCATGCGATTGATGCTCTCCTTTCCGAAGGGCATCAATAACCAATACATCAAGGTTTTCCAACTTAGCGTACTCTTCTTCCGGAAGATATTTAAGGTCGGTCAAGTAAGCCATATTGCCGATACGGAAACCTAAGATCGGCAGCTTAGCGTGCATTACACGAATGGGAGTGATCATGACACCGGCGGCCTCAAACGGTTTCGTCCCGATCGTATGCAATACCAAATTAGGTACTCCCGGATATTTATGCTCCCGGAACACATAAGGAATGCGAGTTTTTATCGCCTCCACGACATTGTCTTCCGCATAAATATCCACATCTTTATACCGACCAAAAGGACGTAGATCATCTAAGCCACCTACATGATCGTAGTGCTCATGAGTTACTAAAACTGCGTCAAAATGGTAAATCTTATTGGTTATCATTTGCCAACGGAAGTCCGGACCACAATCGATCAATATCCGTTTCCCTTCCGTCTCTACCAAGATCGAGGCCCGTAGACGCCAATCACGGGGGTCTTTACTAGTACATACCTCACATTGGCAACCTATCTCAGGATTGCCCGTAGACGTTCCTGTTCCTAAAAAAACGATTTTCATTATCCGACATATTTAACCTCAGGCATAAGCTCTATACCGAAACGATCTTTTACGGCGGTACGGATGCTCTCCGCGACCAACGCGATCTCATGCCCCCGGGCATCTCCTAAATTCACTAATACCAACGCTTGTTTCTCGTAAACACCTACCGGCCCATGGTTTTTACCCTTAAACCCACATTGCTCGATCAACCAACCGGCCGGAACCTTGATCTTTCCTTCCGAAGCGGGATAAGACGGGATTTCCGGGAATTGCTTTTTCAATTTCTCAAAATGCTCTGCCGTAATTATCGGGTTCATAAAGAAACTGCCTGCGTTGCCTAATACTTCCGGATCGGGAAGCTTCTGCCTGCGAATTGTTATGACAGCCTCACGGATCGTTTCCAAAGTAACTTCCGGATATTTCGTCAACTCCTCCTTTAAGTTCCCATAATTAACCGAAAAGCAAGGGTTCTTGGATAGTCGAAGCGTAATATAAGTTATGATGTGGGGGTCATGATGCTCATTCTTGAAATAACTATTACGATATCCATATTCACAATCCGTATTCGTAAAAGTCCGTTTCTCGAATGTCAACTGGTTATAAGCCTCCACGCTCTCGATCACATCCTTGATCTCCATGCCATAAGCCCCGATGTTCTGGATAGCGGCAGCGCCCGCCTCACCGGGTATTAAAGAAAGATTCTCTATACCTCCCCAACCTTTCGATACGGCGTATGCCACGACATCATCCCAGATCTCCGCAGCCCCGACACGAAGCGATACATACTCGTCCGTTTCCGCCGAGATAGAAATCCCCTTGATTCGGGAATGGATGATAATGCCATTATAATCGTTGATGAACAATAGATTGCTCCCGCCTCCTATATGCAAGGATAAACATTCCTGAAAGTATTCATCATGTAAGATTCGTTGCAACTCCTCCTCCGTCTCATACTCCATGAACCAACGTGTCTTTACCGGAAGATGGAACGTATTGTGTTTCTCCAACGAATAATTCTGCTCTATTCTCATCGTCTATTTTATTTTTAGGGCAAAAGTAGTCATAAATAACTCATCCGCAAATTATGTAGTTCCGGATTTTTTCAGTAGATTTGTATATAGAGTTGATCGTATGGATGAGAACACGTCCGGCCTATCCGGTGAAATACAGAAGATGATCCTCGACAAGTTAAACACGTTCAATCGAGGAAAAACGTCAGACAAAGGGCGGTACTACATTCTTTTGCCTACCTCAAAGACCTTATATTATACGCTTTGGTTCTTTACGCCTTCGGCCACTTATCATCCGACGGTCTATTTGGCGAATCTCGACTTGAATGCCATCAGCTCGGTGAATAAGGCGATTAAGATGGTAAGCAACTCCTTTCTACCTTTATTTATAACGACAGATATCAAAGACTCTCCCGATAATGGAGACGATATTATTTCTTTCGGTAAATACAGAGGATACCATTTGCATGACATCTATACGATCGATCCCCGATACGTCGTTTGGATAGCCGATAAATATGAACCTCACGTAAAAAGCGAGATGCGTTTTAAAGAGTTAGCGGTGACCTACAGTAAAATCTATCTCGACCTACAGACCCGTAAGAAATATAAAATGCCTGTAAGCCGCTTTGTAGGAACACCGGGAGAAAAATTGAGCGATTTAAAGTTAACAATCACAAAAGTCCGCATTGAAGACGATTCTTACAAGACACAGATTATCCGTGGTACCGAATATTTCTATGTAGATCAATTGCTCACGGCCGTGGACATCGCCGGGAATTACTTTTTATTGAGGATAAAAGCGAAAGATCGTAGTCTTACCACGCAAACGTTGCCACCGGGCGCTCATGCTTTCCAAGTAGGGGAAAAATTGACTTTGACTTCCGCTAAGGTCTTAAAACATATAGAATCCCGTACTATCAAGTACACACGAATCGGGTATATCAAGATTCAATAAATGTTTCGAAATTCGCAAACTGACACATTATTAACATTTTTTGTTCTTAAAAATGTAACAAACATCTGTAGGCCTTGTTTAATAAGAAACTCAAATGCAAATGTATCTTTGCAAAACGTAACTATAAAACCAGCTTCAAAGTGTACATTTGTAGTGTTTAACAATTTAAAAAATTTGCATTTATGAACAAAGCAGAACTTATAGAGGCTTTAGCAGACAAGACCGGGTTACAAAAGCAAGAAGCAAAGAAAGTATTGGATGCTTACATCGAGATCGTAACTGAGCGTATGTCCGAAAATGAGGAAATCGTACTTGTCGGATTTGGAACACTGATCCCAAGACCGCAAACACAGCGTCTTGCCAGAAATCCTAAAACAGGTACTCCGGTAATGATCCCCGCTCGTACGACCGTAAAATTCAAACCGGGTAAATTCCTCCTTGAGGCGATGAATGCCCACCTGAAATAATAAAGTAACCGAAAACGTAGTAAAAATATCCCCGGTAAGGGGATAAAAAATCATAAGTATGAAATCTTTCATTTATAAGTATGAATGAAAAATTTCATACTTATGATTTTTAGTGTCCGGAAATGATTACTTTTGGGCTCAAAAAAGACTCATGAGAATCGTTAATCTTGGAGACACAAATTCCATATTAAACAAGTTCGTAGCCGAACTTAGAGATGTAGATATACAAAAAGACAGCCTTCGCTTCCGTCGCAATGTCGAGCGTATCGGAGAAATCATGGCTTACGAGATCAGTAAGGAATTTCATTACAGTACGAAAGACATCCAGTCCCCGCTAGGTATAGCCCCGATGAATACGCCGGACGATCAAATCGTGATTAGTACGATCTTGCGTGCCGGACTTCCATTCCACCAAGGTTTCCTTCGGTATCTGGATAATGCGGAGAACGCTTTCGTATCCGCTTACCGCAAATATAAAGACCGTTTGAATTTTGATATTCATATCGAATATATCGCCTCTCCTCGCTTAACAGGTAAAACCTTGATCATATCCGACCCGATGTTGGCCACCGGAAGTTCTATGGAATTGGCGTATGAGGCACTGCTAACCAAAGGAGTACCCGACCATGTACACGTAGCCTCCATCATCTCAAGCAAACAAGCCTTGGAATACTTGCAGAAGAAAATGCCGGATGACAAGACTACAATCTGGATCGCCGCATTAGATAATGACCTCGACGATCATTCTTATATCGTTCCCGGATTAGGCGATGCAGGAGATTTAGCGTTCGGCGAGAAGGAATAGGGATGTGTAAACCAAAACGTACTGCCTTTGCCCAACTCGGAATTTACACCGATCCGACCACCTAGCCTATTTACGATGGTCTCGCAAATAGATAGCCCCAAGCCCGTACCTTGTTTAAACGTATTTCCTTTATAGAAACGATCAAAGATATGGGCTTGTATCTCTTGGCTCATGCCATCCCCCGTATCAGTCACGGAGAATTTTATCTCATCACCTATGATCTCGTAAGCTAAGGTGATACAACCTTCGCTCGTATACTTGATCGCGTTGTTAAGGAAATTGGATATTACCTGCGTCAGCCGCATACGATCGCTATAGATTTGGCATTCCGGTGAATCTTGGGGAGCGATCAGAGCTACGTTATCGGGCATCTTGATACGGAATGAGGTCACGATCTCATTGATCACCTCTTTTACGTTCATATCGGCGAACTTGAAATCCATCGTACCGGATTCAATTTTTGCCAAGTCTAGAATATCACTGATCAATTGAAGCAACATCCGATTATTGCTATCGATGATTTCCACAAACTCATGCCTCTCCTCGGGATCATCCGTTTCCGCCAATAATTGAGAAAAACCGACAATGGCATTTAATGGCGTACGAATCTCATGACTCATATTCGCTAGGAAGGCAGACTTCAAACGATCCAGTTCTTCCGCCCTTTCCCTTTTCAATTGAGAGTCCTTTAACTCCGTGATATCGTAATTAATACAGATCATCTCCGGTTTATTCGGGTCTACGCTTTGAGGGTTACGGGTGATATTGGCGCAAATCCATTTCCATCCGTCACCAGACTTCACACGCACTTCCCTACGGAAATGATGCGCTTTACCCTGTTTCACCTCCTCAAAGAATGAGTTTATATATCCAGCGTCGTTCGGATGAATATAAGAATAAATCCCAATAATTTGGGACAAGGGGGTTCCATCCTTCTCTCCCATATTCTCATACCATTGCTTAATGGCATAGCCCTCAAAGGTATATAAGTCATAAAGGGCATAACCGACTTTAGCGTATACGCTGACCAAGGTAAATACATTCTCAAACTCAGAAATACGGTTATAGGCGATCATCTTTTCCGTATTATCCAAATTAATAAGTAAATAGCTGGAAGGTTCACCTCTTTGGTCATATAAAATACTGGCCTTGGTAACGATATCCATCTCGCCTACTTTCGAGGTGTTATAATAATCATCGACCTTCTTAAACGAATAATTCAGCCGGAAATTCACGGATTTATTCTCCTTGAGTTTCTTGATCACATCTTTAGGCATAATCGGGTTGCTAAAAATATTGACTCCTAAAACGTCCTTCTTTGACCGGATACCGAATATCTCCATATCCTTTGCGTTCAGGTCAATCAAGTAACCGTCCCTGTCATAAAGCTCGACCCCCACAGGTAAATTTACATATAGCTTTCGGAAGATCATCTCATTATGATCGATCATCTTACTAATCTTTTCCTCTTTCAGTTTGAAATTAGGTAAAATCTGTAATATGCCCAACGCTTTTACGCACACTCCATTATTCAACTTACGCTCACATAATCTGGAGCGTACCCATTTTTCCCCAGTCGGTGTTATTATCGGAAATATCTGCTCATACGTATCGACAGATTGGATCGATAAAAAATCCGTAGTAATCAGATCCCTAAAGTCTTCCCGGATTATATAGTAAAATTCAAAAAAAGAGAGATTATTCCCCTTCTTCCCAAATATACTCATTAAATAATCGGAACAGATATAACCTCTTTGAACAAAATCGGCTTCCCACAAGCCAACTTCCGCTCTATCTAATAACAATTTACATTGATCCAATTGAGTCTGTATATCCTCCATAAAAATATCCCTTCCGATAAAATTACACTATGATTTCACAAAGATATAATTTAAATAGTATAAATCCCCTATAATAAAAAAGAGATTGTCTCGAATCACTCAAGACAATCTCTTTATATATTCAAAGCCTGATATAAATTATTTCAATTCCTTGATACGAATATTGCGGAATTTGACAGGGGAACCATGTCCTAAGAAACCTATATGACCTTTTTTGTTAAACAAACCCGGATGCTCCTTTCCATCCGGCGTACCATTCTTCACGGCATCCCGAATATTTCCATCCAAGATTACGACTCCATTCACCGTCACACGGATATGATCGCCATCCGCCATGATCTCTTCCGTATTCCATTCTCCAACCGGCTTGAACGCTTTCGGATGATCCTCACGGGCGGGAATGATACCGTATACGGAACCATGATGTTGCAGCGGAGTGATGTTTCCTTGGTAAATAGGATGTTCACAATCCAAGACCTGCACTTCCATACCTACATATGCTGCGTCTCCTTCCATCGGCGTACGGATACCGACACCGTTATTAGCTCCCGGGGTTAACTGGAAATCAAAACGATAGATAAAGTTTCCGTATTCCTTCTTGGTGTACAGATTACCTCCGAAACTACTGCTTGGAACCATAGAGATACAGCCATCTTCCAAGATATAATCAACCGTGTTTCCAGTCCATTCATGCATATTCGTTCCGTCAAACAAAACCTTGAAGCCTTCTTTTTCCTCTTCCGGCGATAATTTGAACGGTTCTTGTTTTTCCAATTCCTTTACGTAGATATTACGGTAATAGACCTTGCTGCCATGAGCTTGCATCTCGATTTGCTCTACCGGGAAAATCGGAAGCTTGCGATCCCAATAGTTTTCCAGAATCACGTTATCTACCACTTTTTCTCCGTTCAAGACAACCGTCACACGGTCGCCAACCATCTTAATATAGAAGGAATTCCATTCACCTAGTTTATTATCGGCCACTTTCGAAGGCTTGCTCTCATTTACCTGATTGTTATACAAGCCTCCGGAACCTACTTGCGCACCAACATTTACCCGAGAAGTATCCCAGATCTGGACTTGAGGAGTACCACGCAGATAAATACCGGCATCAGCCTCAGGTCCTTTAGGATCCAACATCCAATCAACATACATCTCGAAATCACCATATTGCTTTTCAGTACATAGGTTATCGTACCCAGTACCGTCAAATACTAACAGGCCATTCTCCACTTTCCAGTCACGACGCATATTCTCATCCGCCTTCTCCTGCGCTTTCGCCAATTGAGCCGGTTTCATTTTCGCACGGGCGATCGGATTCTCAACCAAACCTTTCCAACCCGTTAAATCCTTACCATTAAAGATAGAGACAAATCCAACCTCGTCCGGCATCGCATCTAAATGTTGCTTCAAGGCATCGATATCATAACGAGCGTCTTCCCCGTCAAACATGGTCAAAACACGTTTCAAGATAGCCTTCACATTGTCACCCTTATATTCCGGATGGTTACGAGCGATATTCCAAACCGCATAAACAGCCGCAGAACGAACAGCCGCATCGCTTGAATCCAAGAATTCCGACGCATACATCAATGCCAAGAAGGTATCCGCCCGTTGGATCTGACGTAAAATAAGAGCCTTTTGCTCACTCGTCCGGGCAATCTCCATGACTTTCCGCAAGCTCAACAAACGATTCTCTCTCGTAAATGCCGGATTAGATACCAACTGCACATAACGCTTTAACGCCCTGTCGAATACTTGATCGGAAGAGGCTGATTGGCAAACCTTAAATAGTTCATCGGCAGCCTCAATACCCTTCCAAGCCAACAAAGCGTCAAGAGCCGCATCCTTGGCCGCTCCATTCCCTTTATTCAATCCTTCCACGATCGTAGCTAGAGCATCTTTCTCACCAGTCGCTGATAAGACCTTATAATAAAGATACCTCTTGCTCTCTCCCGCTTGTACCATACGACGATTCACGTTAGATACTTGAGTTGCCGTCGGTTGTTTAGAGATAGCGGCAATGATCGCATCCTGAAGCGGGGCGATAGCGGAAGCCTCCGCCGTCTCCAACATTCCGCACAATAAAGTGAAATCTTTCTCAGACACTACATCTTTCAATGCGGTATAAGCGGCTTTCTTCACCTCCGGAGAGCCGGATTTAATCTGCTCCAGTACCGTATTCAGATTCGCGTCGGCCATACGTATCGCCAACAGCTCCAAACCGGCTACCTTTCCCGCATCGGAAACGGACGGGATCACTTTAGCGACCGCTTGATCAATATCGCCGTTAAATGCCATCAAAGCATCTTGCCCCAATAAAATCACTTGCTTGTCATTGCTCTTCAACAAATCCGCCAGCACAGGAATGACACTCTTATCACCGATTTTAACCAAAGCCCAAACAGCGGCCTGTTGCACATAGAAATCCTTATCTTTCAATTGGTCCAAAAGAACTTGTCTCGCTGGTAGATCAAAACGAAGTTCCAGATTCTTGATCATGTCATGTTTAGACGGGCATTTGCTTTCACGGCCTATCCAGTTCAAGATATCCACCTTGACTTCCGGCTTCGCCTTTAACATGTGTTTCATGACCTCGATATAAACATTTTGATCAGCGAAACCCGAAGCGAAGTTCAAAGCCGCATTACGGTATCCCTTATCCGTATCTTTCAAAGCCGATAATAAATTCTTCGTAGCAGCTTCCGGCTTAGCGGCCAATAGAATCTGAAGAGCGGCCTCACGGGTCTGTGTCATACCTGCTTTCGTAGACTTCTTCAATAAATCATTCGCTGCTTTCTCCGCATCTTTGGTATCGCCTTGCTCAAGGACACGTTTTATCAAAGCGATATACGCCTCATTCGCCCCGGTCTTTTCCATTTTATAACCGGCTTTCTCTGCAGCGGCGGCTAAATCGCCTAGAGAAGCTTTAGAACCTACACGACTCAACGCATAAAGAACCTCTTTCTGCATATTCTCATCGCTGGAACCAAGCATCACTTTCAATACATTTTCCGCATCAGCGATTTGCACGTCAGCGATCGCACGGATAATATCCTTTTGCGTCTTCGGAGTACCGGAACGACGCATCAAGGAAGCCACCAAAACCTTCTTAGCGTTATCGGTACGGATTGCGGATAACGCACGGGCAGCAGGACCGCTTAAGCTCTCATCGTTCAAATAGCTAGCCAACGTATCCACACACTCATCTTTTCCCAGTAATTGAAGCTGCCGGATAATAAAAGCCTTTGTCTCCCGGTCGCTCACCTTATCCAAGGCTTTCAAATATGCGTTGGCTGTTGCTAGACGGGCATTTTCCTCACCTTTCGCCATCACGTAGTGAGTCAATCCGCTCAACGCATAATCCACGTTCGAGTTACTGCCTTTTCCCGGAGCGTTAATCTTGTTAATCAACATCAAGACCCCTTCCTCGCCAGTGGAGCTTAGGTCATTAATTAATTTGTTATATTCAGCTTGTTGCTCCGCCGGCATCTGTGCCAGTACATCGGCAACGATCGTCTTCGATGTACGATTAGCCGGGCTTTGAGCCATTAACATGCTACCGCACAACAATAAGCTGGCAATTGATATATATACTTTTTTCATATGTGTATGTGTTTAAATATTCCAAGGCGCTCTCATCGGCTGATCCAACAAACGATTAGCGGCCTCATCATTAATAAATTCCAGTTTTACGGGATCAAAGTGAAGCGTACGATTCAAACGAAGGGCTACGGCACCCATGTTCACGATCGTAGCGGAACGGAAGCCATTACGCTCATTCAAGGCAAAAGGCTGACGAGTCTTTACGCACTCGATAAAGTCGGTAACCTGTGGCTCAGGTTCGGGATAATCGGATAACTTTTTCTCCCAATCCGGGATATCACATACGAAATTCTTATAAACATTCCCGTTCGGTCCGGAAATATAAGGTGTGTTCGGATCCCCGTAATCACCTCCCCAAAGTACGATCTGGCAACCATCCTCATAGGTATACGTAATCGAGCGCCAAGTACCCACGGCGTCCGGATGTTGTTGCGGAGCATCCACCTCTACCTTAACCGGGCTGGTATTATCTTTTCCTAAAAAATATTGTACAGGGTCAATATAATGCTGTCCCATATCCCCTAAACCACCTCCGTCATAATCCCAGTATCCACGGAATGTCTGATGCACACGATGCGGGTTATAAGGTTTGTAAGGAGCCGGCCCCAACCAGAAATCATAATCCAGCTCACTAGGCACCGATTGCGGTTCCAGATATTCTTTACCAACCCAATAGAACTTCCAGTCGAAACCGGTATGCTTGCTGATCGTTACCTTTAGCGGCCAGCCCAACATACCACTTTGAACCAGTTTCTTCAAAGGTTTCACGGGAGTACCCAATCCATAGAACGGGTCTGCGAAACGGAACCAAGTGTTCAAGCGGAACATACGTCCGTATTGCTTCATCGCTTCCATTACCCGTTTACCCTCCCCGATCGTACGGGTCATAGGCTTCTCACACCAAATATCTTTTCCTGCTTTAGCGGCCTCGACAGACATGATACCATGCCAGT
The DNA here is from genome assembly GCF_003635425.1 of Parabacteroides sp. AF27-14. Taxonomy (NCBI): domain Bacteria; kingdom Pseudomonadati; phylum Bacteroidota; class Bacteroidia; order Bacteroidales; family Tannerellaceae; genus Parabacteroides; species Parabacteroides sp. AF27-14. The sequence continues at coordinate 44,512 of NZ_QTLZ01000011.1, forward strand.
GAGGAGGCGTAGCTATATGAACGATATCTACATTAGGATCCAAAATCAAATCACGAAAATCATGGTATGCGGCAATCTTATCCTTTACCAACTGTTTACCTAGCTCCAGATGATTCTTATCGACGTCACACACGGCGACAAGACGAGTCCCGGCATAGTCCACATGTCCACGGCCCATACCACCTGTACCGATAATTCCTTTTGTCAATTGATCACTTGGAGCGATGAATCCATTACCCAACACGTGGCGCGGTACAATCGTAAATGCCGCGATTCCTCCAAGAGTCTTCAGGAAGTCTCTTCTGTTTGTCTTCATAGTACGAATTTAAAATTTAGATAGAATAGATTAACTTGAGTGACAAAAATAATCATAATACTCGAAGAGACAAGAAAAATGTATATAAAAAAGAAAAGGATGCCTTTAACAAAGACATCCTTCCCTAGTATTTTATGAAAATTTATTACAAAGCGAATTGCGGTTGACGGTGAATCCATTGCCCACGGGTGAAATCCGGGAAGTCTACCAAAGCACCGCCACGAGCGATTGACATCTCTGACAAGCCGGAGATAGCGCTCCAAGCGGCAGCGTCATAGCAATCCATTGGAGCCGGTTTTTTATTACGGATAGCGTCGATCAAGTCGTACATCATGATAAAGTCCATACCACCGTGTCCGGCCTCAGCAGCTTGAGACTCTAAAGAAGCCCACAATTTATGATCATATTTCTTGAACCATTCATCGGAATCATCCCAACGATGAGGCTTAGACTTTCCTTGTACATATACATGATCGCCATCATTCATCCATAAACCCTCAGTTCCTTGAACACGGAAACCTAATGAATAAGGACGAGGAGAATTCGTATCATGGGTTACGATGATCGTTTGTCCATTAGAACACTTAATCATAGAAGTCACGATATCTCCCAAATTGAAGTTGACCTTCGCCAACGGATGATTCTCACCTCCATTATCCACGATAAACTTATGCAATCCACGAGATTGAGTAGCCATAGCGGATAAAGAAAGGAAGCGGTTACCACGGTTGATATCCATGCAATTTGCTATCGGTCCGATACCGTGAGTCGGATAGATATCGCCATTACGATGTACGGAATGGTTCGTACGCCATTGAGCCTCGGCGAAAGCCGTCGGGCCCATACGAAGATCACCACTGCCCGGTACATAGTTGTAATGAGTTCCATCATTGAATTTCACCTCACGCAAGTCATGCTCATAACCACAAGTACCATGCAATATCTCGCCGAACAAACCTTGGCGAACCATATTCAACGCAGCCATACAGTCACGACGATAACATACGTTCTCCATGATATTCAAATGGCTTCCGGTAGCTTCCGAAACGTTTACCAAATCCCAACATTCCTCGATCGTATTAGCGGCGGAAACCTCCACGCCTACATAAGGAACACCAGCCTTCATAGCGGCGACAGACATCGGAACGTGCCATTCCCAAGGACTAGCGATAATCACGCAATCAAATTCCTCGTTGTTCAACATTTTCTCAAATTCACGCTCACCTCCCTTATAAACCTTCGGAGCGGGCACATTAAATTTAGCGATATGTTTCAAGGTTCTATCGATCGGCCCCTGTTGGATATCGCAAATCGCTACGATCTTATTACCGGGGATCGCCAATACATTATTAATATGCTCATGGCATCTAGAACCCGTTCCGATGAAACCGAAACGTAATTTACCATCATCTTTACCAGCTGTTTTTTTCTTTTGGGGTTCAGCGGCAGTTGTTGTAGCTCCGGCGTTTCCGGCCATTGCCAAGCCTGCGGCACCAATACCAGCGGCAGATACTTTCTTAAGGAATGAACGACGAGTGTTTTCCATATATTTTATAAATTAGTTTGTGTTTTGAGGATACAAAATTAAAAAAATATTTTTTCAATCAAAACGTTATTGAGTATTTTGAAAAATAAAGAGTCCAAGACTAAAAGTTCGTTATCTTTCCGGTTTCCCTTTTTAGCCTCTCGAAGGTCATCATCATCTGTCGAAGTCTTTTAGGTTCTTTTTCCGCCAAATTAACTTGCTGACCGATGTCTTCCTTTACATTATATAATTGATAACAGTTACTATTTCCGGCAAAGGCAGCCTCCTCCGCGTCGCCATAGGTATCCGGATACGGTGGGATCATGACCCAATCACCATCACGTAGCGCATAATTGAAATAACCTTCCAAGACAAGTTCCTTTCGCCCATTACCACCTTTTCCTAGAAAGACAGGCAAGGTGTTTTGGCTATCTACCTTATCAGAATAGGTCTGTCCGATCAACGCCGACAGCGAGGCTAACAAATCCATCTGGCAAACCAAGGCATCCGACACAACGCCCGGCTTAACTTCCGCAGGCCAACGAAGCATGAACGGGATACAGGTCCCACCATCATACAAGCTCGTCTTTCCTCCACGAAGCGGTCCGGCCATCTTATGATCCCCAACCAATTCCACGGCTTGATCTTGATAACCGTCATCCAGAACCGGTCCATTATCGCTAGTGAAAATAACTAATGTATTTTCCGTTAGCCCCAACTTATCCATTTCCTTCAAGAATTCGGTCACGCACCAATCCGCTTCCAAGATAACATCCCCACGAGGTCCCATCCCCGACTTACCCGCGAATCTCTCGTTCGGTACACGAGGTACATGCGGTTGATGCAAGCCATAGTACAGGAAGAAAGGTTTATCCTTATTCTCTTTCATAAAACCTTTCGCCTTCTCAAGGAACAACTCTGCCATATCCTCATCTTTCCATTGGGCGGTTTTGCCTCCTTTCTGGAAACCAATTCGAGGTACACCGTTTACGATAGCGCCGGCATGCCCGACACTCGGGAGCATTCTCAGTAATTCAGGATTATCCTTCCCAGTCGGTTCCCCGGGGAAATTCTCCTTATAACTGACATAGAGAGGATCGTTCGGATCGAGGTTTACACCTCTCCCATTCTCGATAAAGATACAGGGAACCCGGTCATTGGTAGCGGCTTGGATAAAAGAATAGTCGTAACCGATCTCTTTCGCTCCGGGATAAACCAGCTTGTTCCAGTCTACCGCCCCGTCACCTAATCCCAGATGCCATTTGCCGACCGAGCCGGTGACATAGCCCGCTTGCTTCATCACCTTTGGCAAGGTAACCTGTTGAGTATTGATAATCAGAGCCGCATTGCCGGGAAGTATTTTGGCTTCCCTATTTGTCCAAGGATATAATCCGGTAAGCAAGGAATACCGGCTGGGGGTAGAAGTAGCCGCCGTACAATAACCTTGCGTAAAGCGTATGCCTTCATTTGCGATACGATCCATTCCCGGAGTCTGTATGCGATGAGCCCCGTAACAGCTTAGATCACCATACCCGAGATCATCAGCTACGATGATCACCACGTTAGGTTGCCGGGGAGCTGATTGAGCTATTAAAGTTGTTGGCAAGGAAAACCCTGCCAACACACTCATTATACAATACTTATTCATCGCTTATTACGGATTCTGAGTTAATGTACCCGGATAAGCGTTAATCTCAGACTGCGGAATATACTGGATAGCCAACGGGCTGGTAGCAGGATATTCAGGCACGCCGTCATGGAATCCCGGGTAATGACGTTTCATCGTATCGCCTACACGATATACATCAAAACCACGGTCAGCCTCATAAGCTAATTCCAACTGACGTTCTTTCATGATAAGCTCATGAGCGTTTGTCGCATCCAAAGATTTATATCCGGCGTTAGGTAAGGAACGGGTACGAACGGTATTCAAATCGGCTAATGCTTTTGTATAGTTTCCTAATTTAGCGCTAGCCTCGGCGCGAATCAGGTATAACTCACCTAAGCGAGAGATAACCGGAGAATAAAGGTGAGGATAGCCATCTTGCTTAGAGCACTTATAGCTATAGAATTTCGGGTTACCTTGACTTTCCAACATAAAGTAGTCATAATCTCCCTCATACGTTTCTCCCTTATAGCTAATAGAATAACGCTTATTGTCCACATCTACCGGAGTTAATGTATATTCTTCACCATCTACCGTAGCGATTAACTTACCTCCTACTTCCTTGGTCTCACCTTGACGATATACGTAACCGGAAATCTTGCCGTCCGTATATAAGTTAGCTACAAAACGGAAAGCGGGGATCTGATTTCCATTGGCGTCTTCCTTATATTGCGGATGGATAAACGCCTCACGTGCATCGGTTCCTTTTCCTGTCTCATGCAACAAATCCATATACTTAGCGCTGGCGTAAACCTCACCCCAGCCTTGACCATCGATCTCAGCGTACATACTTCCTAGCGGATCACCCCAATCTTCCCAGTCTGAGGCTATAAACTTCACGGCGAAAATAGTCTCTGTCTGTGAAGCGGCATCCGGAGCGAACTCATTATAACGCATAAAGTTAGCACGGTCCAACATAGAGAACTGGCCACTCTCGATTACCGTATTCGCATAATCATAAGATAATTGGGCATATTCCTTATTCGGATTCTCAAACGTGCCACTCATATACATATAGACCTTCGCCAATAAAGCTTGAGCCGCATATTTTGAGGCATAAGCGGTAGATTTAAACGTTGTCATCAGCTCTTCCGCCTTTTTCAAGTCAGACAGAGCTTGATCATACGTATCCTTCACGGACGAACGATCCGGAAGATCCAGATTATCCATATCCTCAGGCATACCGTTTACGATCGGCAAGCCCAGATTCTTCTCCGGTTCCTGATAATAAGGACGGCCAAACACACGGCAAAGATAGAAGTACATCATGCCGCGCATATAATAAGCCTCGCCCAACTTCTGATCCAACTCAGCAGACTCGCCCTCATTAATCATCTTCATCAAAGAACTAGTCTGTGAGATGATATTATAGGCACTGTTCCAAACCGTAGTAAGACCACCATTATTTACCGTATGCTGATAGGTAAAATAAGTACCGAACGGATTGGTTGTCGGTTTATCCTTACAAACGTTATCCCCCGGGAACTCACCACAATAATGCAAGTGTTCGGATGCCTTTTTCAGTTTTGCGTAACAACCGTTTAGCAAAACATCCACCGCGGCATCTTTGTCCTCCATGATCTTGTCTTCCGTGTACTTATCGTAAGGTAGACGTTCGATATCACAGCTTGTTATGAACGTGGCCGCTGCCGCAAGAGCCACTATAGCGATTTTTTTCATTATGATTCCTTTAATTAAAATGTAACATTTAGACCAAACATGAATTTACGAGCTTGTGGGTACGGAGAGATCGCCACACCAACCGAGCCTGCCTTGTATTTATTGCCAACCTCAGCCGGAAGTTCCGGGTCAACTCCGGAGAAACCGGAAAGGACAAACAAGTTCTCACCCGAGAAAGAAAGACGGATATTATCTACATACTGAATCTTCCAAGGTAATGTATAGCCTAACGTCAAGCTGCGTAAGCGTAAGTAGCTAGCGTCCTCCAGATAACGGGAAGATCCCTTGCTGGATTGACTCTTATTGCCATATTCCGCCTTGGGATGGGTAGCGATATCGCCCGGTTTTTCCCAACGATTCCAACCCTCTTTCAGATTCATCTGGTTATAATTTACGTAAGCGCCGTCACTATCATACATCGATCGGTCATAGTTGTAAATATCACCTCCTACGGAATAACCGAAGACAGCGGAGAGATCAATATTTTTCCAAGATACGTCGGTTGAGAAACCTCCGTAGAAATCGGGGCTTAACTTACCTATTATAGTCTGGTGCTTAGAGGCATCGCTATAATTCGAGGTCGTTACACGTTCCCCATTCTCATTCGTGGTATACCATAACGGAGAACCTGTCTCCGGATCTACGCCTGCCCATTCGGTACCATACCAAGTATCCACGTCTTGTCCCGGAGTCAATATCTTATCCATCGAAATGGCATAACTTGAACCGGCGTTAGAAGTGATGATCTCGCTCTTGCCACCATATAACTCAGTGATCTTATTACGGTTCAGGCCTAAGTTAGCTGCGACGCTCCAACTCCAATCGCCCCCTTTCAAGATGTCCACGTTCATCGAGACCTCGAAACCATTATTCTTGACGGCACCCACATTACGATAGATACCAACAATACCCGTTACACCAGGCAGAGGCACTTTGTAAAGCAAATCAGTTGTTTTCTTATTATAATAATCCAAGTTGATAGTCAAACGATCAAACAAGATAGCGTCAATACCTACACCTGCCGTATAAGTCTTCTCCCAAGTCAGGTTCTTGTTTTCCTTCTGTTCGATCACCGCACCCGGATCACCATTATATCCCGTAGACATGGCGTACACCGTATATTGAGAATATAATTCGGTCGGACGGTTACCTACGGAACCATAACTTGCACGTAACTTCAACTGTTGTACCCAATCCTTAGCCTTGAAGAATTCCTCCTGATGGATATTCCAACCACCGCTGACGGAGAAGAAATTACCATATTTAGCGTCCGTACCAAAGTTAGAGGCACCATCCCGACGGAATGAGAAAGACAACAAATAACGATTATCATACGCATAGTTGGCATTGAACAAATAAGATTGTACAGCCCATTCCTTTTGCTCTCCCTTTATCGTCTTAGGAGTAGTAGCGACATCGGCCACAGAGAAGCCCGGAGCGAAACTAGCCGCTGTCTGGTCTTTAATCTCCTGCGTGAAAGTATTCCACTCGTAAGCTAGGATCGCATTGATAGAGTGCTTGTCGAATACCTTATTAAAACGAAGCAACTGGTTGCTATATACCCTATAAGAAGCGGTGGTCTTATCTTGCAATAATCCATTATCAGCCTCTCCCTTTTTAGAACGGGGATCCTGATAGCTCTTAAAAAGGATACTATTATATTTATAGTTATTTACGGATGCGAAAGTCAACCAATCGGTAAACTTGATATCAAAGTCAAAGTTACCCATAAACTCGTAGGAAGTCTTCTTCTCATAATTCCATTGTAGATCATACAAGTAGTTGGTAGCGTCGCTATTGATCCAAGTAGTAGGTCTGTATTGCTGGATCAGATCACCATTCTCGTCATAAGGAGAGTCCCAAGGAAAGTTAACGTACATGATAGCGCCTAGATCTTGTTGCTGGTCCATCACGTCGCTACGGGTAGCCCATACTTTAGGTTTGATAGTCAACCAATCCGTCGCTTGGTAATCCACATTGAAACGTAAGTTATAACGCTTGTAGTCATATCCTTTCACGGCACCATCCTCATCGTAGTAGCCAACGGAAGTATAAGTCTTGATCTTCTCGGAACCTCCGGAAACAGAAACATTGTAATCTTGAGCGAAGCCCAGATGCGTACCCTCTTTCCACCAGTCGAAGTTACGGTTGCGCAAATCCTCCGTAAAATAACTCGGAAGGGCGTCTTGATTAGCGAAAGATTTATAATAATCATATAATTCCTCGCCGTTCATCATATTCATGTTTCCACGGTGCAACTGGTTCACACCCATCTTTACGGAAGCGTTGATCGTAGCTTTTCCGATCTTACCTTTCTTCGTAGTCACCACGATAACACCGTTCGCTCCTTGAGAACCATAGATAGCGGTTGAAGCGGCATCCTTCAAGATAGACATAGACTCGATATCAGCCGGGTTCAAGCTACCCGCATCCGTACCGACGATTACGCCATCCACGATCCAAAGAGGGTCCGTGCTACCGTTTACCGTAGACTTACCACGGATCACCACCTTACCGGCAGCGCCCGGCTGACCACCACCCGAAGTAACCTGTACGCCCGGAGCCTTACCAGACAATAAGTTCTCGACCGTAGGGCTAGTGGCATCCAACAATTTCTCGTTGCTCACCACCTGCATGGCACCCGTCAAGCTTTCCTTTTTTTGCACGCCGTAACCAACAACAACCACCTCCTCAAGGTTCTGAGTGTCTTCCTTGATACGGATAGTCATCGGAGCGCTAGTCGCCTTAACCTCGTGGTTCACATAACCGATGTAAGAAACGACTAAAGTAGCTCCGGCCGGAGCTTCTAAACTAAACTTTCCATCGAAATCGGTACTGGTACCGTTCGTAGTGCCTTTCACAAGCACGTTCGCGCCGATTACCGGCTCACCCGTCACCGCGTCAACAATGGTACCTGAAATCGTAATCGTCTGCTGCGCCACCATTCTCTCCGTGTTTCTCAATTCATTTGCATTAGAAGATGACTTGTAAACAACAATTCTATTGTTGTTTACAACAAAGAAGGTATCTGAAAAGGCAGCCTTCTTTTTTTGTTATGCAGCCCGTTTATTATCCATTTTTATATTTAAAATATCTTTGGTCTTCTCAATTATTACTTTTCGAGAAGTCATCCTACAGAAATAAGTAAAAAACAAAAGGAAACTGACTTTTTTAGCCAGTTTCCTGAGATTATGTGCAATAGCAACCAGGGTAAATTCTGTTTTTACCTTCTCCAACCCTCTTAATCTAAACCGGTTCCACGCCGAGTTATGCTTTATCTGTGCAAAGACAGCTTCCGGTTCTATACATCGTCTGCCCCGATGATAAATACCTTCCTCACTCATGAGTCTTTCCCGTGCTTTTTGTTTATACCTGTTAAGGTTATAGTTAACTTCTATGATCCGGTTGGCCTTTGATTTATGGCATTGAGATTTCAGCGGGCACCCCTCACAATTTTGTGCCTGATAACGCTTCAGTATGGATACATATCCCAAATCGGATTTACTTTTCTTTTGACCTTTATACTCCATATGTTGTCCCATCGGGCATACGTAATAATCCCTTTCCCGGTTGTAGTAAAGGTTCTGTATGGCAAAAGCATCCTTCTTCCAGGCACGCTTTTGCTCTTTGTGGAAATAATTGTACTTGACAAAAGCCTCTATACCCGCATTCTCCATAAACTCGTAGTTTTGTTCACTTCCATAACCGGCATCGGCCACTACTATAGAGGATTGCCTATGATAAGTCTCTCGAAAATCTTTCAAAAAAGAAATTAAAGTTCCCGTATCTCCGGCTCGCCTGTAAATTCCCAGATTGGTAATAAATTGATTCTCTGTGGCAATCTGTATGTTATAGGCGGGTTTCAATTGCCCGTTTTTCATATGATCCTCTTTCATACGCATGAAGGTCGCATCCTCATCAGTCTTACTGAAAGAATTACGATCCCCTAATTTCTCTAATTGCGATTCGTATTTGGCAAGGCGGGGCAGATATTCTTCCTGTAACTTTTTGATTTGTTTCTGCTCAGCATTGTTCATCCCGGAGAGCCGTTTGTTTAAAGCGCTCACTTTTTCCCGCAAACCACAGGAATCCATATCCGGTAAGCAATCTGGTGTCCTTTCCTGTTTATCCTGCTCGATATGTTTGTCAACTTCACTAAGGATTGACTGTATTTTCGACTCCAGTTTTACCTTGTTCTTTTCCACGCTACCACGCCAGACAAAGGTGTAGCGATTGGATGCTGATTCCACTTTGGTACCATCGATATACTGTACATCCAAACTGACATAGCCGGATTCCTGTAACAGCAGAACAATGGCTGAAAACAACGATTTTATGTGTTCTTTTAAACGTTTGCCACGGAAATCATTGATCGTGCGGAAATCGGGAGTACTATTACCAGACAACCACATGAAGTGAATATTCTCCTGCAAGGCCTTTTCTATTTTGCGACAAGAATAGATATTGTTCAGGTATGCATAAAACAGAACTTTGAGCATCATACGGGGATGGTAGCTGCTGGTACCTCCTCCTTTATATGCCCAGAGCAGACAACTAATATCCAAGGCGTCTACAACACTGTTTACAACACGAACGGGATGATTGGGAGCTATCTTTTCCGATAAGCTGACCGGAAAAAGTACATTTTGGTTGGATGTTAACTCTTTAAATACTATCTTAGCCATTGCTATAATGTTTGGTTTTTGCAACGGTAAGATAATACTTTTTACCGAAATAAACAATAGCAAAAGGGACTATCCGACTTTTTGGACAGCCCCTTTTCAGCGCCGTCGTCAAAATCTCCTCGACCGAACGGTTCGACATGTCGATTGAGATACGCTCATTCAGATTGATGTCATTGTTACGGATAAGGAACGTGTAATTAAATTTTTCCTCGATCAAATCGAAAAGTTCTTTTAATGTCGTACTTTCCATTTGAACAGACATCATTTGTGTCTGAAGTTCGGACGCTGAAACCGTACCGGGAATAAACGGCAGTCCCGCAAGCATACATGCGGCTACCATCATCTTACCGGTCTTCTTGAAATAGTTCATTTCCATTAAAGTTAGATTTAATAAATAATTTTCTCGTTTATACTATTTTCCACACTTACACCTTAGGATTAAGGTTTGTATTTTTATTTATCTTTTATAATAATCTCATCTCCCGAACGAGTCCACACATATTTGTGATCCACGTCCACCTCACGAAGGATCTTATCCAACGAATAATCTTTCGTAAAGCTACCGGAGAAGATTTCCTTTCTCAAAGGATCGCTCTCAACGCGGATACGCACGTTGAACTTACGTTCCAAATCCTTGGCGATACTCATGAAAGGTTGTTCGGAGAATTTCAGGCTACCGTCCATCCAAGAGAGAGCATCCTTGGCATCCACCTCACTGACTCTTACCTTATTGGTCTGCTTATTAAAGCTTAGTTTCCGGTTTGGAGTCAAGGTCACATCGCCCGCATGGGCAACCTCATCCCGCAAGCTCACGTTTACTTTTCCCGACACCAGAGTGACATCGGTCGTTTCATCCATTCCGTAAGCCTTTACGTTAAAGCTAGTTCCTAGAACCTTGATATCCAATCTCTTTGATTTTACGATAAAAGGCTTAAGGGAATCCCGGGTAATCTCGAAGTAAGCCTCACCATCCAATTGTACGCTACGTCCGTTCGTATTGAAATCACTGCCATATCTCAACGTGGAACCTGCGTTGACCCAAACCACGGATTGATCCGGCAAAACGACTTTCGTTTGGGCTCCCATAGGAGTTGTCGTCTCAAAATAAGCCAAGGCGGCAGATTTCGGCTGATTATGTCTCGTACCTATATAATAAGAGGCAGTCCCCACCGATACCACGATCAAGACCGAGGCGGCAACTTTTCCTAAAAACCGAAAATTTAGCCAATGATTCTTTTCAGAAGGAATAGCGGGATCGATAAGTGCCCCGAAATGTTTTTGGAAATCGGCTTTCATATCAGAGGCAAACAAAGGTACATGCACCGTCGCCCAACAATCCGCCATCTCGGAAAGGCACTGTTTATGAGCGTCATCCGTTTCCAACCATTGTAGTAATTCATTTCGCCCCTCCTCGGATATATCTCCCATGAGGTAGCTATAAATTAAATCTTCTATGTGTTTATTCTCTATTTCCATGATATTAACAAAGGAGCCGGTTTTCAACCCGGTTTCTATTATATACACATGTTTTAGAGATTCCGTTTAAGGAGATTCCAATTATTTTTCGAAAAAATTAAATATAAGTAAGAAAAGAGGGTAAAGATCGCCTAAAAGTTCACGCAATTTCGCCAAACCGATCTTGATCTGTACTCGTACCGTACTGGAACTGATATGATTTGTTATCGCTATTTCCTCATAGGTCTTGTTATGGTAAAGATATTGCACGAAGATATCCCGGCATTTAGCGGGCAAGGAATCCACGGCACGATAGATTTTCTCCTCGAATTCCTTATTCTCCAGATAAGCCAACGGATAGGGATCGGCGTCTATCTGCAACTCTTGTATCGACAATAAGTTTTCTTGTACATCTGATAAAGGGACTTCTTGCTGGCGTTTATCTCTTAAATAATTCAGGCAATAATTACGTACCGAGCGAATTAAATAAGCGTTTACCGGATGTATTAACGCCGAATGGTGATTCCATACATTCATAAAAACATCATTAACGATCTCACGTGCCGCCTCCGAATTATAGACATATTTAGTCGCTACGGCGCACAAGTACACGTAGAAGGTCGTATATAATTGTTCAAATGCTTTGGCATCGCCATTATTGATCCGAGATATTATGTCCTCCTTTACAATCAGCACAAACGTCAACCCTTAAGTTTCACTCACAATTGAATCACAAAAATAATGAAATATTCCAGAGATTACCTCATTTTAAAAGAAAGTATAGGGTAATAGCGCCAAACAGCTCGCTAAAGCGGACTGTTTGGATACTTAGGTGACGAACCGGGTGGCATAGCTGTGCCATCCTTATGGCACGCCCTTGCCATCGTTGTGGCACGGCTATGCCACCGGCGTGGCACGACTGTGCCAATGCTATGGAAATGACTGGCACTATACATCGTTGCAATACAATAACTTAGATCACTTAGAGGAATTGGCGGCACGCTTCTTGTTACGCCAATAACTGCCGTCACGTTTGCTTCCGAACATATTACGGCGTTTCGACTCTTGCTTGATCGCTTCTTTCTTCTCGGCTATGGCGGCTTTCACCTCCTTGGTCTCATACATATGGCCACCGGCTACGGGGACTTCCTTGCCGATCAGTTTCTGGATATCTTTTAACAAAGGTACCTCCTCGGCGTCGCAGAAAGAGAAAGCCACACCTTCACGGCCCGCACGACCCGTACGCCCGATCCGATGTACATAAGTCTCGGGTACGTTAGGAAGCTCATAGTTAATGACGTGCGTCAGATGATCCACGTCGATTCCACGGGCGGCGATATCCGTAGCGATCAGCACACGGGTCGTATGATCCTTGAAATTCGTCAAGGCACGCTGGCGGGCGGTCTGGCTCTTGTTGCCATGGATCGCCTCCGCCCCTATCTCCGCTTTCGACAAGACACGGGCCACCTTGTCCGCCCCGTGTTTCGTACGGGTAAAGATCAATACGGATTCCAGTTCCGGGTTCTCCAACAAGCTTTTCAGCAAGTTGATCTTCTCGGCCTTCTCGACGAAATAAACGGATTGGTCGATCGCGTCCACGGTCGATGAGGCCGGGGTTACTTCCACCTTTTGCGGCTCGCTCAAGATCGTACCTGCCAAGCGCTCGATCTCAGGGGGCATGGTAGCGGAGAAGAACAAGGACTGGCGTTTCTTGGGCAATAACGGTAAAATACGCTTGATGTCATGGATAAAGCCCATGTCCAACATACGGTCCGCCTCGTCTAAGACGAAATACTCCAAGGTATCCAAGTGGATGAATCCTTGTCCGATCAAGTCCAGCAGACGTCCCGGCGTAGCGATTAATATATCGATGCCTCTTTCCAAGGCTTCCGTCTGGGGCTTCTGTCCCACCCCGCCGAATATCACCGTATGGCGTAATCCGGCGAAACGGCCGTAAGCGGCAAAGCTCTCTCCGATCTGGATGGCAAGCTCACGGGTAGGCGTAAGGATCAATGCCTTGATACCCCGTTTGTAACCTTTCTTCTTCTGGAGATATAACCGCTGGATAATCGGGATGGAGAACGCCGCCGTCTTACCGGTTCCTGTCTGGGCGCAACCCAATAAATCATAACCTTGCGAAACGATGGGAATCGCTTCTGATTGTATAGGTGTTGGAGTCGTATAACCTTCTTGCACGAGAGCCTTACATATCGGCTCTATCAAATCTAAATCTTCAAATGTCATTCTAAAATAGGGTGAGCCATCACGGCTCGTTATGTAAATAATGCGGGCAAAGGTAGTAAAACTTTATGATATAAACTATCTTTGCGCTTTTTATGCCCGTAAAGCGATATGAAAGAATTATTACTACTACTGAAGAAGTTCTTCGGATATACCTCCTTCCGTCCCTTGCAGGCGGACATCATACAGCGTATCTTACAGAAAGAGGACTCGTTGGTGCTGATGCCCACGGGTGGAGGCAAGTCGATCTGTTTCCAGCTACCGGCTATCTATCTGCCGGGTACGGCTTTGGTGGTGTCCCCCTTGATCGCCTTGATGAAGGATCAAGTAGAGGGGTTGATCGCCAACGGCATCCCGGCGGCGGCGTTGAACAGTATGATGCCGGAAGAGGAGCAACAACAGGTGAAGCAACTTTGCGTGCAGGGCAAGATCAAATTATTGTATATCTCCCCGGAACGGATCAAGATGGAAGCGGACTGGTTCCTGCCCCGGCTGGACATCTCGCTCATCGCTATCGACGAGGCGCATTGCGTATCGCATTGGGGACATGACTTCCGTCCGGAATACACGCAACTGGCGATCTTGAAGGAACGTTTCCCGAAAGTCCCGGTCGTGGCCCTGACCGCTACCGCCGATAAAATCACCCGGAAGGATATCCTAGAGCAGTTACGGCTTCGCACGCCCCAAACGTTCATATCGTCATTCGACCGCCCGAATATCTCCCTCACGGTACGCCGGGGACTTAACAAGAAAGAGAAGATCGCCGCCATCGTCCATTTCATCCGGGGGCACCGGGAGCAGAGCGGTATCATCTATTGCATGCGCCGCAACGATACGACCGAGCTGGCCGATGAGTTGGCGATGTATAATATCAAGGCGATCGCCTACCACGCCGGCCTCCTGCCCGCCCAACGGGAACAGGCCCAGAACGATTTCATCAACGACCGGGTGGACGTGGTGTGCGCCACGGTAGCTTTCGGGATGGGTATCGACAAGAGTAATGTCCGTTGGGTCGTGCATTACAGCATGCCGGGGAGTATCGAGAATTACTACCAAGAGATCGGCCGTGCCGGAAGGGACGGGATGAAAAGCGATACCCTCCTGTTCTATTCCTTGAGCGACTTGATCGTACTTCGCCGTTTCGCCGAGGAGAGTGGCCAAAGCGAGGTGAACTTGGAGAAGCTAAACCGGATGAGACGGTATTGCGAGTCCGACATGTGCCGCCGCCGTGTCTTGCTCAGTTACTTCGGCGAGGAGGCGGACCATGATTGCGGCAACTGCGACGTGTGCAAGAACCCTCCGCGACGCTTCGATGGCAGTGTCTTGATACAAAAAGCGCTGAGCGCCGTCATCCGGACCGGCGAGCATGTAGGCATGCAAATGCTGATCGACATATTACGTGCCTCCGGTCGGGCGGAACTCTTGGAGAGAGGATACGATAAGCTAAAGACGTACGGCGCCGGACGGGACCTCTCTTATAAGGAATGGAAGGAGTACATTTACCAGATGATCCAACTCGGGTACATGGAGATCGACTACGCCGCCGAGCGTGTCTTGCGGATGACCCCGTTAGGCAGGCGTGTCCTGTACGGGGAGCAAAAGGCCCAGCTCGTCATCTATCGGGAACCGGATGAGCTGACACGCCCCGTCCGGAGAGGCGAGCGGAAATCCTCCTTCAAAGCCCAGCCGATCCGGCCGATCCGGTCCGCCTCCACGGACGAGACCTTGCTGGACTCCCTCCGACAGCTTCGCAAGCAAATCGCCGAGCGAGAGCATACGCCGGCTTATATCATCTTCTCCGACGATTCCTTGGAAGACATGGTGGAGAAGAAACCGGTCACCTTGGACCAGTTCAGCGACATCCGGGGCGTGGGGCAAATCAAGCTGGACCGGTACGGGAAGGTGTTCGTGGCCTTGATCCGGTTCGTGCTGAAGCTACCGAAATAAGAAGAACACATGTTAATGTTTTTAGCTCCTAAATGGAAATATAAAAAAATCACATATATTTGTCTACAGTTATTAAGCACAATGCCCCATATTCATGATAGACAAACATCTTTCTCTCCTCACCCACCTGCTCTGTCTGTGTTTTCTGGCAGGATGCGAGAATGAGTATTTCAAAACGGGGAGTATCCATATCCAATTGAAGAAACCTTCCGGATACGCAGATATCTCCTTGGCGAATATCCCGGTCACACTAATCAATCAAAGTATAGGCTGTGTCTACACCACGACCACCGACACAAATGGACTAGCTCTATTTGAACTAACCGCTGGCATATGCGCAATCTCCGCAAATCAGGAAACCACGACTGGCAACAGGGATTATATATTGAGTGGTAGCCTCTCCAATATCCAGTTCGAGGCCAATGGAGAAGAACGATCCGTGGAAATACCTTTGGAAGTGTCCGAACGAGGCCGTCTGCTGATTAGCGAGATTTATTTCAGCGGTTGTCTCTGGCCTGACGGGAAAAATGTCTATAACAAAGATCAATACCTCACGTTGGTCAATAACTCCGATGACTTGATTTTCCTAGATGGCCTATGTATCGCACAAGCAGGACCCGTAAGCGTGACAAAGCCTTCCGGATGGATGCTCCATACCGATATGAAAGAAATACCTTTATTCATGATGTGCTGGGAGTTTCCGGGAACGGGAGCCGAATATCCCATTCAACCGGGGGAGCGACAAACGATAGCGATTAACGCCATAAACCATACCAATAGCGAAGTGGGAGTTCCGGCCTCGCTCGATTTATCCAGCGTGGAATGGGCTTTTTGGGATCCTATCTTGACCGGAAGCCAAATCTCCGCCGGTGTAAAACCTCTAAACTTGGTATGGCGTGGCACCGGTTTCTCCTATCTGTTTTCCATGAACGGCCCGACGATCCTCTTGTTCCGTCCCAAAACGGACTTAAGAGAATGGATCGCCAATCCGGATCACATCCAAAAAGAACCTGAGAGTTTCAATACGCTAAAATACCTCCATATACCCGCTGATTGGGTGCTGGATATCGCAAATTTCGTCTCTTCAACCTCTACGGTAGCTTACACACGTATCCCATCTTCTATGGATGTGAGTCCGGGTATAGCCACGTCCGGCGGCTCCGGCCTGGCAATGCGTCGGAAATATGAGCAAGAGGGGAAACGCTTCCGCTGGAAAGATTCCAATAACACCGCCGAGGATTTCGAGAAAAGTCCACCTTCCTTAAAACGGTAAGCCTCTATGAAGATCACTATCATTCTATATATGATATCACTATCTGTCTATGCCTCACGGTCATGGGCTCAACAAGAGAGCGCATGGGCTTTATCCGCCAATCCTGTCAGCATCAGCTATGTGCCTAAGGACAGCGCTATGGAAGCTGGTTTAAGTTATTTGATCCATCAAGCCGCCTTACCTGCCAGCGACCAGCCGGATCAAACACAGACCTATAGGGCTTATGTATCCGGTAACCGAAAGCTGGGTCTGCTTTGGCTGGCGGGTGGTATCGATTGGTCGCAAAGCCTACTGGAAGGGAGAAAATGGAATTTATTATCGCAACCGGACTATCTGATTACGGCCGGCGATTCCTTGGGAGAGCCACAACGCATCGAGAAATACAGGATCTACGGACAAGCGGCTTACGTCTTATCCCCGAAAATCAAGGTCGGGATAGATGGAGACTATACAGCTACAAGCAACGAAGATCGCTCCTCTTACCATATCTACCATGGGATGGCACACTTAATCCGGATATCAGGAGGTGTCGTTTACGAACAAGTACGCAGACGTTTTGGAGCCTCGATCCATTATACCCATCGAACAGAGGAATTAACGTATGATACGGATAGTAAAGATAAACTTTATACATTTCCTCTGGGGTATTGGCTTCCGATGCAAGAATTATCGGGAAGTTTCCTGTTTCGCAGCCAAGGAAAACGCCTAGGTGTTTCCTTGCAAACGGAAACCCTAAAAGAGCATTGGAGTCTTTTCCATGATCTCTTCTACGAGACCCAGCAATTAGCGGACAATCCAAATAACTCCGGCAACTTGAGAGGCTGGGAAGAACGGCTGCATCAAATCAGTTACCAAGGTCGTTTTACCCGAACGAATAAATCGTGGACGCATATCTGGTCGCCCACAGCCCGATTCAACCAAACTACGGCCAACCGCATATTACAACGGAATCCCACCACAAGCTCGTCTGCCATATGGACTACATTCGCCACCTATCGCCTAGCAAGGCAACGGATGTTATCTACCCAACTAAGTTACGAGGCGACAAAGAATGATACTTCGGGCGAAAAGGTATCCACATGGCAAATGACTGTCGGATGGAATCGTTTGGAAAATGATTTCTACATATATCCTTTTACGGTCAAACAATATACAGGACTCTTCCACGGAGAGATCGCGTTTCTTCGACAAATCCGCCTACCTAAAGAAAACAAGCTAAGTATCCGCCCGTCCGTGTATATCGTGTCGGGCTATGGCACCGAGATCAAATGGGAGAAGGAAACGCAGAAGGATGAGAATGGCTCTGCAGAAATCAAGCTAGAGCAGAACATGCAAAAAGTGAACGAGGATTTTATTGCTCGCACGGCAACCCGTCTGGGTATCGGTGCGGAAATGGAATATCGGCATCCCATTCATTCCGCCTTATCAGCGGGATTTCGTTTAATAGGTAGTCTCGAACAAACGACAAGTCCTCAATCGCCCCTCGGAGGGGGCGGAAATCTCAGTATTGTCATCTGGCTATAATAGGTCTTAATACTATGCGTTACTCAACTTTGTACAAAACACCAATAAAGATCGTGACGATATTTCTCTTATTGTCATCACTTCATCCGGGCAATTACCTTCACGGGCAAGAGCAACCGGATACTCTGTCCTTCTATTTACCCAACATTTTGGTAACAGCCATCGAGTCTAAGACTCCGGGTACGGTTTCCTTGCTTCCTGCATCAACATTAGAACACACGCAACCGATCACGATCGCTGATCTGACACAATTATTACCGGGAGGTCTCACCAATAATTCTGGGGTGACAGACGCACAATATTTCTCAGTGCGGGAGGTTTCTTTAAAGAACGGGGTAAACCAATTTCATAAGAACGCAGCTATGGGTGCCCAAATATGGGTAGACGGCTCTCCTCTTCATTTCAACACCGGCATCAACGAGCCTTACGAAGGATATGATGCCCGTTTTCTATCTCTCAACCAAGTGAAAGAGGCGGAAATCATCCGGGGAATACCTTCTGCCCGGTACGGAAACTTAACAAATAGCGTATTATTACTCAAGACTCATCAAGGTAGAATGCCTCTCTCCACCAGCATACGTTACAATCCGAAACTGAAACAATATATGCTTGGAAAAGGCTTCTGTATCTCCCCACGAGGCCATACGCTCAACCTGTTAGCGGACTATACCAGCCAAGGCGATTTCCATACCGGCGGCATACGCTTGGCAAACCTTTACCATTGGTTGCCCGCAGGGAAAAAACTAGAATTAAGCCTTACTTACACCTCTCGCATAGGAAAGGAAAAGCAATTCGTCAACGAGCAGAATCATACACAAAGACAACGATTGGATCAGCGATTTTCCATACAAGGGGAATGGCAACCCGACCGACGTTGGCTCAAGAAGCTGTCTCTGAGAATAGACGGTTCCCTTCAAAAAAGCAAACAAACAAAGAGTCAGGTCAACAATGCCTCTAGCCAGCTTTATACAGACCAGAAAGAGAGCGGCGAATGGGAAGCCCGTGTTTTATCCTCAAACTACATGTACACATTAGTCAATGAAAGCCGACCTTTTTATGTAGAAACCGAGATGCTGGCGTCTACCTTATTCCCTCTACGACAAGGGAGGGAGATCAGCTTAGTAGCCGGATTCTCATACCGTAGTGAGGGTAACGAAGGGCGAGGCAGGGATTTCGATCGGCAGAGGCCTCCTTCTACATCTATCCGTCCCCGCTCATTCCGGGAAATCCCGTCCTTGCATACGTTCGGTGGCTTCATTGAGGCCACATACCGGACTTCCAACCTCCATGTAGAAGCCGGATTAAGAAATCAAGGATTGAAAAGCCGGGATTATGCCTTAATCTATCAGACAGAACCTCGCCTGAATCTCTTATGGTCTCTCTTCTCCTCTCCCTCCGGCTATACATTGAGTTTAAAAGCCGGGATCGGATGGATCAGTTTCATGCCGACATTGGATAAACTCTATCCGGAAGCTACTTATAATGATAAGGTCTCTTTCTATTATAATGATAGCAATGAAAGTGGAAACACCCTTGGTATTCTCACGACACATGCCCCCGGAATGGAACGAAATATGAAATTAAAACCTACCGTAAATCGAAAGATAGAGGTTGGCCTTATAGGGAAGACTCCGGCCATCCGACTAGACATGACCGCTTTTTTCGAGAAACAAACGGATGGCTTTTCCTCCTCGGCACAATATATTCCATTCAGCTATCGGGAATATGATTATCTACCAACCGCCCAACTTCGTCCTGAATACAAAGATGGACAGGTATGGGTGAACGGTAAGGCTGTCCCTTATCAAGAGAAATATAGTTACACGCCGGTATCTGTACCAGTCAATACACTCCATAGGAAGAAACATGGGATCGAGATGGTAGCGGACCTCGGGACTTTCTCACCCTTGCGTACCTCCCTAATCGTAGACGGGATCTGGTTATATGTACGAGAAAAGAATACGGCCCTTAACGGGATCTGGCCGATCCAGTACACAGATAAAACAGAATACCCCTACGTAGGTTTTTACGACAAGCAAGGCGGACCGGGAAATGAAAGTCGTTCGGAGATCATCTCCACGAACTTCCGTTTCATCACGCGCATCCCCAGAATCGGACTGGTCACTACCCTTACGTGGCAAATGATATGGCTCTATAAATATCGTACGCTCTACAACGGTAGCACTGGCGAGAATGTATGGCCCCTATATTGGTGTGGAACAGACGGAATCATACATCCGTTCACCGAGACACAGAAAGAGGATCCAGCCTTCGCGCCTTTACTCTCCACCACCGCGCCGGAACGATTCCTGCCAAACTCTTATAAACCATATGGTATGCTGAATATCCGGGTAAACAAAGCTTTCGGAGAGCACATCACGCTGGCATTCTTTGCCAACAACCTCGCCGATTTACGCCCCACTCGCTATTCGGCCAGCACGAGATCTTACCTTCAACAAAATACCCAGCCTTTTTTCGGTCTGGAATTACAAATAAAACTATGACATCATGAAAACAAGCATACTTTACATATTCCTACTGTCAGTCCTTTACGCCTGCGACTCCCACTCTCTTCTTCCACCCAAGCAGCAATTGGATCAGCAAATAGCGCAACTGAATGATTATTCTTTGTTGAGCGGTCCCTTGAACGACCAGCTATGCGAAGAGATAGAAACCCATGCCCAAGAAATAGGGAATGACTCGCTTTTGCTGGCAACCCGCCAAATCATATACACCCGCTATTGCAGATTACAGGACACGGCCCATGCGAGAATGCTACTCGACCGCATGAAACCTTATGCCATCCGCATAAAAGACAAGCACCTTCTCATGAATCACCTGCGTATGGCATTTCTTCACGCACAGATACGCCAACCCGCAGAATGCGAGCGATGGATAAACGAGGCACGAAAATATGCATATATAAATCCTCAAAACTGGTATATCACGGCGGCTAGCGCTTGTCTTGAATGTGGATTATATCCCCAAGCACTCATCTATGCGGATTCAGCATTGGTGAACTTGAAATATAAAGTGATAAGCTCTCCTCACTTAGTAAAAGCTATAGCATTAAGCCGTACGGGAAAGACCGCCGAAGCGGAGGAATGGACCCAACGATGCATTACCGATATCCGCCACTTTCAGGCGAAACACCAAATACACACGATCAGCTATCTGCAATATCAACTCTTCATGGAATACGCCGTCTCTCTCCGGAAACATGGAAAAAACAAAGAGGCACTATCCGTATTGGAGGAATTAGACAGAGTCTCATTCAATAATGTCGCCACGCCTCTCTTGAGGAACAAAGACAATATCGAGGAATATAAGGTGCGTGTGGCACGTATGTTGTCCGAATGCCATTATGCGACCGGAAATCAATCGGAAGCCATCCAACAGGCAAACCGGGCAGACTCCCTACAATCCCATTATGCCCAAGAGCAAATGAACATACGCAGAAAGATGATCAGCGAAAGCCTGCAAAACGAACTATTATCCACCCGCTTAAAAAGTCAGAAGGCGGAAGCGGAACAGGCACGGCTCATCCAGTATATCCTTACCGGAGTCATTATTTTGCTCATGGCTATCCTAACCGGAGGATACCTTTGGTGGAGAAATCATCGCCGTCGCCTACGCCAGTTATTCGATTTATTGATAAGCCATCATGCGGCTTGGTTGCTAATACACGATCCGCTTCCGCTAATCTCCCGGCCACAAATAAAGTTACCAGATCATTCAGAGGCAAACACCGAGGTCACAACAAAAGCTGATAATCTCCTATATCAACGAATCCTATCAGTTATGAAAGAGCAAAAGCCTTTCTTAAATCCTAATCTCGACCTTGTGACCCTCTCCCGTCTAGTGGGTACTAACCGAACACAACTATCCACCACCCTCAATAGGCAGACGGGAATGAACTTCAGTCGTTGGCTGGCTGAATACAGGGTACACCACCTCCTTTCGCTCGTCGCCCTACGTCCCGACAGCGACATCACCGCACTAGCCTCCGAATCAGGCTTCACCTCCCGAACCTCCTTCTTCCGGCAGTTCCGGCAAGTCACCGGACTTACGCCCAACCAATACAGAAACGTACGAAAAGAGACCGGCAAATAATCTGTTAAAGTACGTGTCTAGCCTTTGATGCAGGGGCTTTACGGCCTTTGGTGTACCAGATCGTTCGGATCAAGTTTCAATACGTTCGCATCTTTTCTCATCCCTTGATTTACCAAATGGGACTGTCTATATTTGACCTCGCAAGTCCCTCTTATGCGGGTTACTTAAGACAGTACCAATATGGAAGAAAAGCAAAAGCCATCCCTAATCGAACGCAGGCTATATGCCCGCATCTTACAAATCATGGAGGATAAGAAGCCTTATCTCGATCCACAGTTCAATTTGTGCCAGTTGGCCAACCTCGCTTGCACGAACCGTACCCGGCTATCCTCTACCTTGAACAATCAGACGGGTATGAACTTCAGTCGCTGGCTGGCTATCTATCGGGTAGAGTACCTCATACGGGAATTTTCCAAGTGCCTCACACAAGAGCCGCAGGAGTTATACAAGACGGCTGGGTTTACCTCCCGTACCTCTTTCTACCGCCAATTCAAGGAGGTGACGGGCAACACTCCCATCGAGTACTTCGCCAACCTATATTATAACAACGTAAATGATTCAACTAAATAAATAGCGATATGAGACATTTTACACTCCTACTCTTATCCGTTTTTACTGTCTATCAAGCCAAGGCGGATATATTGATCCCCTTAGACAAATATCCTACGGGGGAAAAACGTTTCAACTTACAGATCAACGGAAGTCACGATACCAGTACCCCTTGGCTCTCCACCACGTCATTTGGCGTGGATGAAGATGGGCAGATGGGAAACCCGGAGAATTGGACATCCGAACAAATCGACGAGGACAATCACTCGGTAAGTCACCGACTCATCATGAACAGTATTTCCCTGCGCCTCTCCTATCGTGTATGGGACAATCTCAGCCTGTGGGCAGGCATCGGTACCACCAACTTCACCCACGAGGAGACTTTCCGAGATGATGACGACCTAAGCAGTACCATCTTCAGCAAGAACATGGTACCCATCTACAGCGGAGGGCTAGGTTACGGCCATGCCTTCACCGACCGCTTTTTCATGTCTACCCAACCCGGCGTGCGCTATGCCAACAGCGATAACATGACCACCGAGGTGTATTACCAAGGCAAGACCATCCCCTTGCGAGACCTCAGCCTCAACCGCCGTTACCTAGAGTGGGCCGTGCCCGTGGTGGCCGGATACGCACTGGGGAATTTCGTGCCCTATGCCGGCATCCTCTACAAGGACTACACGATGAAAGACCGGTACGAGTTCACCAAGACATATGCCGGCGAGGACTATACCGTTCGTATCGACGAGACTTTCCACGCCCGTCACAAGCTGTACGCTTTGGCCGGGGTGAACTATTTCCTCGCTGACAACATCTCGCTCGGAGTAAACGGAAGCTTCGGCAAGAGGCAGTCCGTACAGTTACAATTCAATATCAGTTTCTAAACCTCTTAAACAGATATATACATGAGAACGACACTCAAAGCACAAGCGATACGGCTGATCGCCATATTTTTGCTTATCTGTGCCTCTACCACCACCGTCAAGGCACAGATCAGCCAACATCCCGAACTGTATAAGGTGAAAGAATTCCACAATATCGATAAAGACGGAGGTGCCTATTACTGCTTCACCGACGCACAATACTACCAAGGGAAGCTCTACGGGGTCTACATAGATAATAACGGCCCCTCATCCATACGCCTCATCGCTTTCGAGGTGAACGGCGAGACCCGGACAATGGAACAATCCACCGTTGGCGACACCGGTAAGAAAATGATCTTTCTCAATGATTTCGGCGTATACCAAGATGCCGAGATCATCGTATACCGCAATCGCTTCTACGTGCTCTGGAAGAATAATACCAATGGCCAGATATGGATCGGCGAGGTGGATATGAAAAAGGGAGAATACAAGAAAACTCGTATGCTCGATGACGGGAAAACTTACGCCAACTTCGCCGCCACCATCTACCGTGACAAGATCTGCGTCATCCTACACCGCCGCACCAACAAGAAACTGCAAGTCTACCAATACGGCGACCCCGAGCTGAACAGCGGCTGGGACTGGTGCGGCACCGTGCGCAACGCCGGACACGATAATATCGAGCTAAAAGGCTCAACAGGCATATCAATGGAATACGATCCCGACGACCACTGGGACGCCACCTCGTGGTACGGCTACGACGACACCGAGAAAAAGAACGTGGAGAAACTCATCATAGGCCGACTCAAGAGCGGTACCTTCGAGGCATTCAGCTACAGCGGCGAGTATGGCAAGGATAACATATGGCCCTCCAACTGGGAAGAATACGCGCATCACGACATAGGACGCTCGAAGACCTTCTCGCTCAAGCTCATCCAAGCCGATATAGAAGGCTACGCAGCCGACAATACCAGCGGCTACAAAGCTTCCTCAAATCCCCTGATCTTCAGCTACTGTACCTATGATGGCAAGGGAACGGGCGAACACTTCCTAAAGAAATTCTACCCCGGCAGCAACAGCTTTGCCACCGACGCACCCATCTACACCGACCTGCCCTACGGCTACACGGTCGTAGCCACCGCGGCAGATCCTACCACCGAGACAGCTCCCGGCGGAGGGCTCTACTACAAGCAATATATCTACCTGCTGCGAGGTAACCAGACTCCATACCATTGGTACAAGCACGCCTACATCGCCTCCATCCGCTCCAACGAGATCGTAGAAAGACGCAGTTCCTTCAACGACGAGAAGGCCCTGTTCGGCAACAGCGAGCTACGCAATCTCGTGCGCCTCGTCGGCATCATCGAAGGACCACCTCCAACGGTAGTGGATAATAACGAGTGGTTCGGCGACCTCGGCGTAGCCTCAAGCCTTGCCTTCACCATGGGATCGGGCACCAGCAACTCCGTGAGCCGACTCTATAAAAGTGACCTAAAATGCTCCTTCGGACCGCATACGGATAAACTCACGGCAGCATTCGGCGGCGGATACTCCTTCCAGAAACAACACGAGGAAGTAACAAGCCAGTCCGAGTCCATCACCGTTACCTTCGAAGCAAACGACACAGCAGACTACCGGGCCATCGCCCTCTACTCTGTACCCATTCTGACCCGTTGCGACCTAGAATACCTCTCCCCCACCCGGAGACAGAGTGTACGAATGCCCATATTCAGCTATACTTACATGACACGGCAGAGTATCAAACAAGTAGAAGTGCCTCTTGACCTAGAGCCTTTCCGCATAGACAATCCAAGCAAACTTGGAGACTGGGAGGCCCGTGAGATCCTCACCATGACCGCCAGCGAGCCAAATGTCAGCAAGTCCGTCAACTTCAGCCTCAACTCCGAACGGATCGACATGACGCTGGAAACCAGCGGCACAATCTCCGACAGTCAGACCAAAGGTGCCATCAGCCTTATGGATTTGAAATTCCCCTTCTTCCAACTGGAGAACCAAAGTTCTTGGGAATGGACAGACCAGACCACAGCGACAACCTCGCAGGGTATCAGCGCATCCTATTCGAAGATACGACGCACGGACAAGCACGTCAGGCCGGAAGAGACAGCCGAGTCCTTCTCATCCACCCTCTATCTGCTCACTGCCGAGAAGTCGAACACGCTCCGTGACCAGTACTACCCCAAGCTACTCGAACGGAAGATTAGCTTCGGCACCGACACCTTTCCCTTCATGGTAAACAGCGACAAACCCTTCGTATTGGCGTGGGACATCAACAACATCACCTATGTACGAGGTAACGTGAGCATCACCGGAAATGAGGTGGTAACGACCGACGAGCCCCTGTCTATCCGCTTCCTCGACGGCATGCTTACGGTAGACTGCCTGCCGGGAGCCACCGTCAACGTCTACAGCATGAACGGCACGTTGGCTGGTCACCAGCAAGCGGTATCCGGAAAAGCAATCTTCAGCCTGCCCGGACACCTGTACACCGTGGAGGTCGTGACCGAACGTTACCGGAAAGTACAGAAAGTAGTAAGATAATACAGTTAGAAGCCATGAAGACAAACCTCCTCCAGAGAAAACGCCTCCTAACGGAAGAATCGAATCGCTGTTATCTGTGCGATGCCCCTGTCTGCACAAAGGCATGCAAGCCCGGACTAGATCCGGGCCGCTTGCTGCGGGCCTGTAAAATGGACAACCTAGCGGGAGCTATCCTCCGGGCCTACCGGATGGAAGCCTGCAAGGATTGCGACGGGCATCCTTGCGAGAAGGCCTGCCTCCGCGGACGAACCGACCGGGCGATATCCATCACTCAAATCGTACGGCAATTGCAAGATATGCCAAACCCGACGGATAGTTCTCCCCTCACTTCGTCTCCGGACTTGGCGATCGACTTTTGCGGCATCCGCTGCGCCAATCCCTTTATACTGGCCTCCTCACCCGTAGCCCATAATTACGAGATGTGCGTCCGGGCCCTCGAAGCCGGTTGGGCCGGTATCTGCTTCAAGACGATATCGTTCTATCCGATCCATGAGGTATCCCCCCGCTTCGACCAAATGGAGGTGGATGGCGTACCTTTCATCGGATTCAAGAACATGGAACAATTGTCGGAAGCCTCTGTCGAAGAGAATTTCGATACTCTCTATCGCCTCAAGCAACGCTATCCTGACAAATTAATCATCTCCTCCATTATGGGACGGACAGACGATGAGTGGACACGGCTTGCCCAATATTCCACGCAGGCTGGGGCCGATATCATTGAGTGCAACTTCTCTTGTCCACAAATGACGCAAGAAGGGATGGGCAGCGACGTAGGACAAAACCCGGAACTGGTACGCCGGTTCACCGCCGCCACACGCCGGGGTACCCATCTGCCGATACTAGCGAAGATGACACCGAATATCGGGCAGATGACACCCGTGGCGCTCGCCGCCCACGAAGGAGGAGCCACCGGGATAGCCGCCATCAACACCATCAAATGTATCACCCGTATCGATGAGAAAGCACTTACGGCCCGGCCCGTTGTCTGCGGACTGAGCAGCGTGTCCGGCTATTCGGGGAAAGCCGTGCGCCCTATCGCTCTCCGGTTCATACATGAGCTGGCGAGCGATCCTTCTGCCGGCAAGATGCCTATCAGCGGGATAGGCGGTATAGAGACTTGGCGGGATGCCCTCGATTTCCTGCTACTAGGCTGCACGAACCTACAGATATGTACCGCCGTGATGCAATACGGCTTCCGGATCATCGACGATCTATGCGAAGGGTTACGACTGTTCATGCAAGAGAACGGATATAAAACCCTATCCGACCTCATAGGTATCGCTTTACCGAACATCGTACCCCCCGAGAAACTGGAACGTACGCAGATACACCGCCCGACAGTAGATAACAGCCTATGCCTCGGCTGCGGACGCTGTTTCGTTTCCTGTAACGACGGTGGACATCAAGCTATCCGTTTCACCTCTATGCGCAAACCGGTGATAGACGAGCAAAAATGTGTCGGCTGCCATCTTTGCGCATTAGTATGCCCAACCTTCGCCATACATTGACAGGATGAGGATCGAGACGGGACACCTTATTCTACTATCCATACTTCTTCTGTGCCCGCTAGTCCATTCAGACCTGCGGGCACAAGAGAAGACACCCGTCACACGAGCCGACTCCATCATGCGGCAGGTAATCCATCAAGCCCCCATCTACGAGCACGTCCTCGAGAGCTATGAAGCGGAGACCTACGTGAAAGGCCGTACGCACGTTCCCCGGAAGAACAAGCTGCTACGATACGCCTATCTGGTCTTCCCGATAGAGCGTCATCCCCGCGATGCCTTCTTCGAGATGAGTGGCCTCACCCGCTACGACGCTCCCAACCATTATCGCAACGAGATTGTAGCCATCAACAGCAGCCATCTCGCCGCCGGAAGGCATTACAAGGAGATAGCCTCGTTCGTCAACTTGAACGTCTACTCCCCCACGATCTACAATAAGGGAATGATCATGCCACTCTCGCCCGATGCTTTCAAATATTACACGTTTCGGCAGGAAGGCACGGACACGATCTCCTGCATCCCTGTGTATAACATCCGTTTCACCCCTCGCCAATGGAGCCAGAAACTACTATCCGGAAACCTGTACGTAACCGACGAACTCTGGACCATCGACCGTATCGAGATACAAGGGCACTCCTCTTTCTCCGAGTTCAACCTAAGCATACGTTTCAACCGTGACGAGAAGCATTTCATCCTCCCGGAAGAGGCTGACCTGCAAGTCTGCTACCATGCCCTAGGCAACCGGATAGAGAGCGACATCCACGCCGCTTTCCGCTATAAATCGATCTCTTGGGTAGAGGAAGACCATGAGAGCAGGAAATTATACTCGCTCGATCAAACCCAATACTATACGATCACCTCCGACACACTCTCCTTTACCCAAGACAGCGCTTATTGGAACAGCCGGAGAGACAAGCCGCTCACTACCGACGAGAAAG
This sequence comes from Parabacteroides sp. AF27-14, assembly GCF_003635425.1. Classification (NCBI taxonomy): domain Bacteria; kingdom Pseudomonadati; phylum Bacteroidota; class Bacteroidia; order Bacteroidales; family Tannerellaceae; genus Parabacteroides; species Parabacteroides sp. AF27-14. The sequence continues at coordinate 73,351 of NZ_QTLZ01000011.1, forward strand.
CCTTGTACACCACCGGAACGAACGTGGTGAGGACGGAAGCGGACAGCAGCGCTCTCACTCGCTACCTCCAACTCGGCGAGCGGCTCACCAGCACGGTCAACAGGGATTACAAGAGTACTCGTGTGAAGTATTCCGGCCTTCTCAACCCGTTCCAGCTATCTTTCGGAAGCAACGGGATCACCTATAAGCAAGAAGCACGTATCAGTAAGACATTCGAGCATGACCGTCAGCTACGCTTCCACCCCGAGATCGGTTTCCTATTCAAGGAGAAAGAGCTACGCCTACGGCTAACAACCGACTGGGAGTATCACCCCGAGCGTCAAGGTATCCTCAACCTCACGATAGCCAATGACAACCAAAGCTATTCCTCCGAAGTGATCCACCAGATCAACGAGATCCTAAAAGATACCCCAATCCGTTTCGAAGATCTCAACTTGAAGTATTTCCAGCACTACTATGCCAAGCTGATGAACCAGATAGAACTGATGAACGGCTTCCGGCTCTCGGCCGGACTCGCATACCACCATCGTACGCCCATGAAAAAGAACAAGGATACCGGATTGGATCTTAAGGATCATAATGAGTTCACCCCGGTTATCGGCCTTACCTACACGCCCCGGCAATATTACTGGATGGACGGTTACCGGAAAGAGTACCTGCATTCCCATTACCCGACCTTCCGGATCGAGCTGGCACGAAGCATACCGGACCTGCTCGGCTGTACGGGAAATTATTGGCGGATGGAGGCCGGCATGAACCAGACCGTACGGCTGGGCTTATCCGAACGACTGAGTTACAATCTAAGCGGTGGACTCTTTTTTAACCAGCATAACATGTACTTCGCCGATTTCAGCTATTTCGCCAAACGTTATTTCCCCGAGCCTTGGGGCGACCGGTTTGGCGGGATCTTTCATAATCTAGGTGGGGATTGGTGCAATGCCTCCGACAAATATATTCAAGGGCACCTCATGTACGAGAGTCCATTCATTCTATTGCGATTCCTCAAGCCCAATCCCAAGGCGCATAAATACCTCGTGTCCGAACGTTTCTACCTCAGCCAACTATGGACTCCCGTATTGCCGAATTACAGCGAGCTCGGGTATGGTATCGGTAGCGACCTTTTTCATATAGCGCTTTTCCTAGGCTTCGAGAAGTTCAAGTATCAAAGCGTCGGATTGAAGTTCGCGCTTGAGTTATTCAGATAATTATAAACAAGTATAGATATGAACAAGAGAAACACTATTAAACAACTTCTTCACCGCGGATGCCTACTTATGGGTATCAGCGCAATAACAAGTTCGGCCTTCGCATGGGATTTCGCCGAGCATCGTAAGATCGGCGACCGTGCCATGAGCCTTCTCCCGCGTTATCTGGTGGAAAACGGGATCTTCCCCAACGAGGCCGTCGCCGATAGCGCCTTGCTGCAGATCCTCAACATGTCGCATATGCCCGGCTCGAACGCCTACGCCATGAATGAGCTGACGCAGTTGCCGAATATCGTAACCTACGGTACGCTTTGCGGATTGGCCGGCGACCATGTGGAAAATCCCATGCTCTTGGAGACAGGCCTGCAGACCCATTTCTCCAAGACGAACCGTACGCTGGCTTTGGAGACACAAGCCATGAACGAGTTCCTCACCGGAGCCAACAGCAAGGAGCTGCTCGACATCAATCTGGCTTACGGTATCCTGGCGATCAAGGACCTCTCCCACTTCTACGCCTATGGCAAGGGATTGAACGAGCATCTGAAGATGATCGACCCCGAGCTGATCCGCCGCCTTCAACGCCCCTCGGAAGTAAACAAGGTCTTCGATAAATTAAATCAGTTGCCCTCCATGAGCAAGTATTTCTGCATCCACATCTTCGCCATCTATCTAGCGCAAGAAGCAGGCAAGGAGATGTGTAAAGGAGATACGCAAATGGCGAGCAACCTTATGTTCTACGCCACGATGTACGAGGCTTTTGCCGAGCATTTCCTACAAGACTCCTTCGCCTCCGGACACCAAATGGTACGTAGGGGCTTCTCCGCCTCCGCCGTATCCAACAATAAGAGCCTGCACGATTTCTACAATACCATCCCCGTACAGACTGCCAACCTAAAGGGTGAGACTTGGAGCGCTTACGGCGATAAACGTTTGAACCAAAACATGATGGAGTACAACGAGGCCGATGATTACCGGCATATCCGGGTCACGGAGAAGCACCCTTATTCCTTGGAGAAAGGCGATAGCTACGAGCGGGAGACGAAAGTATTCTACCAAGTCGTGACCGCCACCTGCGAGTCTATCGTAGAAGTCTGGAAAGCTTACCAGAATGCTTTGGAAGGATCAGGCGAGAATATCTTGAACGAGATCCCTTCCGAACGAGACGACCTGCCCCAGTTCGTCTACGATCGTTTCCCGGTAATCAAGGATTTCCCGATCCCCTTCGGGACGGATCTGGATGACGTCCCCTTGGAAGCTTCTGTCGCCGGCCGCAAGGATGAGCTACAGCTGATCGTACAAAAGCCTTTTACCCGCAACTTTATCCGGTCGAGGGTAGCCAACTCTTTCATGTTCCTGATCGGTACGCCGATCCATAGCAACCGGGACGGTGTCATGACGTATGGCGGTCGCTTGAACGTCAGCATGATCAATTGGCATAAGTTCGGGAAAGGGAAAGGCATGATCATGGAGCCGGGCGACATCGCTCATTGGGTATCCCCTACGATCTCCGGTTATTATATGCACGCCCCTTCCTCCTCCTACACGATCAAGAACTGGAACGTGAAGGCGGGCGCCAATTATAACATGGATATATTCGTTTCCCCGAAACGTTTCCTCGGCCTGTATAGTTATTTCGAGATGGGTATAGACCGCCGTAATGACGAGACCCGTTTCTTGGTAGCTCCCTCGGTCGGTATCCAGCTAGGTTCCCTGATCGGTGTCCATAATTTCAATATGCCGGGATGGTTACGCATTCCGTTGGGAATTATCCTCCCCTTGAAATTCGCCGTCACTTGCAATAAGGTGGCCGGCCGTCCGGTAGAATGGATCAGCAATATGGAGGTGGATATATTGTTCTAGGAAACACCTTGATTCATGCCTATATAGGTAAGAGGCCACACGGATATCGGTGTAACCCCTTACCTATATAGGCACAGGGCCACGCCGATACTCGCGTAGGGTCATACGTATATACGCGTGATCTCATCGATTTCACCGAACCCGATCAAGGCGTTAAACAGACGGATCCGGGTATACTTAGGCAGATCCCCTACCGGGATATCCCCGGCCTGTACCAAGCCTTTATCCAATAAGTAAGCACGCATCGTACCGCATAACAAAGGGCGTGCGGGAGTGATCCAAGAGGTGCCATTCCAAAGGGCGACATTACAAATGGAAGTATCGGTCAGCAAACCGTCACGGATTATCAAGATATCGTCATGTCCCGCTCGTTGGGCGAATAAATCATTTAGGCATTGACGATCCGTACTCTTATAGGAATAATCGATCTCATCGCATGTAACCAATCGCAAGGAATGAACCGGACGCATACGGTAAGGAACGTATTCTACCTTTAAGACCTCACGGGTATATTCCACCCGGCATTTGGTACGTTCTTGATGAGGCCCCGGATGAATATAACCCGCGAGATCAATTTCTTCTCTCGCTCCGAATAGCTCCCTGCGGGTACGGTTCATCCGGGCATTATGGTACGGAAGGTTATGTATCCGTCCCTTCTCGATACGGATCGTCTCCACAAACGGACTCCCAGATAAGGTCTCAATAGATGGGCACATATACTTTTTGTTTCATCTCGTTATACTCCGATCTCACCTCACTTTTAGAGGTGATTCCCCCACCGCTCTTGAAAATAAACGAACGGGGAGAGACTTGTTCCATAAAACGGATCATCACGGCGCTGTCTAAATCTTGGCCGTCAAAATACCCCATCACCCCCGTATAGAAGCCTCGCTCATAGGTTTCCGCCTCGGCGATGATCTCCAAGGTCTTTTTCTTGGGAGCGCCCGTGATGGAGCCGGCAGGCAAGAGGCTGAACAAAATCTCCCCGACATGGCCGTTCCATCCCTCCGGCAACCGGCCTCTTATCTCAGAACTGACCTGTAACAAACTTCCGTTATGCGTACGCAATTCATCAATATAACGATACCGGGGAACACAAACCTCGGAGGCTACGATACTCAAGTCATTCCGGATCAAATCCACGATCGTGGCATGCTCCGCCGCTTCCTTGGGATCATCAAGGATACATCTCCGGGCATCGGGCAGCGTAGCGTCGATCGTACCTTTCATGGGATACGAATAGATGAGACCATCCCGCGTCCGCACGAATATCTCGGGCGAGAATACCACGAAACGATCCCGCATCCAAAGCTTATACATCGCCTTGGAATGGTAAAAGATATCTTTCAAGGAGAGGTTCGTATATACCGGAGTAGCGCATGTCAAGTTTACCAAATAAGAATTACCCGCATGGATATGCCGGGAAACGGTCTCGAATGAATGGGCATACTCCTCGAAAGAAACATACGAGGGTTGCCATTCAACAGGTTCTCCGGATATAAGATGAGAGGAATCCCGCAAGTTACATTCATGATTTGTATTCGTAAAGCCGTTCAAATCGTACAATAACTCGGAGGGAGCGATCTCTTTCGGACTCTCCACGTAGATCCGCTCTCGTTTATAATCAATGATAAAAAGGAAAGGCCGTCCCGCTTTCCCCATTTCGTTCATGCGGAAGACGGCCTCTTCTTGCGTGTATTCGGTCATTATACTAAAAATCGTTCTGTCAAACCACCAAACGCATCGATACGGCGATCCCGGAAGAAAGGCCACCAACGACGCACGTTCTCACTGCGAGTCTTGTCGATCTCTATCACACGTACCTCCTCCTCGTCATTCGGGAATACGGTTAATAGCTCACCTTGGGGACCGGCCACAAAACTGTTTCCCCAAAACCGGATACCGCCCGTTTGTCCCGAAGGGTCCGGCTCATGCCCGGTACGATTTACGGAAATGACCGGGAGTCCGTTCGCCACGGCATGTCCCCGCTGTATGGTCACCCACGCACCCAACTGACGGTCCTTCTCTTCCTGCGTATCGCTACTTTCCCAGCCGATAGCGGTCGGATAGATCAACATCTCGGCGCCACGCATAGCCATCAAACGGGCTGCTTCCGGATACCATTGATCCCAGCAAACCAACACACCAAGACGCCCCACAGAGGTATTGATAGGCTCAAAGCCTAAATCACCGGGGGTAAAATAGAACTTCTCGTAATAAGCGGGGTCATCCGGGATATGCATCTTGCGGTATTTTCCGGCGATCGTACCGTCTTTTTCCAAGACGACGGCCGTGTTATGGTACAGGCCCGGGGCACGCTTCTCGAAAAGGGAAAGCACCAAGACGATACCCAATTCTTTCGCCAAGGCACCGAAGGTTTCCGTCGATGGGCCGGGGATCGTCTCCACCAAGTCAAACATACTCGTATCTTCCGTCTGGCAGAAATACAGGCCGTTATGCAGTTCTTGCAAGACGACCAATTCCGCTCCCTCCCGGGCAGCTTTACGGATATTTACCTTTAGCTTCTCTATATTCGCCGCTCTATCAGCGGTATTCTTTTGTTGTATTAATCCTACTTTCATATTTAATTGGTTGTAGTTGTTATTCGATAAAGCTTTCCGGATACTGCATCGTTACGCAATGCAGGGAACCGTGTTGCTTGATAAGCGGAAGGCAATTGATACCCACGATCTCACGGTCCGGGAACGCCTCCCGCAAAGCCGCTTTAGCGATCTCATCCTTCGGTGAGTCATAGAACGGAACCAATACGGCCCCATTCATGATCAGGAAATTAGCGTAGGTAGCGGGCAAGCGTTCCCCTTCCCATTCCACCTGATCCGCCATCGGAAGTGGAATCAGACGATAAGGCTCACCATTCGCCCTAGTAAACTCCTTGATCTCCTCCTCCATCGCCTTCAGTTCCTCATAATGCTCGTCTTCCTCATCCTCGCAGCGGACATAAGCGATCGTATCCTCGCTACAAAAACGGGCGAGAGTATCCACGTGGCTATCCGTATCGTCCCCGGCTAAATAACCGCTGGTAATCCAAAGGATACGATCCAAGCCAAATATGTCTTTCAAATAACGTTCCAATTCCTCTTGTTGCAAATACTCATTACGGTTTACGGATGCCAGACACTCAACGGTAGTCATCAACGTACCTTTCCCATCCGATTCGATACTACCGCCTTCCAGCACGAAAGGTTGCATATTAGCGGGCACCACCTCGTCGGAGAAGGTCTTCATATGACAAAGATTACGGGTAATCAAATTATCATGATTGGCGGCAAACTTCATTCCCCAGCCATTGAACACGAAATCATAAAGCATGGGCGTTCCCTCATCGAAGACGGAAATTCCCCCGTGATCCCGTGCCCACGTATCGTTCGTATTCATCTCACGAAAAATGACACGGTCGTAATCAACCTCACCCAATTGTTCACGTACGGCGGTCTCGTCCGGACAGACAATCAATAACTTCTCTCGCTTGATCACTTCCTTGGCGATAGCCACGAAGCAAGGAATCACCTCGTCCAATATCGGGGCCCAATCCGTATTCTCATGCGGCCACGTAAGCTGCACGGCACTTTGCGGATACCATTCCGCAGGTAATATCACGTTATGTTCCATATTTGAATTGTTTAAATTGTTTCACAAGCACGATCGCTGTCACGATCGCCGCCACCGTGTCGGCGATAGGCATACTGATCCAGACACCGAGAGTTCCGAATAACGGGGGGAGGAGGATTAAACAGGGTATCAAGAAGAGCATCTGCCGGGTCAAGGAGAGAAAGATCGCTTTCTTAGACATGCCGATGGAAAGGAAGAAGTTAGTCGCCACCATCTGGAAGCCCACGATCGGGAATACGGCGAAGACGATGTGCAGGCCATAAGAGGCGGCACTGATCAACTCTCCGTCACTCGTAAACATACGGACGATCCACGACGGCACCAACTGGCAAAGCAAGAACCCCAGCGTAGCCACTCCTACCGCCCAGCGCATCGTCAGCCGGGTCACGTCCGTCACCCGGGAATAGAGCCGGGCACCATAATTATAACCGGCTATCGGTTGCATACCCTGATTAAATCCCATGATAATCATCACGAAAAGAAAAGCGATACGGTTCACGATACCATAAGCGCCAATCGCCATATCTCCCCCATGCTCTTTCAATCCCCGGTTGATAAGGATCACGATCAAGCAGGAACAAAGGTTCATCAAGAACGGAGATAAACCGATCGACAAGATACCTTTCACGATCTCCGAGCGCAGCCTATAAATACCTTTCTTGAAATGAAGGAGTTGTTTCGGTCCCGAGAAATGAATCAACTGCCCGGTAAGCGAGATCACCTGCGAGATCACCGTCGCCCAAGCCGACCCCTTTATACCCCATCCAAACCCAAAGATAAACAACGGATTCAAGGCGCAATTGATAACGACCGACGCCAACGTAGCATACATCGCCATCTTCGGGAAGCCCGAGGAGCGCAAGACCGCATTTAATCCCAGATACATATGCGTAACCACATTGCCATACAGAATAATCCGCATATAATCACGGGCATATGAGATCGTGTTCTCACTAGCACCGAAAAAGTACAGCACGGGATCAAGCAAGAACAAGAAAGCGATCGTGAAAGCGACACCCAAAACCACATTCAAGATCAACACATTCCCCAACACCTTATTCGCCCCCTCATAATCTTTCTGCCCCAGCTTCACGGCCACCAACGTAGAGGCGCCGACTCCCACCAACGAACCGAAGGCGGCCGCCAAGTTCATCAACGGAAAGGTCAAGGCTAGGCCGGAAATCGCTAACGCCCCCACTCCATGGCCAATAAAAATGCTATCGGCCATATTATATAAAGAAGAAGCTGTCATTGCGATAATCGCAGGAATCGCATATTGCGTAAGTAATTTACCGATAGGCTCGGTCCCTAATACCAATGGAGAATTTTGTTTTGTCATGCCGCAAAGATACGGATATTTCGATTTATTCTTTATATTCGCGACCTTATAATAGTTTAAATATGGCAGAGGAACTACGGATTAAAAACGGTGATAAACAGGAAATGTATGAGACGTTGCTCCCGCAAATCGCCTCATTGGTAGGTAACGAGACCGACCTAATCGCTAACATGGCGAACATCGCCGCAGCACTCAAGCAGACTTTCGGTTTCTTTTGGGTAGGTTTCTACCGGGTCATAGACAATCAGTTGGTATTAGCGCCTTTTCAAGGCCCTATCGCCTGTACACGTATAAAATACGGAAAAGGGGTATGCGGCACGGCCTGGAAAGAGACCCGTACGATCATCGTACCGGACGTAGACGCTTTCCCGGGACATATCGCTTGTAGCTCCGCTTCACGCTCGGAGATCGTGGTTCCGGTGATATGGGAGGATAAGGTAATCGCCGTTCTGGATATAGACAGCGACAAATTAGACAGTTTTAATGAGACAGATCAGATCTTTTTGGAAAAGATAGTGGAATTGCTTCCTCATCAGTAAGCCTCGCCTCAGTACTTCGCAAGAGGTACCGCAGTACTGCCTAAGAGGTACCGCAGTACTTTGTAAGGAGTACTCCAGTACTATCCGGAGAAATACCACAGTACTTTACAAGGAGTACTCCGGTACTCTCCCAGAAGTACCGGGACAAATGCTACTTACCGCAAATACCCTTGAACGGACAATAAGAACAAGCCTTCCCCGTAGGGGTTTGCGTAAAGGGAATTTCTGGATTGAAGATCTCGTCCAAGCAGCCTCGCAACCCCTCCTCGAACGCTTGGGCATAACCGGAGAAATCCTCTACCTTCTCCGACTTCCCCCGTTCGATACGGTGGTAGACAGATGGGTCGAACGGATCGGCGAAAAGGGAACGGACGTAATAAATGCCCGGTTGTATCGTCTTTCCTTTGTTCTCGGTGAGATGGGCGTACATCCAGCAATACATGAATACCTGCATCACGGCTTTCGCACGATCTTTCTCCTCCTTGTTGAATAGGCTCTCGATACTACTGAAAGTCGTAGTTCCGCTACCGCTCTTGTAATCGATGATACGGATAGCGTCGCGAACCTCGTCCACACGGTCGATAAAGCCTTTCAACCGGATCTCGGAATGGTCGGAAAGGCTGATCAGACCGTTTATCTTACGCTCGGACTCGATGTAAACGAAAGGGGTCAGCTTGCCGTCACGCTCCAAGATTTTCTCCACGTATTTGCGGATCATCTCGCCGATCAGGTAGTTTTGTCCGGTAAGGGAGCGAACCACCTCTGTCTTGAAAAACTCGCTGGCGAAAGCCCGGGCGATAGCTCCGGTAAGCAAGGCCGTATCCTTACGGATCGCTTTCAGCAAATCCACGGTAACCATCTTCCCTTGGAACGGCTTGTAAAGCTCCTCCATCACTTTATGTAAGATACTTCCGAATACATCGCTCTCGATCGTCTCGCTCACCTCCTCTTCCTCTCGAATGCCTTCCACGACGGAAAAATAGAATTTCAACGGGCAATCCAGATACGTATTGATAGCGCTCGCCGAGATCGCCTTGCTCCCCCCTTTCCGGTAAGCGTCTAAACGGCGCATGATATCCTCCCTTTTCGGCACGGCCAATGGCGGGGTCTTGGAGGAAGATACGTTATAGACCACCAATTTATCTCGCATCGGCACCTCGTAATGATAATGCAGCTGGTGAACAAAGCGACTTACCTCTCCCGTCTGCAATCCGTTGCTGCGGGTATCGTATAAAAGGCTCACGTGGCTGGCACGCTCTATCAAACGATAGAAATGGTAGGCCCATACGCTATCTTGATGCTCGTAGGTAGGCAACCCGAAACCCCTGCGTAGGTTATAAGGGATAAAGGAGTTCGCCGCTTTCCGCTGCGGGAAAATACCCTCGTTCATGGATAAGATAATCAGACGGTCGAAATCCAAGGCACGGGTCTCGAGCACACCCATAATCTGGAGGCCGGAAAGCGGCTCGCCGTGGAAGGGGATCGTGATCGTATCAGTCACCCGCTTCAATAGGCGGAAGAAGGTATCTATTTTCATCTCTATACGAGCGTCTTTCATTACCTCTTTCATGCGGTTTACCGTGGTGAAATAATGGAAGATGAACTCTTGCTCCAAATCGTTCGTCCGTAGGGTAGCGTCCTCCTCTTCTTCATCGGAAAGGGCGGACATAACCTTGTTCAGCTCTTCCAACACCTTGATCAGATAGTCCGAGAAGGCCTCCACCCCTGTCACCGGCGTGAACAGGATTTCTAGCAAAGGCGTTTTCCCTAACTCCGTATGCGAGATATAGATCTTGTTGTTCTCCGTGATTTCTTTCACTAAGGAGGAAATAATCTCCGGTGAGGTGGAGAGGATGTAGCGATGGTTCAATACCGGCAGCACGTCACGAAAATAGAACAACGGATTCCGGTCTATGTAGCGTACGTTCTTCTGCAACGCCAAGATATACTCGATCAACGAGGCGACCGGGGTTCCCGCCAAGGGATAACCCATCGTGACGTTGATACGCCGGATTTGCTCCGGTATGGCGTTCAGCACCGGGATCAACAGATGCTCATCGGGCAAGATCACCGCCGTACGCAGGGCTTCTTCCGAGCTCATCTCCGCTTCCTTGCACCAATCGCTCAACAGGGTGTAGACGTGCTTGGCCTGCCCGATACCGGAAGGGATGCCGATCACCTCGATCTCAGTCTTTACCTTCTCCTCGGGGGGTAATTTCATCGAGGAAGGGAAGCTCTTCAAGTTACGGGAGACGAAGTAAGAAGCCTTATTATCCGGATCGGTTACCTTATCGGATACATAATCCCAATAGAAATCCGCTATCTCCCGCTTCTGCAACTGGGCTAAGAAACGTTCTTCCGATACGGACAAGGCGTTCAAACCGACGAAGACAATTTGCTCGTAAGGTAAATCCGGAGACTCGCCCCGTTCCATGCTTTCCACGACCTCCCGGAAGATCATGCCCTCGTAGCCTTTTCCCTCGGCGGCCAAGGTCGCACGGAATTCCTCATAGAGATCGTATAGCACTTGCCAGACCGCCAAGAACTGTTGCTGGTTCGGCGTATCGCCCCGGGGATAAAAGCTGGACCAGAAACTACGGATAGCGGCGATCTGCTCATCACTTAAGAAATCGAAATCATTCTCTATCTCCCGTAGGTCCGTCACGTTACTGAATAGCATGCGGGCATTTGCCATGTACTTATCAATATCGTCGAAGTCGTTGAGCAACATCTCGCCCCAATACAGGAATTCATCGAAAGTCTCGGTGGAACCGCTTTGGCGGATGTAGATGTCGTACAGGGTAAAAAGCATACTGATCCGGTCGGCGGATTGTTTTCCGCTCAACTGGATAAAGAGATCGTTGATCGTAAGGATTGTCGGAGAGAAAAGGGGGGTATCGGCTACCTCCGAGAGATATTTCTGGAAGAAAAGCCCCGTACGCCGGTTTGGGAAAACAAAGGCCAGACAACTGACCTCCGCCCCCCATTTCTCGTAAAAAAGAGACGCTACTTGATATAAGAACGGTTTCATTTATTCTAAAATTTATACAGGCTTGTAGAGACGGGGCGTGCCCCGTCTTCCACCATCTAATAGTAACTTTAAATACTCTTTTGAGGGGATGAGACGGGGCACGCCCCGTCTCTACAATCGGATACGATTCACGTTATATTAAGATGTTCTCTATCTCCTGCAATTCTTCCCCGGAGAAAGAGATATTATCTAACGCCTTCAGGTTATCCATTAATTGGGCGACAGAGCTGGCGCCAATTAATACGCTAGTTACCCGTTCGTCCTTTAATAACCAAGCGAGCGCCATCTCCGCCAAGGTCTGTCCACGGCGGGCGGCTACCTCGTTTAGCTTACGGGCCTTTTCCACGGCCTCCGGGGTAACTTGAGAGGTCTGCAAATGACCGGTCGATTTCGCCGCACGGGAATTCTCCGGAATTCCACGCAAATACTTATCCGTAAGCAAGCCTTGCGCCAACGGCGAGAACGCTATCATACCCACACCCTCTTCCTTCAATACAGGCAATAAATCCGGTTCCGTCCAACGATCGAACATCGAATAGCGGGCTTGGTGAATCAAGCAAGGCACCTTATGTTCTTTCAGTACGGCCAAGGCCTTACGGGTCTGGTCCGCATCATAGTTGGAGATACCTACATACAAAGCCTTTCCTTGCCGGACGATATCAGCCAAGGCCCCCATCGTCTCCTCGATCGGAGTCTCCGGGTCCGGACGATGGGAGTAAAAGATATCCACGTATTCCAGTCCCATCCGTTTCAAGCTCTGATCCAAGCTAGCCATTAAATATTTACGGCTTCCCCAGTTCCCATACGGTCCCGGCCACATATCGTAGCCCGCCTTCGTAGAGATAATCATCTCATCCCGATAAGCGCCCAAGCCCTTCTTCAATATCCGGCCAAAATTCTCCTCCGCCGATCCGTAGGCCGGACCATAGTTATTCGCCAAGTCGAAATGAGTCACGCCATGATCGAATGCGGCGTGAGCGATCTGGATAAAATTACTGAACACATCCACACTACCAAAGTTGTGCCACAATCCCAAGGAAACGGCCGGCAATAAGATACCGCTCCGTCCGCACCGCCGATATATCATATCCGCATAGCGATTCTCTTCCGCTTTGTAAAACTCCATATGCTCTTTCTTTTTTTAATTAATATATCTCATCCGGCCAAGGAACCGGTTTGCCTGTCGCCTTAAACGACGGACGTTGCCCGTCCACTTTCCGTAAATACGTACCCAATTCCCCGGACAGACGCTTTACGATATCGGGATGCTGCCTTGCCACGTCATTATGTTCCCCTATATCCTCCGTGATATTAAACAATTCCTTCTTCCCCGTCTCGTAATAATAGATCAGTTTCCAGTCTCCATTACGAACCGAGCAAGTCGGACCGATTCCCGGCCCGTCATTACCCCATATATTCGGGCAGTTCCAGAATAAGCTACGTCCCACGGAAGGATCTCCCGTACCTTTTAATAAAGGCATGAAACTGACGCCATCTATCGGCTGTACGGTCTTATACCCCTTTATGCCTGCCATCTCCAAGATAGTTGGATAGAAATCCTCGATAATCAAGTATTTATCACATTTGCTTCCCGGCTTCACCACCCCCGGCCAACGCACGATCATAGGCTCACGGACTCCTCCCTCATAGGCGGAGCCTTTACCACTGTTCAAGGGATAGTTTTGTGTATGGATCTCGCCGTCACGCCATCCGGGCTCGCTGGAAAGACCACCGTTATCGCTCATGAAGATCACGATCGTGTTATCCGCCTCGCCATTCTTCTCCAACCAGTCCATCAAATCGCCCAGACTCTTATCCATACCCTCTATCAAGGCAGCGTAAGCCGCCTCTTTAGCCGTTAACCCCTTATCGATATATTTCTGGTAGAAACGCTTGTCCTTATCAATCGGGATATGGATCGCATAATGAGACATATATAGGTAAAACGGCTGGTTATATTTCTTAGCCTTGTCCAACGCCTTGATCGCCTCCTGCGTTAGGGCCTCCGTAGCGAAGGTGTCGCTTCCCCAATACTTTTCCAATCCGGGGATAGCGTTCGGAGCGTAAGGTTTACCATCCTTGGTATGCCCGTAATTATTCTCGCCGAGGTAACTGGCGAGACCTCCGGCGGCATGCCCGGCTATATTGACCTCGAATCCCCAATGATGCGGGTCCTCCCCCGGGGTATCGATCGCCCCGAAATGCGCCTTGCCGCAATGGATCGTGTGATATCCGTTATTCTTCAATATCTGCACGAATGAAGTACCCACAAACGTATTATTCGTCCCACCCACTTGGGCCACGCCGTTATAATTCCAATCCGGCAGGGTTAGCACATCACTCTCCCGGTCGGTCGTCTTATCCTTAAAAAGTGTCCAGTTCGTAACCCGGTGACGGGCGGCGTTCGTCCCCGTGATCAAGCTGCAACGGGTAGGCGAGCTGATACTACTAGCGTAGGCTTGGGTAAACATCATGCCCCCTTTCGCCAATCGCTCCATGTTCGGGGTCTCATATACCTCATTATAATGCGTCTTTTGGATCCAAAAAGGTAAGGACGTATCCTCCCATCCCATATCATCCACCAAGAACAGGATGATATTCGGGGGACGACTGGCACTCTGGGCGTTCGCTACCGCCGATACCGACAATAAAGCGATGGGAATAAACTGAGTCTTCTTCATGATAGGCAACGGATATTTGTATTCTACGAAAGTAGATATATTTCACCGAAAAACAATATTGTTTCATATACAAAATAATATTGTCTTATGTATTATACTTTTCCGGACATAAAATAAGGGGCCCTTGACAAAAAGAGTCCCTTACCTAATATCTTATACCCAATGATTTATCCGGAAAGCCTTAACGCAAACGATCCAAGGAACGTACCAGCGCCTCATCGGCCCCGATATTACGGATCGCCAGATAATCCAAGATCAGATTGACCAACGGGAAGGAAAGAGCGATCTTAACACTTACGCTGGCACCTTCCATATCCCCCTTCAAGGAATAGATCAAGAAGGCAAAGAAACCATAAAAGCCCAATATCAGCAATGCGTTGAACACGCAAAGACGGATTTGCAGGATTCTTTTCTTATATAAGAAGATCGTCACTAAGGCAATGATAGCGATGATAGCAGTCAAGGCAAATAAGCCCCATGCCGGGTATAGTAATTCCGGCTCACCGATCATCGTGCTCAACCCGCTAGCATCGAACGAAAAGAGAGCGTCTCCTTGTTGCAACACGGCCAACGGCAAGAATAAGGTAGCGACCGTAAGCGCCACGATAATTAGCAGGTAAACAGTTTGTATTCTTTGTAACATGGTAATTAGTTCGTTTTAAATGGAAAGGCCGACTCATTTGAGGGTCAGCCTTTCCGATGTTCAAAAATATTTCTTCTTAGAAGTTATTCTTCTCTTTAGCAGGATTCTTGTAATAAACCTTGCCATCCTCGTACTCTTGAGCGGCGATCAACGTTGATTTCGGAAGTTTCTCATAGTAGCGTGAAATCTCGATCTGCTCACGGTTTTCAAAGACTTCCTCCAAGTTGTCATTGTAAGAAGCGAACTCTTGAAGTTTCTTTTCCAGATCTTGTTTCATCTCAACACTAATCTGATTCGCCCGTTTTGAAATGATAGCGACTGTCTCATATACGTTACCCGTTTCTTCACTTAACTTCATCATGTCACGGGTTACCGTATTGGTAGGAGCGTTTGATTTTCTGTAATCCATTTTCGTTTTATTGATTAAATTCGCTTAATATGCATCTGTAATTCGCTTGCTGGCATAGTCGTAGAACTTCGTTACCTGCTTTACGTAGTTACCTTCCGGATACTCGTTCATGTAGTTGTAATATTCGTCAACCACATCCCGGTAACGGCCCTGCAACTTCTCCTCTACGGATACTAGCGCCAACTCGTACTTCGCACGGATGATAAGGAACATGAATTCCTCACGATACTTGGAATACGGGTAATTCTTCAAGGCGTTCTGCGCCGTGATCACGCAAGACTGGAAGTTATTCCCCATATAGGTACCTAGATTGAAATACAAGCGGGTGGCCATCAATTCCTTGTAAGCCAACTTCTCCTGAAGCTCGAACATGATGTTCTGCGCTTCCTCGGCCCGTTCACTTTGCGGATAATACTCCAAATAAAGTTGCAACTGCTCGATCGCCTTATACGTCTGCGACTGGTCTAACCGGGGATCCGGAGAGTCCAGATACAAACCATAACCGGAATAGAAACGGGATAATTCCGTAAACTCCCCTTTCGGATAGGTCGTATAATAGGTCTCGAAGTATTGCGAAGCCGTCTGATAATCTTTCTGACCGTAATAGCTTTGCGCCAACAAGTACAAGGACTCCTCGGCATAAGCTGTTCCTTTAAAGATTGTAACCAGTTCATCCAGCAGAGTAGCGGATTTCGAGTATTGCTTCGCGTTGAAGTATTTCTTCGCGTACGAATATTTCAATTCGTAATCCGTGCTCTTCAGTATCTTATTATACTCTCCACAAGAGGATAATAGTACTGTCATCATCATCAGTAAAAATACAACCTTTTTCATTCACATACTTTTAGCGTGCAAAATTAGTGCTTTTAGGCGAATAAATGAAACCCAAAACGTTAATATTTACAACTTATATAAATCGCTAGCAGCGATCAATTCCAATTTATTCGCTTTCAAAACCTCCGCGCACTTATTGACATCGTCCGGACGGATGATCACGTTAGCAGCGTCGCCTTGAGAAAAAGCGTACATATATTCAATGAAGATCCCGGCCGAGGTAATGATATCCATCGCCTTTGCCAAGGCTCCCGGCTGGTTGGGACAATGCAAGCATACCACGTCGGCCACGCTTACAGCGTATAACTTTTCACGAAGCACGGATATCGCTTTCTCCGTATCGGATACGATTAGGCGAAGGATACCGAAATCGGAATTCTCGGCTACCGTGAAAGCGGACATATTGACCCCTGCCTCCCCTAATATCTTGGCGACTTCCGTAAAACGGCCTTTCTTGTTTTCCAGAAAGATTGATAATTGTTTTATTAACATAGTACTTAATCTTTTAGAGGTTATACTAACTTACGTTTATCGATCACGTGTTTTGCCTTACCCATACTACGTTCGATACTACGCGGCTCCACGATCTTGATGTCCGGTTGCAAACCGATCACGCTCTGCATGCGGGCGGCGATCTTCTTTTTCAAGGCGATCATCTTGTTCATCTCGTCCGAGTAGTATTCTTGGCGAACCTCCACCTGTATCTGGAAGGTATCGGTATTGTTCATACGATCCACCACGATCAGGTAATGCGCCTCAAACTCCGGCAGCTCCAAAATTACGGATTCTACCTGAGACGGGAAAACATTTACGCCACGAATAATCAACATATCGTCACTTCTACCTAAAATACGTCCCATACGAACCGCCGTACGTCCACAGGCGCACTTCTCGTAAGTCAGCGAGGTCAAATCACGTGTACGGTAACGAAGCATCGGCATACCCTCCTTCGTAAGCGTGGTGAAGACCAACTCTCCTACTTGTCCCGGTTCCACCGGTTGTAAGGTATTCGGGTCCACGATCTCCGGGAAGAAATGGTCTTCCCACAGGTGGGTACCGTTCTGGCACTCACACTCGCCACCAACGCCCGGCCCGCAGATTTCCGTCAAGCCATAGATATCGTAAGCTTTGATATTTAGTTTTGTCTCTAATTCCTTACGCATATTCTCCGTCCAAGGCTCGGCACCGAACGCTCCGACACGTAGCTGGAATTCCTCCAAGGGAATACCGGACTGGTGGATGGTCTCCGCCAGATACAAGGCGTACGAGGGCGTACAAGCCAAACCCTTCGCACCGAAGTCGTGCATCAACTGGATTTGTTTCTGGGTATTACCGCTACTCATCGGGATCACCGTACCACCGATATTCTCCACTCCGGCATGGGCACCCAAGCCTCCGGTAAACATTCCGTAACCATAGGATACTTGCACGGAATCGTTCTTTGTCAAACCATAGGCGGTCAGGCAACGAGCCACCACCTCGGCCCAAATACCCAAGTCCTTACGGGTATATCCCACGACGATAGGCTTACCTGTCGTACCGGAAGAGGCATGCAGACGGACGATCTCGGACATCGGCACGGCCATCAAGCCGAAAGGATAGTTATCACGCAAGTCTTGTTTTACCGTGAACGGTAATTTCGTTATATCATCTATTGTCTGTATATCGTCGGGAGCAATGCCCATCTCCTGCATTTTCTTGCGATAAAACGGGGAGTTATGGTAAGCATGTTCAACAACTCTTTTCAACCGTAGGCTCTGTAGTTTCCGCATTTCCTCACGGTCCATACATTCAATAGTTTCGTTCCAAATCATGGTATTTGTCTGTTATCTTTTAAAGTTAGTAGTCTAAATCCGCCGCAAAGTAACAACTTTTTTTAAATCGGCACCCTTTTGTTACGAAAAATTAGTCACGAGGCGATCATTTCAACTCCTTCACCTTGATATTGCGGAACGCTACCTCATCCCCATGATCCTGCAAAAGGATGTGTCCTTTCGGAGCCTCGCCGAAAGCACCACCCGCATTATAAGATGGATCAGCGTATTTACTGCCCTTCACCAAATCACGGAACTCCTTGCTGCCACGCTCGTACTCCAATACCTTCACACCATTCAGCCAGTGCTCTACGTGGTTGTTCGGGAATACCTTCACCACGGCCGTATTCCACTCTCCTACGCCGTTGAAATGGATGTTCTCGCTTTTCTTCAGATCATACAAGCTTCCAAGGGTACGACTACCGGGGAAAGTCGTGTAAAGCTTGGCATCCGGGTGCTTAGCGTCATCCAATAGCTGGAACTCCAAGCCGTAAGCGGAGCCTTTTTGCTTCTCTTGCTCGGTCACGAAGTATTTAATACCGCTGTTGGCCCCTTCGGTGATCTTAAAATCCACGCTGAACTCAAAGGCGGAATATTCACCCTCCGTAACGATATCGCCTCCGTTCGTAGATTCGCTACCGTCGGATTTCTGCACGATCAATTCGCCATCTTTCACCATCCATCCGTGATCCGGGAAAGCGTCTTTGTGCGCTCCACGCCAGCCTTTCGTTGTCTTACCATCAAAAAGGAGCGCCCAACCCTCGGCTTTCTCTTGGTCGGTCAATTGATTGATCGCCGGTGTAATTACGGCCATCGGTACTACCTTAGCTGTCTCTTCCGTACTTTGCGTGTTTTTTCCACCGCAGGCGCAAAGGATCATAGCGCTCATGGCGGTACAAATTACTAGTGTCTTCATGTCTTATTTATTTTTAATGTATATAATCAAGCAATGTGTGCGTCCACAAAGATAATCGATTTCATAAAAAATAGACGTATCTTCGCGATATAAATATTAAATGATTATTTATATGAAACAACTAAAGACCGCCTTGTTCGATTTTGACGGCGTAGTAGTAGATACGGAACCTATTTACGATTTATTCTGGAACGATGCCGCTAAACGTTATGGCTTAGGTATCGATAATTTCGCTGATATTATAAAGGGTACGACCCTACCGTATATTCTGGAGAAGTATTTTTCCGGATATACGGAGGAGTTCCGCCAAATGGTGACCAAAGAATCTACAGAGTATGAGAAGACGATGCCCTTGCCTCCCATGCCCGGCTCCATCGAGTTCATCCGTATGCTGAAGGAGCACGGCGTACAGATAGGCTTGGTTACCAGCTCGGATAACGCGAAGGTGAAACGGGCTTTCGGGCTTCTACATCTGGACAATCTATTCGATACCCTAGTGACCGCCGACCGCATCACGCAAGGTAAGCCCGATCCGATGTGTTATCTATTGGCGGCGAAAGACTTGAACGTATCTCCCGAGGATTGTATCGTATTCGAGGATTCTTTCAACGGCATACAGTCCGGGAAGGACGCAGGGATGCGTGTCATCGGGTTAAGTACGACGAATCCGGCGGAATCTTTAAGAGATAAAGTATATGAGGTAATCCCCAATTTCGAGAAAGTCACGTTCGAGGATTATTTGAGATGGTAAGCAATCGAGAAAAAGGAAATGATTATTTCCTTCATTCCTTCACCTACCCCTTTACACACACCCACACACATGTATGCGTACATTAATAATACGCGTATGCGTATACGTGCGTGTGTGTGTGTGTAGGAGCCGGTGAAGGAATGAAGGAATAAAGGAAACGCCTGTACCGGCAATGGGCTACACCAGTATCGGCGAGAGCCGGAAGCAGTACTGGTGTAACCCCACGGCAGTACTGCCGTGGGGCTGTGACTATATTGGGATCAGAAACTATATCCTACGCGAACACCCAGCATGGCCTGATCGAAATCCTTGATGATATTATACTTCACCTCCAATCCTATCGAAAGATTGTCGGTAGCATAAACCTCACCGCCTAAACCGATATTGGCTCCCAGACGAGTCTCGTTATGAGAAAGGCCATGGCCCGCATCCCAATTCCAAAAGGACAGACTAAGCCCCGCTAATGGATAAAAACCGAACATCTCACTTAACTTCACTACATAATGAGCATTCAAGTCGATCGCCCAAGTGCTGTGATTATCATTCTTTACGAAATAAGTAAGAGAGGGGCTCAAACGTACTGCATCCGTGATACAATAGCGGTAATCAACTCCTAACGTGGCATTCTTCGAATCGAATCCATAACCGATGTTAAATCCCACGGCAGATTGTCCTTGCTGCGTCTGCGCATAAGCTCCCAGACTAAAGACTGCTAACATCAGCATCATTACAAACTTTTTCATACGCTTTCTTTCGTTTAGTTCAACATTAGATTATTATTGGTATTTATTTTACTTTCAGTCGATCGCCGGCACTCTTCACGATGCTACGGTAATAGTCCTCGTCATATCCGGGAAAATCGGGAGACGCGGGCTGGCCGTACGGATTACGCTTGAACTGTCCGTTCACCTCTTTCTTCACGTTTCCATCGATGTATTTTACCAGCAAATACTCACCCAATTGCTTCCAGCGGGCGGTAGCGGAGTCTGAATTAGTCGTGCTATACCACGTTAAGAACTTGACAGCCTCCGCCGGGTCCTTGGCATACAACTCCTGAGCCGCCTTATCGATAGCCGGTACGGTCTCTTGATAACCATTCTCCAACTCCTGCTGTACCTTACGGATATCCTGAATCATGAAGCTATATTTGTGGTAAGCCATATTAGCCACCCAGTTATGAATCCAGAAAGCGGAAGTCCAAGAGAAGTTCAGCAAATCGCCGTTTCCCACCCGATAGCACTCCGGAACATCCGTTACCGACCCATATACAGGAGTGAAGACTGCCATATCAGCGTCGTCCACGGCAAACCACAAGATACCACCGATAGCGTCCGGCAACCAGTTACGCATTTGTGGAACAATCACGAAGCCCGTTTGTTGCGTCGCTATGGCACGTTCATTCGTATATTCCTGCCCGTCTACCTCGAACGTCATCGGCCGCCAGCGGTAAGGAACCTTATACGAGCCGGCACCGGCATCTTTCGTCATATCCAGATCCGTTCCCTCGTAATGGTCGCGCATGCCATTCTGTACGTCTTGAACGGAAAGCTTACGATTCGGCTTCACATACAGAGGCATCGGCTCCTTGGAAGGATCACCCTTGATAAAATCCATATACTGATCCATCGTGGTATCATATTTACGGAAGAAAGACCATACACGAGCCTCGCATCCACGCAAGGCGCTGAAATCATACGGGCAATAAGCCTTGGCGAAACTGAAATCAGCGTCCTTTCCCTTGAAATATCCTTTCTCACGGGCGAAAGAAACCACATCCGGCGAGTACATGCAATTCTCCTTATCGTCAAACGGTATCTGCTGGATACGGGACTGGTTGGCATGCGCCGAGATACAATCGTCCGGGATGCGGATCGCTACCCAAACGGCACCTTTGTTACCCGGTCCCTTACCGATCATCTCCATCACCCAAGCCTCGTTCTTATCGGCGATAGAGAACGTCTCGCCACTGCTGTAATAGCCATATTCCTTTACTAAGTCCGTCATGACCTTAATCGCCTCACGGGCCGACTTGGAACGTTGCAAAGCGATGTAGATCAAGCTACCGTAATCCATGATACCCGTCGTATCCACCAATTCATGGCGTCCGCCGAACGTACTCTCCGTGATAGCCACCTGATGCTCGTTCATGTTACCCACTACGGAATAGGTCTTCTCCACTTGGGCGATCTTGCCCAGCGGTTTCCCTGTATCCCATTCCTTCACTTCCAACATGGCGCCCTTCGGCCATGTAGCGGCGGGCCAACGATACATCTCCCCATACAGGGAATGCGAGTCCGCCGCATAACTAATCATTACCGAACCGTCTGTCGAAGCCTTCTTGCCCACCAGCAAACCGGTACAGGCGATAGCCTCCACCCCGGATAACAGGGCGGCGCAAGCGGTTAATAAAATCCAACTCTTCTTCATATAAATAAAGTTTTAAGCAAATAAAAGCATATATACACCGGCGCCGCAACAATAGCCGATCAACGCCAAGATAGAGAACCGTTTCGTATAATACATAAAATCGATCTTCTCCAATCCCATTACCGTAACGCCCGTAGCCGATCCGATGATCAAGATGCTACCACCCGTCACGGCGCAATAAGCCAAGAAGGTCCAGAAACCACCGTCCGATACGAAGAACTGGGCATAAGGCGATAAGTCGGCCGCCTGCTCCACGATCGGGTACATACCCATCGTAGCAGCTACCAAGGCTACGTTATCCACGCAGGAGGACAAGGCGCCGATCACGAAGCTGATCAGATACGGCTCATGCACATGCTTATCCAAGAAAGCGGACATGATGCCCAACTGCCCGGAGGTCTCCAACGCTCCCACGGCCATCAAGATACCCAAGAAAAAGAAGATCGTAGCCAAATCGATATTCGGCAACAATTGGGAAATACGGAGTTTCTGGGACTCATGCATATGCAGCTTGCTATACATCAAATCCGTATAGAACCAAAGGATCACCAATCCCAGCAAGACGCCCAAGAACGGCGGCAAGTTCGTCACCATCTGGAAGACAGGCACCAACGCCAAGGAAAGCACGCCGATCACAAAGATCATCCGACGTGAGCGGTTCGGTATCTCTGGTATGTACTCGTCGCCTTGCTCCTCCTCGCTCAACACACGCAAGGTAGATCCTTTCTTGAACAACCAGAAATGGGCGATCGTCAACGGCACCAACATATTAACCAAAGCAGGGATAAATACGTGAGAGATCTGATGCATCGCCGAGATATTCTTTCCGACCCAAAGCAAGATGGTCGTCACATCACCAATCGGCGACCATGAGCCACCGGCGTTCGCCGCTATAATCACCATACAGGCATATTTCAAACGATCCGTACGATCCGGTACCAGCTTACGCAACACCGCCATGATCACGATAGCGGCTGCCAAGTTATCCAACAAGGCGGAGAAGAAAAAAGTAGCGAAACTTATATACCACAACAGCTTACGTTTATTCGGCGTACGGATATACCCGGTCACGGCCCTAAAACCACCATGCTTATCCACGATATCCACGATCAACATGGAACACATCACGAAGAAAAGCGTCTCGGAGACGTTTCCTAAATGATAAACAATCGCACGGTTCGATATAAAATTAATAAATTGCTCATGCGGGGGCAAGCTGGCCATCTCCGGGTTCTGGGTCAAGAACTCTTGAAAGATCGTACTGGAGCGTTCGACGAAAATATTGTAAGCATCGAACATCAATATCATCCACATAGAGATAGCCATGAACAACGCTATGGCCGCTTTATTTATTTTGATCTTATCCTCCAAGGCAATAGCGAGGATTCCTAAGACAAAAATGACAGGCATTAAAATGAACATATAATCAAGATTTTAATTGTTTATATAGAAGCTGTATCTCCTCCGGCCAAAGCGCCTCGTCCGGGGTCTCTAGGATTAAGGGCATATTGTCGAAACGGGGGTCCGCCATGATCATGCGGAAGGTATCAAGGCCCATCAAGCCTTTACCGATACTCTCGTGCCGGTCCACACGTGATCCCAGCTCCTTTTTAGAATCGTTCAAGTGCATACCCCTTAAATAAGAAAAACCGACCACCTCGTCGAAATGACGGAATGTCTCGGCAAATCCCTCCGGTGTCTTTATATCGTAACCGGCGGCAAGCGTGTGCGCCGTATCGAGGCATACTCCCACCCGACTCTTATCCTCTACCTCGTTTATAATATAGGCGATCTGCTCGAAAGTATATCCCAAGTTCGAGCCTTGCCCCGCCGTATTCTCTATCACGGCACATACGCCACTCGTCTGAGCCAACGTGATATTGATCGACTCGGCGATGCGAGACAGGCAGGTATCCACCTCCATCTTCCCCAAATGGCTTCCGGGATGGAAATTCAACATTTTCAGTCCCAGTTGCTCGCAGCGTGTCATCTCGTCCAGAAAAGCGTCACGGGATTTCTGCAATCCCTCGGCGTCCGGGTTCCCCAGATTGATCAAATAGCTATCGTGCGGCAAGATACATCCCGGATCGTAACCGTACGCTTCACACCGCTCCTTAAATAAATGGATACTGTCCGCCTTCAACGGCTGCGACTTCCATTGCCTCTGATTCCGGGTGAAAAGGGCAAAAGCCTTCGCACCGATCTCATGGGCATTAACGGGGGCATTCTCAACCCCACCGACCGCACTCACGTGAGCCCCAACATACTTCATAATAACCTAACTTTTCTTTTTATTTATACTAATGTTCATCCTCAGTCTTACACCCGCAAAAACCAAACTCCTCCATCGCACGTTCTTGCGGGGTGATGAAATAAACCATCTCGGCACGGGTACACAACTCATTCGCCGAGTTATAGATCTCGGTCTCTATGAAGATGGCGTTCCGTTTCCGGTCTGTCATCCGTCCCCGTATCGTCAGTTGGGGCTCGTCCGTAGAGATACTCTTCATAAACTTGGCGTCGAGGCGTGAAGTCACCCCGGAGGTCTGCAACTTCCTCAAGACCACCCAGCCGGCCAACTCATCCATCAGCGTAGTCTGTATACCTCCGTGCAACGTACGCAGCCATCCTTGGTAAGTACCTTGAGGCTTCCAGAACGCCACGATATCGTCACCATCCTCAAAAAACTCCATATGCAGCCCCAGCGGATTGTTCGGAGCGCAACCGAAACACATATAACCGTCCAGCCCTTCCCACGGATTAATTATCTTTTTCATATCACGAAAACAATATTTATATGTTTTTTGTTGCTCAAAGTTAACAAAAAAGCCGGCTCTTGAAAGGAACCGGCTCTATAAATATCACAAAAAATACTCAACACGACTTATTCCTCGATCTCCGGTTGAAGGAAATCCACGAAGCAAAGGGCGGCCAACGCCGTTCCATAGCGTTTCTCGATCGTAATTCCCTCGGTGATAAAGTTAAGCTCTCCAAGATAATACTTCCCATACGTCTTCTGATGAAGATCGTTAATAACACGGATCAGACGAGACTCAAGCTCCTCGATGCGGTAACGTCCGCTGACCTCACACACAAGGCCACCAACCTTCTCGTCGAAGTTCTCATCCTTATACATCCATGCGTAAACCACACCAGCAGACACGAACTCATCCTGATATCCATGGGATACAGCCATGATCGTTTTCATTTCCGAACCAAATGGAGGAAGGTCTAGTTCATCCATGGTTGCCAGATGTGCCGTAGCGGGTATCACTGACGAATACGTCATGATATTAAAATCAGAGATACCGGCGTCATAAAGAGCCATGTGGTAAGAACCAGCGTGTTTCTCCAAGTCTGATTCGCCACTTCCTTTTGTAATAAAAAAGGTGTTTGGAATTAAATTCCCAACTTTCTTTACCATCTACAAATATGTTTTACTAATTAATAAAAGCTTAAGAGCGCACAAAAATAGAAACTTTCGCGATATATAACGCATAGTTTTCCCTATAAAACTTTAGCCGCAAACATATTTTCACTAAAAAATCATCACCGAACCTAGAACTTTCATCCCCTCGGCTCTGTTTATATAGTAAATCAACATAAAAAACTAGAAGACAATGCTTACATTATGTTTAAGTTTATTATTAATGATCACAAATAGTCAAATAACAGATAAAAAAGAAGAAGTTATGAAATTCGAGTTAATCCAGTTACCGTACGCAAACGACGGTTTAGAACCAGTTATCAGCAAACAAACAATTGATTTCCATTACGGAAAACATTTATTGAACTATGTAAATACCCTTAATAAGCTGATTGAGGGCACGAAATTCGAGAACGCTCCGCTGGAGCAGATCGTTCGTGAGTCTGACGGAGCCATTTTCAACAATGCCGGCCAAGTATTGAATCACAATCTATATTTTACCCAATTCTCCCCGAACGGAGGTGGCGAGCCTACGGGTAAGCTAGCCGAGGCTATCAAGTCTACGTGGGGATCGTTCGAGAACTTCCAGAAAGAGTTCGTGGCTGCCGGTACAGGCTTGTTCGGCTCAGGATGGGTATGGTTGGCTAAAGATAAAGACGGCAAACTTTCAATTACCAAAGAACCCAACGGTAGTAACCCGGTCGTTAAGGGATTGACTCCGATCATGGGATTCGATGTATGGGAGCATTCTTACTATCTGGATTACCAGAACCGCCGTGCGGATCATTTGAACGCATTGTGGGGGATTATCGACTGGGAAACCGTTGGTAAGAGATATTGATTTAATTTGATGTAAGTTACGTGTAGAGAAGAGCCGCCCGGGAGTTTTCCCGGACGGCTTTTTTCGTTCCCTTTTGAAAAAAAATACCTCCAGCTATTGCATCGTAAGATATTATTACTACCTTTGCACCCGCAAACGAATAACAGATGCCTCTTTAGCTCAGTTGGCCAGAGCACGTGATTTGTAATCTCGGGGTCGTTGGTTCGAATCCGACAAGAGGCTCAAGAAAATATATTGGAATGGGCAGTTACCAGAGTGGCCAAATGGGGCTGACTGTAACTCAGCTGGCTTTCGCCTTCGGTGGTTCGAATCCATCACTGCCCACGAATAAAAAGGACTCTTCTTAGAGTCCTTTTTTGTTTCTATCCATAAAAAAAGTCCTTCCCTATCACTAGGAAAGAACTTTCAAAAAGCAAGGGAGATTCACTCCCTGCCAAATCCCCATCTATTTAAACGATCAAACCGACCTATTTCAAATTTAAGGCGCTTCTCTCGGCAGCTATGGATGCTTTTGCCGGAGTAGACTTGCGTGAACAATAATTGAATTCCACAGACTTATCGCCATCGAATGACTTCCATTTTAATTTCAACTTAACCGTCTTACCATTCGTATCCGGAAGGCTATCCAATTTAAAAGCGACCAGTCCATCCGCATATGCGCCATATACATCGCCATAAGCATTATGGCGGAACTCTACCTCATAAGGATTCTCCGGGTCCTTGCCTGTCAGTAGGTTTACAAAATGAGCCTTATTGCGGTCTCCCCAGATCGTCCTGAAACGGAGTGTCAGATATCCGTCCTCGGCGATGGTAACCCAATCGTTCACAATCTCCACAGGGTCGGAGCCATAGATCGAATCGTTGCTAGTCACCCCCAAATCCGGAGCGATTGGTTTTGTAAGGATACTGTCGATCCAATTAATATTTACGGCCTTGCTGTAAATTCCGCTAGACTCGTTCGTCTCGTCAAAATTCACCAACGCTCTCACCTCCTTCTGCCCGAAGGGAGAAGAGGTCATATTGACAGGCAACAAGGTCGTGCTATCATCCAATTGAAGAAAATATGAACCATCATCGACCGGCTTAACCGTCACCAACGCATTCGGCAACACTTTACTGTAAGGATAATCATCATCATCGTCCAAGCAAGATTGAAATCCCATAAAACAAGTAGCCGCCATTACACCTACAACTAATTTCCTAAAATTAAAGAATCCGTTCATAATACTTCCTTTCTAAGTTTATCAATTAAACTAATCAACCTTTTAATTCTATAAAATTAGAAATGCGTTTTAGGGCGGAAATGCTGCATATGCGTATGTTAATTAAACCAAACAAGGCATGTCTCCTTACTTCACGGCGAAATTATACTCGAAAGTATACTTATAAGAGCTTGCGGTTCCTCCGTCATTCTCATCGATAGTCATACACATTATATAATCTCCCACGGTGGTATAGGTGTATTTGTACTCAGCTTTCACCTCGCTCTGGTTAGGGATCGTATAGGTGTAGGCACGGATCGGAAGATTCCGGTTCTGAACACCATATAATAGGTTCAAGGGAGTCACAGCTTCAAAATCAACCGGAGCAAAAGAGCCGATCACACGTAGAGGATAATTTTCAGGCCTCTCCACCGTACTATACTCATACTCCATCCGATCCTGATTCCGAGAAAAAGTTACCACATTCCCGTTTTCCCAATAAAACTTATCATATTCCCTGTAATCCTCACTCTCATACCCTTGACCGTCTTCTTTCGGCCAACGAGCTACCCATGAGGTCAACACCAGATTAGATCCGGAATAACCATACTTATATTCATCACTCACATAGACCTCATTACTCGCATACGAATTTTTCCTCAAGACGTTCTTTGCCGTGATCACATTTCCACTTAATATATATTCTCCTAGTTCGTCCCCGGTAGAGATATCTATCATCAAATATTTGTTGTCAGAAGAGAAAAGACGAAACTCTTTATCTCCATGGAAAGATATACTCGATATTTTCCCGTCATTCATATAATTGATATCAGCGGTAAAAAGCGGGCTTGAAGCTCCGTCTTTATAACAAGAAACTTTCGTTAGCTTATTCAATTCCGGAACAACGGGATCGTCATCGTCTCCGCAGGCCGTCAGGCTAGCGGCCCCTATTAGTAACAAAAATAGATACTTCTTCATCATTCTTTCGTGTTTTTAATCTGTTACGGCAAAAGTAGGGCTTTTAAATGAATAACCACGAAAGTAACCTATTTTAAGTGTTCCTGTTTGAAAAAATGCTTCTAAAATCGTAGTTTTGCTCCATCAATATCAAAGATAACGATCTATCTTAAAATAGTTTACAATAAGTAATAATGTAAGATAAACAATATCTAAAATTTAATAACATGAAAATGAAACAACTGACAGTAGCGATGATCACCCTCCTACTCACCGCCTCTTGTAGTGAAAAACAACAAGATTACCCTTTCCGGAATCCGGATCTTCCCTTGGAAGAACGTATCGACGACTTACTATCCCGACTGACACCGGAGGAGAAAATCGGCCAAATGATGAACGTAACCCCCGCCATCGAGCGTTTGGGAATCCCGACTTACGACTGGTGGAACGAGGCTCTTCACGGCGTGGCTCGTGCCGGACGTGCGACCGTATTCCCGCAAGCGATCGCCATGGCGGCTACTTTCGACGATAACGCCGTTCACGAGACCTTCACGATGGTCAGCGACGAGGCCCGTGCCAAATACCACCAATACCAGAAAGACAAGGAGTACGACCGTTACAAAGGTCTTACTTTCTGGACCCCGAATATCAATATCTTCCGTGACCCTCGCTGGGGACGGGGTATGGAAACCTATGGCGAGGACCCTTACTTGACCGAGAAGATGGGCGTAGCCGTAACCCGCGGATTGCAAGGCGATGATCCTAATTATTATAAGACACACGCTTGCGCCAAGCATTACGCCGTACACAGCGGCCCGGAATGGAACCGCCACGAATTCAACACAGAAGCTACCCCTCGTGACTTGTACGAGACCTACCTTCCAGCTTTCGAGGCATTGGTTAAGGAGGGCGATGTACAAGAGGTAATGTGCGCCTATAACCGTTTTGAGGGCAAACCTTGCTGTAGCAGCGACAAATTATTGATCGATATCTTGCGTAATAGCTGGGGATACGACAATATCATCCTCTCCGACTGCGGTGCTATCGATGATTTCTGGAGAAAAGACAAGAATACGCCTCGCCATGAGACGCACCCGGACGCTGAGAGCGCATCCGCCGACGCCGTATTGAACGGTACCGACCTAGAATGTGGCGGTAGCTACCGTGCGCTAAACAAAGCCTTGGCCGACGGTAAGATCTCGGAGAAAGATCTGGACGTATCCTTACGCCGCCTGCTGAAAGGTCGCTTCGAGCTAGGTATGTTCGATCCGGACGAGCGGGTTCCTTATTCTAAAATACCTTACAGCGTAGTCGAGAGCCCGGAGCATATCGCCAAGGCACTGGATATGGCACGTAAAAGTATCGTTTTGTTGAAGAACAAGAATAATATGCTTCCTTTGGACAAGAATATCAAGAAGATCGCCGTAGTAGGACCGAACGCGGCGGACTCTACCATGCTATGGGCCAACTACAATGGCTTCCCTAGCAAGACCGTTACGATCGTGGAAGGTATCCGCAATAAAGTCCCGAACGCAGAGGTTATCTACGAGCTGGGTTGCAACCATACCGCCGATTTTGTCGTGACAGACCTAGGTAGCCACGTATCTTCCACGGCGGGACAGGGTTTCGCCTCCGAATTCTTCAACAATACCGAGTTCGAGGGTACCCCCGCCTACAAGGGATTAGCGAAAGAGCTTCATTATACCACTGGAGGTAACACCCAATTCGCCCCGAACGTGAACTTGACGAATTTCACGGCTCGCTTTACGGGTGAATTCGAGTCTCCGATAGATGGTCCTGTCGAGTTCAAACTATCCGGAAACGACGCATTCCGCCTGTATATCGATACGGCTAAAGTCGCCGAGGTATGGGAAAACGAATATGGAGCGGAAAAACTCTATACGCTAAACGCTAAGAAAGGTGAGAAATATCCCATAAAGATCGAATACATGCAACGCACGGGTAGCGCTGATCTGAACTTTACGGTAGGCGTACGCACACCCGTAGATTTCCAAGCTACGGCCAGCAAGGTTAAAGACGCTGATGTCATCGTATTCGTAGGTGGTATCTCTCCACGTCTGGAAGGTGAGGAAATGCCAGTAGACGCTGAAGGTTTCCGGAAAGGCGACCGCACGAATATCGAGATCCCGGCCGTACAGAAGGAAATGGTCAAAGCCTTGGTAGCCACCGGAAAGCCTGTGGTATACGTGGTATGTACGGGTAGCGCATTGGCATTGAACTGGGAGAACGATCATGTAAACGCTATCTTGAACGCTTGGTATGGCGGACAAGAAGGTGGAACAGCCGTGGCCGACGTTTTATTCGGAGACTATAACCCGGCCGGACGCTTGCCGATCACGTTCTATAAATCCGTAGACCAGCTTCCGGACTTCCAAGATTACAGCATGAAAGGCCGTACCTATCGTTACATGACGCAGACTCCGCTTTATCCGTTCGGTTATGGCTTGAGCTATACGACATTCGATTATAAGAACGCCAAGTTATCAAAGGATAAGATCGCTTCCAACGAATCGGTTACCCTCTCCTTCGATATCGCCAATACAGGCAAGATGGATGGTGACGAGGTCGCTCAGATCTACATCAAGAACCCGAACGATCCTGCCGGACCGCTAAAAGCGATGAAAGCATTCAAACGTGTGAACGTGAAGGCTGGCAGCGAACAACCGGTTAGCATCCAATTGGAACCGAAAGCTTTCCAATCCTTCAATGACAATACGCAGACCATGGAGGTTCGCCCGGGTAAATACCAAATCCTATATGGAGGTTCCTCGGACGATAAGACACTGAAAAAGATTGATTTAGTAATTGAATAAAAACACTATTGTATTCACGGCTGAACACAATAGTATTCATAGAAAAACACAGTAGTATTCACAATCGAATACTACTGTGTTTTTCTATGAAGGTAATGATCAGAATTTTTTAATCAAGAAAGACGGATTGATACGCATGTAAACCCCTGCCGTAAAACTCGTGGCGCTTCCCATCGGTTGTTTTACTCCATCCGCATCATTCATATCTCCGGAGAGATGATGAAAAACGTCCACATCTACCCCTATCGAGAAACCCTTCGCTAGTTGCCGGGAATATTCCACCCCCAGATAGATCATTTGCGGACGGTCGAACGTAACCCCCTCATCAATCATCGAGGCCGCCCCGAAAAACGGGCTACCAAACATAGAGATGAAATCCTTGCAGGTCCAATACGACGTTTTCACCCGGAAATCATAGATATCGGCGGAAGCACGGGCATACAAGCCATATCCGCTGTCAAAAGGCCATATCTCTCCCGCTTGCTGATAATAACCGGTAGCATCCAGTTCCACGTTCAAGTTCTTGAAAATACGATGTCCGGTATTCCATACACCTCCGACACCGATCGCGCCATTCATCAAGGTTTGCACGGAATTGTTGAAGATCGTGTCGATCTCGCCTCCCCTATGCTGCACCAATCCTTGCACCGGCGTATAGAAATGGAAACGGGAAGCCGGGTCGTTGTACTTTAGCCGCGAAGAGATCCCGACGGTAAACGCCTCTTGATGCACATCCTCCCGGAAAATAAAGCTCTGCCAGTTCACCCACACATCCAAGTCGAAAGCCTTCGAGTCATACAACAACTGCAAGCCCGCCTCGGGATCGCAGGTCAAATTCAACTCCGGATTATAAAGAGGCTCTATCAAATTATGGTTGGAAGCGCCGTAAATATTTCCCAGCACGATGTTCACATGATCCGAGAGGGCCATCTGCGCCCGGAAATAGGGCAACACATGTACCCCTTTTTGGTATTGGTCTCCCTTCCAATAAGCGATATCCTGATAAGCCATGCTCGGATATTTATTCGCCCCATGATAGATCAACATATGGACACCCGCCTCCAACTTGATATTCCGCAAGGGATAATAAACCGCTTTGCCTTGTACCCAAAGCCCCGGCAACGAATACCCTTTGGTAAATTTACCCGTATACTCGTTATCCTTGAAGAAGCTAATATTATCCAACTCCACGGACAACTCCCGGGCCTTCTCCGGGTCGATATGATAATCCGTCTTATAGACACGATCCGCGATCTGCGCCTTCAGCGAGGGAGACCAACTCCCCAATCCCATCAAGCAAAGACCCACAATGAGACTCCTAACACCTATATTCTTCATCACTCTTAAAATTTCTCGCGAACATAAACAAAATACACCGAAAAAAGAAAGCGGGGAAACGGAAGTTTTCACCTCGTTTCCCCGCTTTTTCGTCTTATTTTAAAAATTTCTTTCTTCTAAAATTTAACGTCTAGGGATAGCTTCTTTAACAACCATCTGACGACCTTCGTACTCAGCTTGGTTCAACTCCTCGATAGCTTTTTGAGCCTCTGCAGCGTTAGGCATCTCAGCGAAAGCGAAGCCCTTAGAACGTTTTGTGTCACGGTCAACAATGATTTTAACTGAGTCTACAACACCATACTCTTCCAGAATCTGTTGTAAGTCTGATTCTCTTACCCGATAATTCAGGTTTCCAATGTAAATATTCATACGAAAATGATATAAAAAAATAAAAATTAATAATAAAACAAGGATGGTTGGTGAAGTCAATCTCTAAAAGAAAGTATTATCATCGCTGATGAATAAATGCTAAAAGATAAAAGAGCTATACAAACTATCTTTTGTTCATGGCACAAAGGAAAGCATTCTATTTGAATTAGCAACTATAAAACGATAATTATTTTCAAAAAAACATTCAAGCTCTTTATAACGTCTTTGTTGTTCTAGTCAAATAGTCCTAATTTATAGAAATTTTGACCAATTATATCAACGATATAGCCTAAAACTATCTCAGAAATCTCGTAACTTTGCGAAATTATTATTTGAACTAATAAAAGTTATGGATTACGCGATCATTGCCGCCGGCGAAGGCTCCCGCTTGGCGCAAGAAGGTGTTAAGTGGCCAAAGCCTCTGGTTAGACTCAACGGTGTCGCTTTGATAGACCGGTTGATAGACGTTTTTTTGAAAAATAACGCTACCTCTATCAGTATCATCGTAAACGAGGAGATGACCGAGGTACAGGATTACCTGAAGGCCCTGCGACTACCTATACCCTTTTACCTGTTGGTAAAATCCACCCCCAGCTCTATGCACAGCTTCTACGAGCTGAGTCATTATCTGGACGGTGATAAGATTTGTTTAACTACTGTAGACACGATCTTCAAGGAAGAAGAGTTCAGCGGCTATATCCAACAGTTCATCCAAGAGGATAAACTGGACGGATTGATGGCCGTCACTGATTTTATTGATGACGAGAAACCCTTATATGTAGAAACAGACAACGAACTTTACATCCGGAATTTCCTAGATCAGGCAGACGGTGATTGCCGTTACATATCGGGAGGTATCTATTGCTTGAGGCGTCCGGCTCTGGGTGTATTGAACAACGCCATCTCGCAGGGAATGTCGAGAATGCGCAATTATCAACGGCAGCTCATCGCCGAGGGGTTGAGGCTAAAGGCCTATCCTTTCAGCAAGATCATCGACGTGGATCACGCCGATGACATTTTGAAAGCCGAATCATTTTTAAAGTCATAAAGAATACTGTCTAACAATGAGTAAATTAACTTTAGCAGGTATCCGCAGAGGAAATCAATTCTCCCCCAATCATATCGGCAACGATGCGGCGATCTTCGCCTTGACAGCCCAGCATTTACGAAAATTGGGATGCGATGTAAACGAATATATCGAATCGGATCTGCTGCTACAAGACCCGAAGGAAAAGGGTATCTTTAATATGGTAAGAGACTGGAAGTCCATCCATAAGCTGCAAGAACTAGAGGATAAAAATTATTTCGTGGTGAACTCGGGTTACGGGATCGAGAATTGTACCCGTGAGAAAATGACCCGCCTCCTATTATCCAATCATATCTCCCATCCGGAAAGCTTAATCTTACGGACAGATGAGGATCCGACAGAAGCCCTTGAGAAAGCCGGTTTCTTTAATTGCTGGATCAAACGGGGAGATTTCCACGCTATCCACCGGGAAGACGTCACCTACGTGAGAAACCCGGAAGAGGCGAGAAGCATACTGAAGGAATACGCTATCCGTGGTATCCCGTCGGCGGTAATCAATGAGCATCTGGTAGGCGATTTGGTGAAATTTTACGGGGTAGCTGGAACCGATTTCTTTTATTGGTTCTATCCATCGAACATGCATCATAGTAAATTTGGCTTAGAAGTTATCAATGGTACAGCGAAGGGGATCCCCTTCGACGAAGCGCAGCTTCGTCTGCTCTGCCACAAGGCAGCCGAGGTATTGAACGTGCATATATACGGGGGAGATTGTATCGTCTCCGAGGATGGTGTCATGCGAATTATCGATTTCAACGATTGGCCCAGTTTCGCCCCTTGCCGGGAAGAAGCGGCGCCAAACATCGCACGTCGCATCTGGGATCTTATGCGAGAACACATCTAAAATCGTTTTAACAAAATCAATCATGAGTAAGACTAAGTCTACTCCCAGTCTGGAGTCAACCTTAAAATCTCTGGACACCGAGGAGTTTATCGATATTCATTTCTATCGTCCCATTGGTTACCAATGGGCTTTGTTCTTTAATAAATTGGGAGTATCGCCCAATAGCATCACGATCGCCAGCATCTTTATCGGCATAGCGGCAGGTATCTGTTTCTATTTCCAGAGCCTCGCTATCAACGTGATCGGCATGTTACTGTTAATCTGGGCAAACTCATATGATAGCGCAGACGGACAATTGGCCCGTATGACCGGACAGAAAAGTGCCTTGGGACGTATCTTGGACGGTGCCGCCGGCGATTTCTGGTTTATCGCTATCTACGCGGCAATCTGCTTACGCCTCACGCCGGAATGGGGAATATGGATCTGGCTATTGGCGGCTACGACGGGATTCTTCCATAGCAAGCAAGCGGCCATGGCGGATTATTATCGCAATATTCACTTGTTGTTCTTGAAAGGTAAATCGGGTAGCGAGCTCTCCCACTCTCCCCTATTGAAGGAGAATTATAAGAAGATGAGTTGGAAACATGACTTTATCTATAAATTGTTCGAGACCTTCTACATTAATTATACGGTAGGTCAAGAAGCATGGACACCTAAATTCCAACACATGATGAACATCATCCGTGAGAAATACAACGGACAAGCGCCGGAATGGTTCCGTAAGGCTTTTCGAACAAAGAGCCTGCCATTAATGAAATATACAAATATGCTATCATTCAATACCCGGGTGATCGCTTTGTTTGTCAGCCTTTTCATCGACATGCCTTGGCTGTATTTCGTATTCGAGCTGACCGTATTAAACTCGATGTTGCTCTATATGATCAAAAAGCATGAGCATATTTGTGAAGATTTCAGCAAACAGTTATAACGTTTTTTTACCCCATTCGATTATGTTCAATTTAGACAAAGTAAAAGGAATCCTCTTTGATTACGGCGGAACGATAGACAGTAACGGCATGCACTGGGCAGAGGTGATCTGGATGGCGTATGAGGCCTTGAAGGTTCCCGTATCCAAAGCGGTTTTCCGTGATGCCTATGTACATGGAGAAAGAACGCTTGGAAAGAATCCGATCGTGAAGCCTCATCATACGTTTTTGGATATGTTGCGCTTGAAAAGCGATTTACAAATCCAATGGCTGAAAGAGAACGGGCATTTATCCGCCGAGGCGATTACCCCGGAGTTACCGGAACAATTAGCGGATTGGTGTTACGAATACGCCCGGAAGGCAATCGATAGCGCCCGCCCCATTCTGGAGCAATTAGCGGAACGTTACCCATTGGTATTGGTATCGAACTTCTATGGGAACATAGAATCCGTGTTGAAAGATTTCGGTTTGGATCATTTATTCGGCGCTATCGTGGAATCGGCGGTCGTAGGTATCCGTAAGCCGGACCCGGCGATCTTCCGATTAGGAGTGGATAAACTGGGATTTCCCGCCGACGAGATTGTTGTCGTAGGTGATTCCTATGATAAGGATATCGTCCCCGCCACCCGGATCGGATGCCAGACA
This sequence comes from Parabacteroides sp. AF27-14, assembly GCF_003635425.1. Lineage (NCBI taxonomy): Bacteria > Pseudomonadati > Bacteroidota > Bacteroidia > Bacteroidales > Tannerellaceae > Parabacteroides > Parabacteroides sp. AF27-14. The sequence continues at coordinate 109,897 of NZ_QTLZ01000011.1, forward strand.
ATCTGGCTAAAAAGTATTGGTTGGAGCGCTTATAAAGGAAATGAGACTGCCGATATCGTATTATCCGACTTCACGGAAATAAAGCAAGTATTCGCTTTATAGAATATACATTTTAGACCAGTATAAGCTCAGAAATGACCTTTTTTGGTACTGATAGCATCCTAACTTTGCATATAAAAAAGTTAGGATGCTATGTTTTTAAAGAAATACATATGGCTTTCTGCCGCTACGCTCCTCACGGCTTGCGACTTAATCGACTATCATCCGTATGACGGCCGTCTGGATTCCGATACTTCCCAGGAGATCAACCCGACCAATATCGAGCGTATCGAGAAAGTCTGCGAAGGGAAAGACACGATCCGTTTTATTTTTATGGGCGATACCCAGCGGAGTTATAACGAGACGGAAGATTTCGTCAAGTACGTTAATCAATTAGATAGCATCGATTTCATTATCCATGGAGGAGATTATACGGAGTTCGGCTTAAAGAAGGAATTCGAGTGGAACGATGATATCTTGTCCAAACTAAAAGTGCCTTACGTAGGGTTGATCGGTAATCACGACGTGATCGGTAATGGCGACCAAGTATTTCGTAAAATCTTTGGGAATGAGAACTTCTCGTTTGTCGTGAGCGACGTGAAATTCGTATGCCTCAATACGAACGCTATCGAGTATGATTATTCCCATCCGGTACCCGATTTTAATTTCCTAAAGAATGAGATAGCGGATAGTACCCGTAATAAACGCACGATCGTAGTCATGCACGCCCCTCCCGGGAACGAACAGTTCGACAATAACGTGAAAGACGTGTTCCAACTTTATATCAAGACATTACCATCTTTAATGTTCTGCTTGCATGCGCATAACCATTGTGTATCGGCAGCCGATTTGTTTGAGGATGGTATTATCTACTACGGTTGCGCCAATATCGCCAAACGAAGTTATCTTCTTTTTACCTTAACCCCTGACGATTATATGTATGAAGTGGTCAATTTTTAAGCTTCTCCTCTTAACTTGTGTCTTTCCCCTTACACTCCATGCGCAAGAGGATAAATACACGAAACGAGTGCAACGGTACGAGAACGCATGGCAACGGGTCATCCCTCGCTATACGAAAGTACAATTCGCAGGTTCCATGGCGATGCTCTCCGTGGGTACCGGTTGGAATTATTACCGGAATCATTGGGAAACGGATATGTTGCTGGGTATCGTCCCCCGCAACGCGAATGATCACGCGAACGTGACTTTCACCTTGAAACAAAACTATTTTCCTTGGAATATCGATCTGGGAGAAAAAGTATCTTTCGAGCCTCTTTGTTGCGGTATCTACGTAAATTTCCTATTTGACCGGGATTTCTGGGCCAAGCAACCGAATAAGTATCCCCCGGGATATTATTGGTTCTCCACCCGCATCCGTAACCATATCTTTATCGGGGAGCGGATCACGCTCAAACTGAATCCAAATAGTAGCTGGCATAAATCCATCAGCTTCTTCTATGAGTTGAGCACCTGCGATTTGTATATAATAAACGCTATCGGCAACAGCTACTTGAAGCCAAAAGATTATTTAAGCCTTTCATTCGGGGTGAAACTACAGATCCTATAAAAGCAAGAAACGGAAGACATTCACTGCCCTCCGTTTCCCTAAACTACATAAAACACTTAAAAGAACAAACGTTGTCTATCAGAACGCTAGACCTAAGCGGATACCCCAGTTATTCAAACCATCGATATGATAGCTGAGGACATCCCCCTTGTTGGTAGCGTAGTTATAATAAGCGGCCATATGTACGCCGATCTGTTTCTGAGGTGTGAAGTACACGGTCATACCGATCTCGGGAGCTACATAGAATCCCCAGTTACGATCGTAAACCTTCAACACGTTCATGTAGGTAGACATCTCACTATAGCTAGCACCTAACTGAGCGCCAACATACGGTTGGAATTGTCCTTCCGGAGCGAAGTTATAACGGAAAGCCGCGCCAAAAGGTAACTGGAAGATAGAATGCTGTTGATCGGAAGTGATTACGGATGTTGAGTTTACCGGAATCGTCTGGCGGTCCACATACTCATTATTTGTATGATAAGAGATGAACGCACCTATAGCGAAATTAGGAATCACATAGTAACCACCCTCAGCGTGAGCACCCCAACCGCTAGTCTTCTTTGAGAAGTCTTGACCGAACGGAGAGTTGATCTGCCAGTCTACATTAAAATACGCGTTTTTCAAAACCTGGGCGCCAGCCAGAGCAGGCATCGCCATACAAACGATGAGTAAAGCGATTAATTTATTTATCTTTTTCATAGAACCTCAAACTTTTAATCATTCGAATTATTATTTCTTTACGTACGGAGATTGTACAAATGCTTGCTCGATAGCACGAACAGCTAGCTGAGTGTCGAATTTATCAGAACCAGACAACAAGCCACTCATGTAAGCGGTCCAAAGAACCGGAAGTTTAGCGTCTGCCTTAGAAGCGGCAGGAGCATCCAAATCCACTAACTCAGTCAACAAGGAACCTACACTATAGCTATACACTACAGGATACGGGTAATACCAATTACCCCAACCCGGTCCCCAGTAACCCGGACTCCAATATCCCGGATAGTTCCACCACCAGTACGGGTAGTTGTAGCCATCGTTGTAGTCAGCGAAATATTGAGTACTTTGTACGTAAGAAACTTGCAGACCTAAGTCGGCGTTATCTTTGTCTAGCGTGCGTTTGAAACCGCGGCTTTCCATATTATTCACCAACGTAGTGATAATATCGTCTGCTTCATTGGCTGTCCAGAACTGAGGTTTCTCGCTTGTGCCGATAACCAATACACTATCCGGAATGTAGAACGTAGTGAACGATTCGAATTTCGCGTCCTTATCATGATTCGTGAACACCAGAAAATCATTGTCCAATTTCGACATGTCCGGGTCCTTTTGGCAAGAAGCCAGCAGAAGAACTAACAGAAAAAAAGGAAAAATCTTTTTCATCTCATTTTAACGTTTAAAACAGTTTATACTATTATTTGTGCTTATATATAAGTCACTATTAAAACAGCATGAGTTGAAAAAGGTTCTAAAACTATCCTTTTGGGTGTGTTAATTAACATATCCTAACCATACGACGGGCTTATGGTCACTGTAGTCTAAATTAGGAGAATCATAAGTTACACCCTTAAAATCAGGAGAATAAATTATGTAATCAATTCGAAATATACGCTTTAATTGACGAAAGGTGTACCCGAAACCGGAGCCACAGTCACGAAACCCATCCGTTAAATCACCTTTCACGGTACGGTACGTATAAGAGGCCGGTGTATCATTAAAATCACCGCAAAGAATCACGGGCCCCTCCCCGGCATCCAACATCTGACGGATATAATCCGCCTGAGTAGCCCGTTTCACGAAATTCTTCTTCATCTGAAAAGCCATATGGAAGGCGGCCTCGGTTTCCTCCAATTGTTTACCCTCGGCATGGGCTTGGTAAAGACGAGGCTTTACGGCATTCACGCTAGTCGTTTGGAAATGGTTATTAAATACACGAACACTATCCCCTTGGATATCCATGACGGCAAACAAGGATTTATTGCTAGACTCCGGGTATAGGATAGACTCAAAACGAAGGATCGGATATTTACTGAAAATAGCGTTGCCCGCCGCTTTCGTAGCCGAACGGGTAGAGCAATAATACGGTAGGAACGATAAGGTCTTGGCGACAGAATCCATCCGCAGGGCCGATTCAACAGGGCATTCTTGGAGGCAAACGATATCCGGGTCCTCCTTTCTCAGCCAATCCGCTATATTAGGAAGCTGTTTCTTTCCGTCCGTATTGAAATTATTCACGTTATAGGTAATCACCTTAACCGCTTCTTTCCCTATCGGAATCTCTTTAGGGAAGACCCGTATCTGGAACATCGATATCAAAAACTCCCAGTTCAACAATAACGCCGCCAAAGGTACCCAGCACCAATGGCTCCTAAAGACACACCACATCAAGAAAAGACATAGATTGACCGCCAATACCGGTAATAACACCAATCCGGGAAACGAGATCCACTCCTTCCCTTCCGGATTCATACGTCCGGTAGCGAATCCGGCTATGGCTGCCACGGCAAAAGCGATCGTAATCAACACAAATAAAATATATATCAACTTCTTCATCCTTCCTATCCTGCGATTTAAACAAAAAAGGGACTATCCGGAAAAGACAGTCCCCCAATTCATACACTATAACCTGTCCGCTTCCGGCAGGGATAGCTTTAAAAAACTTATCGAAGCGTTCCTTGTTGAGCCTCTTGGATCATCTTCTGATTAGCCAAGATCACGATCTCAACACGACGGTTCAACGAACGACCCTCGGGAGTGTCATTGCTAGCCACAGGATCATGTATACCTTTGCCTTCATAAACCATACGATCCGTACTTACCCCCTGCATCATCAGGTAATCGTAAACGCTCTTCGCACGTTTCTCGGACAAGGTCTGGTTATAATCCACCTTGCCGGTGTTATCCGTAAAGCCGATGATTCGGATATCCGTATCCGGATTGGCCTTCAAACTGGTAGCGAAGTTACGCAAGGCACTCTTGGAAGCGTCGCTCAACGTACTCGAGTTCGTGGCAAACAAGATACCGGAGTCAAAAGTAACCTTCAAGGCCTCACCATTGTTCACGCTTTCGATCTTCGTGTCCTCAGGCAGGGTAGCTTCCAGCTCCTTCTTCTGCTTATCCATTTTCTTACCGATTAACGCACCGGCTGTACCACCTACGGCCGCACCGATCACGGCACCCAATGCGGTATTTCCGGCCAAGGCACCAACGCCAGCTCCGACAGCGGCACCACCGCCTACACCGATCGCCGTACCCTTCGCCGTGTTATTCCACGTTCCGCAACTCGTAAACACCACTGCCATACATAGCAGTAAAACAGATAATAATTTAATGTTCCTCATCATCTTCTACAATTTCACTTAAACAACTTTATATATATAACAAATATCAATCAAACATGTTGATCGAATCGCAATATTCAAGTTCTCCTTGTACTATAAAAGTGATTTCCTCCGGTTCGAATTTGCCTACGCCGTCTTTCTGGGCGTTCTTAATTACATAATTTACAACCTCTTCCTCATCGATCTCGATCTCATCGTCACCATCATCATCTAGCATGCCATTAGATTCATAGAAGTCGTAGATCAAGTCTACGATATAGTTGATATCGTCATTACTGAACTTTCCTTTCAGTTCTTGGGGAAGATAATTCTGGATAAATTTTACGGAATCATCCTCGTCGTAAAGTAGCTCGTCATTGTTCGTGCTCATAATTAATCTTGTTTAATTGGTTTGAATAGCGGCAAATGTACGGAAATATTTTGATTTTATATCCCAAAAACAATTAAGCTTATTTACGGACATGACTTAACAAAAGCAAATGCCCTTACTTGAACATAGTTCTAAAAGAGCTTAGGTTTTATAGGAAGCAAAGGTAATAAAAATACTTGATTATCATATAGACCTATTATTTTTTATAGCTTCCGGGCAATTTACTGTTCCGCATGATATTTTCTTTGAAAGAATATATTTCCAACCGAGTACCCCAAAGAGACTTCCAATATCTTTATGGATCACAAAAAACACTAAAGCCAGTCTTATTTGTGTTAAAATCAAAATACACTCCATCATTTATTTACATATAGTCATTTGATACTCAAGTTCTTTTAGAACTCATTAAATGTATTAAATTATGATTACAATGGAACCTAAAATACAAAGTACCACAAGTACCCGAGCTCTCAGGAGCAAAATCGGGCCTATCAAGGCTTACTTATTCAAGACCTCATATGTAATCAGTCCAATCACGCCAAGCGATCTTAAACATTCCATGAAAGGTGCCTACAAATCATTCCTGTCTAAAACCGATCAAGCATACGGCCATTCCACGTCAACAATCAACCCCAAACTTTACCCTATTTCTACCTTTAAGCAAATGAGCCTCGTAGTAGTCCCGAGTTTCATGATAGAGTCCCCATTCGAGGTAGTGGCGATAGCTCTTATCGCCTTTCTACTTATCCTCCTTTCGATGAGGGAACATCGGCATAAGAAAGACATTCTTGACACCGAACGAAATATGGCCGAAGAAGTGATCCGCTTACGTGAGAAGGCGGAAGAATCAAACCGGTTGACAAGTGCTTTCCTCGCCAATATGAGCCATGAGATACGGACCCCATTGAATGCGATCGTAGGTTTCTCGACCCTTATCAGCGAAAGTGAGGATAAAGAGGAGATCAAAGAATTCGCTAAAATCATTCACGCAAACAATGAGCTACTCCTTAATTTAATCAATGACATACTCGATATGTCAAAAATAGAAGCCGGTATATTGGATTTCCTTTATACGGAAGTAGAGATTAACGAGCTTATACAAACCCTATGGCGGAGTTACCGATTCAAGATCAAGGAAGGAGTAGAATTCCGCACGGAACTGCCTGCGGAAAGCTACATTATCCATACTGAGAGAAACCGTTTATCCCAAGTACTGGCTAATTTCATCAATAATGCTTGCAAATACACTTTCGAGGGAATGATAACGATCGGATATGAAATAAGGAAAGACGATATTTATTTCTTTGTTACCGATACGGGAAAAGGGATAGCGGAAGAAAATATCTCCCGTGTTTTCGAGCGATTCGCTAAATTAGATTCCTTCACCCAAGGTACGGGGCTCGGGCTGTCTATCTGTGAATTAATCATTAAACATTTAGGTGGAGAGATCGGCGTGGAGTCAAGCGTTGGAAAAGGATCTACATTTTGGTGCACGGTTCCCACCCGGAAATAATCGCACCAAGCCGTATCTACCTATTAGTGAAAAATAAAAAGGCGGAATGATTCACATAGGATCATTCCACCTTCATTATTTTATAGAAACACCACGCTTAACGTCAAGCGTTCAAGTCTACTTTAGTTCTTAAATTCCAGACCATCGTCTTTCCTATCGATCACGATCGGGCGGTTACGGTCTACCGTTCCACCCAGCAAAGCCTTTGACAACTCGTTCAAGACATACTTCTGAATGACACGTTTTACCGGACGGGCACCGAATTGAGGATCGAAGCCCTTGTCGGCGATAAAGTCCAAGGCCTCGTTCGTGAAGTCCAAGGCGACACCGTTCGTAGCCAACATCTTCTTCACGCTGTTCAACTGCAAGGATACGATCTTGCGAATCTCCTCCTCGTTCAGCGGAGTAAACATGATGATATCGTCGATACGGTTCAAGAACTCCGGACGGATCGTCTTCTTCAACAGTTCCAGTACTTGGATCTTCGTCTCGTCTACCACCTTGTCATGCGTGGCGGGTGTCATCTTCTCGAAGTTCTCACGAATCAAGGAAGAACCTAGGTTACTTGTCATGATAATGATCGTGTTCTTGAAGTTGACAACACGGCCTTTGTTATCCGTCAGCCGTCCATCATCCAAGACTTGCAACAAGATGTTGAATACATCCGGATGCGCCTTTTCGATCTCATCGAACAAGACAACTGAGTAAGGTTTCCGGCGAATCGCCTCCGTCAACTGTCCACCCTCATCGTAACCCACATATCCCGGAGGCGCACCGATCAAACGAGTCGCGCTGAATTTCTCTTGATACTCACTCATATCGATACGGGTCATCATATTCTCGTCATCGAACAGATACTCGGCCAACGCCTTGGCCAACTCCGTCTTACCCACACCGGTAGTACCGAGGAAGATGAAAGAACCGATCGGTCGTTTCGGATCCTGTAAGCCGGCACGACTACGACGAACCGCATCGGCGATAGCGTTGATCGCCTCTTCCTGACCGATCACACGGGTATGAAGCTCGGACTCCAGACGTAATAACTTATCTTTCTCGCTCTGCATCATCTTGCTGACTGGAATTCCAGTCCAACGGGATACCACATCGGCGATATCGTCGCTATCCACTTCCTCCTTGATCATAGCCGCGGCACCTTGCATCGTCTTCAACTTAGCCTGTACCTCCCTGATCTCCTCTTCCTTTTGCTTGATCTTACCGTAACGGATCTCAGCGACCTTACCGTAATCCCCCTCACGCTCCGCCTTATCAGCCTCAAACTTTAGGTTCTCGATATCGATCTTATTTTGCTGGATCTTATTGATCTGCTCCTTCTCGCTCTGCCACTGAGCCTTTTGCTTAGTCTCCTCCTCCTTCAAGTCGGCGATCTCCTTATTCAGTAGCTCTAATTTCGACTTGTCGTTCTCACGCTTGATCGCCTCACGCTCGATCTCCAACTGTTTGATACGCCGGGAAACCTCATCCAACGACTCCGGTACGGAATCGATCTGCAAACGCAGACGGGCGGCGGCTTCATCCATCAAATCGATCGCCTTATCCGGCAAGAAACGATCCGTGATATAACGGGTAGACAACTGCACGGAAGAGATAATCGCATCATCCTTGATACGTACCTTATGGTGATTCTCGTATTTCTCCTTCAGACCACGAAGGATGGAGATCGTATCCAACTCACTCGGCTCATCTACGATAACGGTCTGGAACCGACGCTCAAGCGCCTTATCCTTCTCAAAATACTTCTGATACTCATCCAACGTCGTGGCACCGATCGAACGTAGCTCACCACGAGCCAAGGCCGGTTTCAAGATGTTAGCGGCATCCATGGCGCCTTCGCCTTTACCGGCTCCTACCAAGGTATGAATCTCATCGATAAAGAGGATGATCTCACCCTCGGATTTCGTAACCTCGTTCACCACCGCTTTCAAACGTTCCTCGAACTCGCCTTTATATTTAGCTCCGGCGATCAACGCGCCCATATCCAACGAGAAGATCTGTTTAGACTTCAAGTTCTCGGGAACGTCACCCCGAACGATACGATGGGCCAACCCCTCAGCGATAGCAGTCTTACCTACACCCGGCTCACCGATCAAGATCGGATTGTTCTTCGTACGGCGGCTCAAGATCTGCAAGACACGGCGGATCTCCTCGTCACGTCCGATCACGGGGTCCAGTTTACCGCTACGGGCACGCTCGTTCAAATTGATGGCGTATTTTCCTAAGGCATCGTACGTCTCCTCGGCGGATTGGCTTGTCACCTTATTTCCTTTACGCAATTCCTCGATCGCTTGGCGTAACTCTTTCTCTGTCACGCCGGCGTCTTTCAATATCTGTGAAGCGGTGCTCTTTTCCGTGAACAACGCCAAGATGATCGGCTCCAACGATACATATTGATCCCCCATCTTAGAGGAATAATCGATCGCCTTCTGTAAGACAGCGTTCGACTCGCTAGAGAGATAGGGTTCGCCTCCCGAAACCTTAGGATAAGATTCGATTTGGCGATCCAGTACCATATTCAGGTTTTGAGCGTTTACCCCTAATTTCTGAAAGATAAAATTAGTAACACTCTCACCCGTCATAATGACAGCTTTCAACAAGTGAACCGGTTCGATAACCTGTTGATTATTTTTGGTAACCAACTGTACGGCTTGTTGAACAGCCTCCTGCGCCTTGATTGTAAAATTGTTTAAATTCATATATTTAAGCTCCTTTCTTATATTCTTTTCTAATTTATTTTACACTTATATCCTTACAAAAGAAATACCAAAACGAAAATATGACATTTTGTCTTAATATTATAAAACAGAATAGAAAACTCCCCGTCAAACCGTCCATTTCGGATGTCATTAGGACGTATCTTTTCAGAAAGAACAAAAGAGAGAGAAAAAGGTTTTGATAGTAAACACACAGTATCTAGGTAAAAACAGTCAATGTTCTCAAAAAAACACGTACGAGTTTTTCCGGAAACACGTACATGTTTTTTGAAATTCACGTACGTGTTTTTTTCGAGTGGTTATATCCTATAAATCCAACAATTTACGGATAGTCATTATAATACTTCCACGTATTCTCCCGTTTCCTGTTTCTCTTCTTGTCACGGGCACTTTTCCAGAAAATAGTCTCTAGTAAATCCTCTGCGTCGAAATAGACTCTTATGGTAGCAAGTACCCCTCCCCTTCGCTGGCCATCCTTCACGACATCCGAGTATATATTAGTCAGTTTTACGTTGGCAGCCATAGGAACCTTACCTACCTTAAACTCTTTCCAATCCTGATTCTTAGGGAGCCTAATCGTGTGCGCTTGCTTCTGTATGGCCAATGAACGGGAAGGTGACTTAAAATTCAGCAGCATGAATAGGACTGGGGTAATCGAATCATAATTAGTCAACCTACGTAAAGTATCTAACTGTACATATTCCGAGAAGTCTTTTGTAATCGGCAACTCACCTGGCGAGGATAACATATGGGTTCCCGGTTGATCGGGTCGTAGAAAAGTCCCGCTTTCTATCGCCTTCTGAAACTCAGGATTCAAACGTATCTCCTCCTTGCCGGATAAAAATTCTTGCAGGCGCAAAGAATCCTGTTCCGTCCACTGCGCATGGGCCATCGTAGGTAGGATGAATACTATCAAAAGGAATATAGGTCGCATCTTCACGTCTCTCATCTTCATAATCCTCATTACATTTCTATCACCAAGACTCATTCCTCCATTAAATCCCCCATTCGAGTCGAGATACTTTAAGATTTATTGGGATGCTTATACCCTATTTGAATCTTAATATGGATTACCTTTATGCGATCAATCCAAATCCAATATAGATATGTTGATATTATTATCTCCGGCTAAGACAATGACCGGGACATCCAAGATAAAAGCGCCGCAAGGCACGACTCCACGTTTCCAGCAAGAGGCGAACGAGATCGCCCTGCATATGACCCAATTTCCCATTGACGAATTAAGTCGTATCCTCAAGCTCAGCCCGAAACTGGCGGCGGAATGTTACCGCAGATACCAAGATTTTCATGCGGAAGACAACCAGCCCTTGCAAGCGATACTCGCCTATACCGGTGTCGTATTCAAGAATATCAGCCCGAAAGACTTCACGGAGGAGGATTTTCTTTTCTCGCAAGAACATATGCGTTTCGTATCGGGATGCTACGGGTTACTTCGCCCATTAGACCTTATCAAGCCTTACCGGATGGAGTTCGACGTAAAAATCCCGGAACTAGGCGACGGGAATATGTACACCTTCTGGAAGGACAGGCAAACAAATATATTAATCCATGACGTCCGACAGGGAGACGGAATCCTACTGAATCTAGCCAGCTTGGATATCCAACCCTCTTTCCAGTGGAAGGAGGTGGAGCGATCCGTCCGGATCATCACGCCCGAGTTCAAGATCTGGAAGAACGGCAAAGCGGAGACGATCGTGATCTATGCCAAGATGTGCCGGGGACAAATGAGCCGCTATCTCATAAAGAACCGGATTTCTGACCCGGAGGCATTAAAAGCATTCACATGGGAAGGCTTTTCCTATAAAGAATCCATGTCCGAGGGGGATAATTGGGTATTTCTACAAGAATAATTCTAGGCTTATCCAATAAAATCAGATGATCTACGTTTTATAAAAACAATTCGTAAAAATCATAAAAAGGTTTATCCTTCTTTAATTTAGCGGTGATATGAAAAGAACCTTTACATATTTATTACTACTTGTTCTATTGGTTTGCGGAAAGCAAGCCTATAACCTGTTAATCTCGAATGAATCGATCCGGAGCAACCCTACCGGAGCCTTGTCTGACATCGCGGATGAGGTAATCGCCATTCCATTACAGGACTCAGGGACGCATTCGATCAGGGAGGCCAAGTATATCCGTCAAGAGGGAGATAACCTATTCCTTATCAGCAATGAGACGCTTTATCGTTTCAATCGCAAGGGAGAATTTATCTGTCGCATCACCCATCCGGATGACATACGGGTAGCGGGGTATGTAGTGAACCCGGCCAACCAGCAGCTGATCGTACTTGGAAACACGGACGATATTTTCTATTACTCATTCAATGGTGATCTCCTTACCCGTAAGAAACTGAAATGCGACCTTCCGGAGAATAGGCATATGCTATCCATATCCATGCACAATAACCGGATATTTACCACCGAGGAATGTGTTCATGGGGATACGGCAGGGAAAACTGCCACGATTGAGAAACAAATCGTTGAATACGATTCCTCTTTCCATAAATTACAATCTCATACGATCCGTCCGGTCGATCTGGAACGTTCCGCATGCCCGATCGGTTGTCTCGCCCCGGAAGTAGCCGTGGAGCCCGGAAGCGGAACGGTTTATGCCTACGCCCCCTCCTATCAACCCGGGAACTTATTACGGGACACTTTATATATTAAGCAAAAGCGGCAAAGCCAAGCCTTGGAGAACCTTGCAGGAAAGAATACACTGCCTTTGCTACCGATCCGCATGGGTAGCCGTTTCTGGGTATCTACTTACTATAACGCAGAGGATGAGTCCAGAAATTACACCTTCTGTTATGATACGGAGAAGGAAGAATGCTGGCAGGTAAAAGAAGGATTAAAAGATAATTTTTATCAAACCGGTAATGTGCGACGAATGGACCCTATCGATCCCTATTGCCATTCCTATTGTTTCAGCAAATCCGGAGAGGATCTGCGAAATACTTTCCCCGCACAGGCCCAAGGGGAAAGCCTCGTGTTATTTATCGTGAAATTGAAAGGGTAAATCCAGTTAATATTTCAATAGAGAGCAGACTGATGGGTACAAAATAATATGTATCTTCGTACCATTCTAAAAAAGCATTAAGTACATGAAAAAACTTTTAACCTGCATTGCCTTGGGCTTTGCGACTACCAGCTACGCTGTAACCCCTTTGTGGATGCGTGATGTACAAATTTCTCCTGATGGAACAGAGATAGCGTTTTGTTACAAAGGAGATATCTATAAAGTACCGGCCAAAGGAGGAACAGCGACACAACTTACCACCCAAGCATCGTATGAATGCACGCCAATCTGGTCTCCGGACGGAAAACAAATCGCTTTCGCCAGCGATCGTAACGGCAATTTCGATTTATTCGTAATGCCCTCCAACGGTGGAACGGCACAGTGCCTCACCACTCATTCCGCCTCCGAGATTCCATCGGCCTTTACTCCCGACGGTAAATACGTACTCTTCTCCGCATCCATACAAGATCCCGCCCAGAGTGCCTTATTCCCGACCTCGGCCATGACGGAACTTTATAAAGTGCCGATCGGTGGCGGACGTACGGAGCAAGTATTGGGAACACCCGCCGAGATGGTTTGCTTCGATAAGTCCGGAAAGACATTCTTATACCAAGACCGTAAGGGCTTCGAGGATGAATGGCGTAAACATCATACCTCGTCCGTCACCCGGGATATATGGATGTACGATACGCAAACTGGAAAACATACCAATTTGACCGACCATGCGGGAGAAGACCGCAACGCCGTATTTACCCCGGATGGACAGACGGTTTACTTTCTGAGCGAACGCAACGGAGGTTCTTTCAATGTATATTCATTCCCTCTCAACACCCCACAATCTATAACGGCGGTTACTAAGTTCAAGACACATCCCGTACGTTTCCTCTCTACAGGTAGCGACAATACATTATGCTACACATACGATGGCGAGATCTATACACAACGTCCGGGAGTCAATCCGCAGAAAGTGCGGATTGATTTGATCCGTGACGATCAAGAGCAAATCAGCGATCTGAATTCCAGCAAAGGAGCTACCTCAGCCACCGTATCCCCCGATGGCAAGCAGATCGCCTTAACCCTAAGAGGCGAGGTATTCGTCACCTCGGCCGATTACAACACGACCAAACAAATCACCCATACCCCGGCCGCCGAAACAGGCGTATGCTTCTCGCCGGATAACCGTACCTTGGCTTACGCCAGCGAGCGTGGTGGTAATTGGCAACTTTACTTGGCTAAGATCGCCCGTAAGGAAGAAGCTAATTTCCCGAACGCGACGATTATCGAAGAGGAAGTTCTCCTGCCTTCTAAGACCGTAGAGCGTAATTATCCTCAATTCTCGCCGGATGCTAAGGAACTCGCTTTCATAGAAGATCGTATGCGGCTGATGGTAGTCAACCTTGAGACGAAGAAAGTACGCCAAGTCACGGATGGCTCCACATGGTATAGTACAGCCGGCGGTTTCGATTACTCATGGTCGCCGGACGGTAAATGGTTCACGCTCCGGTTTATCGGAAACAAGCACGATCCTTATTCGGATATCGGCTTGGTTAGCGCGCAAGGCGGGGAGATTACCAACCTGACCAATAGCGGTTACACCAGCACCTCCCCACAATGGGTACTGGATGGAAACGCCATCTTATTCACCACCGAGCGTTATGGAATGCGTGCGCATGCTTCATGGGGCTCCTTGAATGATGCCATGCTGGTATTCATGAATCAAGACGCTTATGATAAATTCCGCTTGAGCAAAGAGGATTATGAGTTGCAAAAGGAACTGGAAAAGGAGCAGAAAGAGGTAACCGGGGACAAAATCGACGACAAGAAAAAAGAAGATAAAGCCGATGAAAAGAAAGACGAAAAGCCCAAGGATATCGTAGTGGAACTGAAAGGAATCCAAGATCGTATCCTACGTCTTACTCCTAATTCCTCCGAAATGGGTAGCGCCGTCATCTCGAAGAATGGCGAGACCTTATATTATTTCTCGGCTTTCGAAGACAAATACGACCTGTGGAAAATGGACTTGCGCAAGAAAGAGACCAAGCTACTCCACAAGATGAATACCGGATGGGCGAACATGGAAATGGATAAGGAAGGTAAGAACCTGTTCTTGTTGGGTAGTAATTCCATGCAAAAAATGGATATGGGATCGGAGAAACTAACACCGATTCATTACCAAGCGAACTTAAAAATGGACTTGGCCGCCGAGCGTGAGTATATGTTCGACCATGTCTATAAACAAGAGCAAAAACGGTTCTACAACGTGAATATGCACGGCGTAAATTGGGACGTTATGACCGCCGCCTACCGTAAGTTCTTGCCACATATCAATAACAACTATGACTTCGCAGAGTTGCTAAGCGAATATCTGGGAGAACTCAACGTATCTCATACCGGAGGACGCTTCCGTCCGCAAACAAGCGGCAATGTTACCGCCAACCTAGGCCTACTTTTCGATTGGAACCATAGCGGCAAAGGTTTATTAATCGCTGAGGTAGTGGAAAAAGGCCCGTTCGATCACGCACGTTCCAAGGTAAAAGCCGGTACCGTCATGGAGAAAATAGACGGGCAAGAAATAACCCCGGATATGGATTACTCCAAGCTATTAAACAATAAGACCAAAAAGAAGACCTTGGTTTCCCTCTACGATCCACAAACCAAGGAACGCTGGGAAGAGGTAGTCTTGCCTATCAGTAACGGTGAGTTAAATAACTTGCTTTATACCCGCTGGGTGAAGCAACGTGCCGCCGACGTGGATAAATGGTCGAACGGACGATTGGGATACGTCCATATCCAATCCATGGGAGATCCTAGTTTCCGCTCTGTCTACTCCGATATCCTAGGTAAGTATAACGACCGGGAGGGCATCGTCATTGATACCCGCTTTAATGGTGGTGGACGTTTGCATGAGGATATCGAGATCTTGTTCAGCGGAGAGAAATACCTCACCCAAGTGACACGTGGCCGGGAGGCTTGCGATATGCCTAGCCGCCGCTGGAATAAACCTTCCATCATGCTCCAATGCGAGGCTAATTATAGTAACGCACATGGAACCCCGTGGGTTTATAAGCATCAACACATCGGACGTTTAGTTGGTATGCCCGTACCGGGGACAATGACTACCGTCTCTTGGGAAACCCTGCAAGATCCGACGCTGGTATTCGGCACACCTATTACCGGTTATCGCCTGTCGGACGGTAGTTACTTAGAGAACACACAGCTGGAACCGGATGTTAAAGTCGCTAATTCTCCGGAAACTGTTGTCAAAGGGGAAGATACGCAATTGAGAACAGCGGTAAATGAATTGCTGAAAGAGATCGATAAAAAGTAGTTTAAAACGAGACTACTCTCATCGCCTGTCGGGAGTAGTCTCGTTTTATTATGTAACCTTCTATTAAAAAACAGGCGATATTCACTCTGCCTAAGTCGTGATATGCTTATAGGGAGAATGACTAAAATCCAAGAAACACATCTCATAGCAAATGGTCAGCCACACTACAATGCAAGGCCAAGCTTTTATCACATACGGACGGATCAGTCCATTCCGGACAATCGATGGAACCAGCTCTGTAGTGGATAAGCCAACAATCACCAAGGTAGTTATCCAAAGCCAATAAGTATATTTCTTATGGGGCGATACACTGCATATATACCAGATAGCGACTCCTATCATCGCTATGATATACCCACTCGCCTCGCTTCCCGTACTGAATAATACGACAAACAATAAAACATTAGCTAATAGCATAAAGCGAAAAGCCGGATATTTATATTGCGAGATCCTTAAATATGGAATGCAAAATAAAATCAAGCCCGGTATGATAAGCCACATATCGCTATAGTCCGGATTCCCGGATATCTTTCGAACCACTCCCAATAATGATATATTTTGTGGATCAGCGAACATATTCAACATATTTTTCACCTTCAATCGCTCAAACCAATCTATATACTGAGAGATCACATACTCAATCCCCGGTGTATAAAGTACCGGGATCACAAAGCAAACCAATCCCCAGAAAAGACAAGAGACTAATAATCTCACTTTCTGCCTTGAGAAGAAAAAGAATGCCAATCCCACGATTGGATAGATCTTGATAAATGTTCCGAGCATAATAATGCCTGCCGCCCAGAAATCCTTTTTCTCCAGTATCAAGACAAACGATAATAAGATAAAGGCCGCTACTGATATATTGAATTGCTGTACTCCTTGAGCCGTCATCAACTCACAATACGAATACCAATAAATAATGATTTTTTGGGTACTCGACAATGGCAATCGGCTAATCGCATAAAATAATAGGGCGGTATTCCCCGCTATCCATAAGATCATACCCAGCCATTCCGGTAACAGGGCGAAAGGAGCTATGATAAGACTGAATAAGACTCCATAATGGTTTGAATCATAATATTCCGGATAATGATCCCCATATAAGGTTAAGCCTTCGATAGCATGCCAGTAGACTCCTTCAAATATCTTATAATTATTATATTTCCCGATCAACAACTTGACAATAGCAAAAATAACACCTGTTAGCATCCATACCCCGAATACAGCCCGGGGCTCTCTCCATACCGGATGGGTGGCTAAAGTCTTTAATCTCATATCCAATTTCTTCCTTTCAATCAGTCCACAAAGATAAAAAACCTAATAAAACGAGCCTAATAAAAAAGAAAAGACTGTCTGGGTATATAACCCGGACAGCCTTTTCCTTTATGATACAGACTCTATTCTGAGTATTCCCTATTAATTAGCGAATGATTTCAAAGGAACACTTACTCCCATGTAAAGATTCATGGCGTTACCGCTGACCGGTAAGCATTGTGGAGTTACCTTTGTCAACATATAATCCGATCCGATAAAGAAATTGATCCAAGACGGTGAGAAATTCAAGGCGATACCATACGTCTTGAACTTACTATGGATAAATGAGTAGCTCAGCGTAGCCTCAAACCATTTCACCGGACGGTAATTACCGGACAATGTCAGTTCCGTATAGGCTTTCGGGGAATAAAGACGAGTGCTCGACAATAAACCGATACCTAACTTGTTTTCCAGTAAACGGTACTCGCCACCGATATTGATTGTCGAACGAAGACGGGTAGTGCTTCCGGACTCACCCTCTTTCTTGAAATGAAGCAAGTTCTCGAAATCTTCCTTGATAGCGTCAAACTGATCGCCCATGCTCGGTATATCACCGTTATTCTCGCCAATAGCCAGATCAAAGCCGTTAAAGTCGAAAGTTCCATCCAACTTACCTAGCGTGCTACCTCCCTTGCTCCAGCTGATAAAACCTAAATCAAGGACAGCGGCGGATAACATGATATTCTCGGTCAATTGGTACGTAGCACCCAAGTCCACTCCCATACCGAAACCGCTAAGACCCGGAGAATCGAAATCAAAGCTATTATAATAATCACGGCCTTGCTCGTCTACTTCCATTTCCGGAACCAAGCCTTTCATATTCGTCTGCAATGTACCGGTAGAGGTAACTTTCCAGCTAGTCTCTCCCATCTCTGCATGCATCTGATCGATCGTAGCGTCCATAGAACCTACGCCCCATAACAATTTAACCTTACCTCCGACTGTCAACTTATCCGTGATAGGACGAGAATATCCTACACCTGTCTCCAAATAAGCCTCGGCATACGCCCTGATATTACGGATATCATACGTGCTCTGAGATCCATTACCCTTTTTCATGAACTCGAACAATGTCTTCGGAGCACGAATATTCGCCAATCCCTTGATAGAAACATCAACCGTCCAGAATCCCTTGCCGGCGTACCAGCCACCGGATAGAACCTGCGTACCAAAATCCATGTTTACCTGATTCTCGTCCTTCAAGCCATTCAGGAAAGACTCGGTATTCACGGAGTTATCCATGAACGTAACGGTCTCACCATTCTTCGGATAAATAAAATTATCCACAGCTATTCCGTTCGTACCATACGAAGCGCCAACCGCTCCTAATACCGGAATGGAAACATAGCCTCTCTCGGGACGATACGCCGGATTCATCGTCGTGCGTGCCGTAGAGGATTACATGAAGTAAGAAGTTCGTATTTGCTGGGCGGATACCGACATCCCCACAGTGGTCAATAAACATAAAGCGCACAGACCTCTCTTATACATATTATATATAGTATTCATCTTTCTTTTTCGTAATTTAAATGGTTAGTACTGGGATCAAATAGAAATTCCGCCTTCTTTCTTAAGTTTCAAGTTGAAGGTCGTTTTCTGGCCTTTCTTCAAAGCCTCGCTTTGATCTCTACCCGTTAAATGTAAATTCAGGTCTATATGACGTGCGTCCTTCATTTTCGGCATATCCTCCTTCGTGATCTCGAAGACAACCTCTCCGGATTGTCCTTTTACCTCTTGCGCCGGGAATTGGATATCTACCGGTACATTGTTCTCATCCATGATCACCATCTCGATAGACATATCGAACGGCATCTCGTTCGTAACCTCTCCATAGATCTTCGCGCTTCCGTCCGAGAAAATATAGTCTACGAAATCCTCATCAAAAGCGTCCTCGATCCGCTCGACGGATACGGCGCTAAATTCCGGTGCCGGAGTCAACGGAAGCTCTACCGCATAGCGTAACTCGCTCAAGGCATCCATAGGAGCGTTCGCCCATTGTTTGCTATCGGCGGACAAAGACAAATGTATTTTTTGAGGAACAATCTGTACGATTCCCGGTAACTTCTCGTTCTTGACAAACTTAAAAGCATCCGTCTTCGGATCAAGAGGGCCGATCCAAATATTAGGAGACACCGTTGACAAGGTAAAACCAGAGGAAGTAGCCTCCTTTTTACTTGCGTTCTCAGCCTCGATAGACAAGCTACAATCCAAAGAGGCATTCTTTACATTCGACTTTAATGTAATATGGGGATTCGTTAACGCCAAAACGAAATCGCCATCAAACAAACCATCGATATCCCCAGTCGTTATATCTTCCGAGGCGATCTCCACTTTATCAGAGGCGGCCCGTAAGCTTTTCCCCTTAATCTTCATCTCTCCATCATAGATCATGACGTAAGCCCCGTCGACTTCCCGAATGGAAGGGACTTTCTCTACATTCACAACGTCATCCGACGTTACATAACCCGTACCGAGGGGAGCTATCCAAGACTCACCCATTACCGCATCGTCCGTATTGACATCGCTTAAATCATACTTACTATCCACACATGCCGCTAAACAGCAAGATGATAGCAATAGCATCACTAAATGTTTGTTTTTCATATAAAGTTATTTTTATCAAAATTATGACCCTAACAGCGCGCAAAAATAAACAAAATAAATGAAAGTTTAGCCATAAAAAAGGAGTGGCATCGTATTATTAACGCCACTCTTAGCTTATACTATCTTTGACAATCAAAATATTCTTCCGCAAATACGAATCTTCATGACCGGATAAACCGTTAGCTTGTCCATGATCTTCGTAAAGGTATCATCCTCGTCTATCTCATTCAACAAGTCCTTTACATCCCCTGAATCCGTATACACCTCCGGTTTGCCATGGAATTGCACACCCAGCTCAAACATCACGCCAACCCGTTTCTTAGGAACCGCACGACCGAATCCAAGACCTAGATAAGGACGAAAACCGGACACTTTCAATCCACCGGAATCGTATAATCACCGATAACTATGCCCGCACTTTCTCCTTGGGCGATCAGGTCTTTCAGCTTATCACTATGCCCTTCTATCTTCACCAAGGAAGAACCACCGAAATAGGCGCCGGCCGCAACGAAGAACGAAGAAGCGTGAGGAAACGGGTAAACATTCACCAACAACTGTCCGGAAGTACGTTTCAAGCTACCTTTGACATCCATGGAGTATGTATCATTATACACACCCGCTCGCAGATCGTTAACATCTACATCCACGTCCGTATTAATGCTGAAACCCGGCATAAAGGTAAGACCACCTCTCAACGCCAGATAAGGCGTAATAGGAGTAGCGACCTCCACATCTACACCCGTCAAACCAACACCCACTCCTGCCGAAACAGAATTGAAAATCCCTAACTCCTTTTGAGCTGAGATAAAATTACACGTCGCAAACATGCTCACGAACGCACAAAGAAGAAATAGTCTTTTCATTTTCACCATATAAGTTAAATTGTTATTCACCCTAGACTCACAAAAATAAATAAAAAACATGAAACATTCGTTGTAAAAAAGAAAAAGCGACATCGAATTTGCCTCGATGTCGCTTTTTTACGGATAAAGTATACTATTTTACGTATAAGCGTACGTTATTCCTCCTCAGAATCGTCTTCCTTCATATTATGGAATACGTTTTGAACGTCTTCGTCTTCCTCTAATTTCTCGATAATCTTCTCGATAGACTCACGCTGTTCCGGAGTAACCTCCTTCAAATCGTTCGGAATACGTACGAACTCACTACTCAAGATCTCGAAACCATTCTCCTCCAAATATTTCTGGATCGCCGAATTCTGCGCGAACTCACCATAAAGAACAACCTCGTCCTCGTCTTCCTCAACCTCATCTACACCGAAGTCGATCAACTCCAACTCTAGGTCTTCTAAAGAAAGATCCTCTTTTTTAGCGATATGGAATACGCATTTATGATCGAACAAGAACTCCAAGCTACCGGATGTTCCCAGAGAACCACCGTTCTTATTGAAATAACTACGAACGTTGGCTACCGTACGAGTCGTATTATCCGTAGCGGTCTCAACGAAGATAGCGATACCGAAAGGACCATATCCCTCATAGTTCATCTCCTTATAATCCGTGAAATCCTTGGATACGGCACGTTTAATGGCACGCTCCACGTTCTCCTTCGGCATATTCTCCTTTTTGGCGTTCTGCATCAACACACGTAAACGAGGATTATTCTCGGGCTCCGGCCCACCTTGTTTTGCCGCGATCGTGATTTCCTTACCTAACTTCGTGAATACACGGGCCATATTGCCCCAACGCTTAAACTTTCTCGCTTTACGAAACTCAAACGCTCTTCCCATATGTTTATCAGTTTATCTTTATTTTATGTAATTAAATTCTTATCTCAATTGAGCACCTAGCTTTTGTTCCAGATTCGTCTGGATCTTCTTCATGATAGCGTCGATCTGCTTATCGTTCAAAGTCTTGCTCTCATCTTGCATGAAGAAGCTTACGGCATAAGACTTCTTGCCCGCCGGAAGGTTCTTGCCCTCGTAAACGTCGAACAGAGATACTTCCTTCAATAGCTTGCGATCGCTATCCTTAGCGATTTTCTCGACCTCGCTAAACTGTACGCTCTTATCAAGCAACAACGCCAAGTCACGTTTAACGGCCGGGAACTTGGAAATCTCGGAGAAGGTTACTTTCGCCTTCTTGATCTCCTTCATCAATTGGGTCCACGACAACTCAGCGTAATAAACCTCCATATCGATATCCAGCATCTTACGAAGTTTCTTGCTTACGATACCCATCGTACCCAATTGACGTCCGGAACCGGTCGTGATGCTTAGGCCCGAAGAATAGATATCATTCGTCAAGTTACCGAAAATAACCCGTTTCATATCCACGCCCAAGCGGGCTAAGATATTCTCTACGTAAGCCTTCAACTCATAAACGGAAGATTTCTCGTCAGGATGCGCCCAGTTGTTCTCCACCCGGTTGCCGGCTACCCAGATGCCTAGACGGTAATCCTCGCTGAACTGCGCCAAGGTCTCATCTTCCTTCTTGTTATCGATATTATAATCATAGCAATTACCGAACTCATAGAAACGGACATTGCCATTCTTACGCTTCATGTTATGCTCGATGCTCTCCAAGCCTCCGAACAACAAGGTCTGACGCATGCAGTTCAAATCAGCGCTTAACGGGTTCATCAACATGACACAATGCGCTTCCGGATAAACAGACAGATCCGTATAATAAGCGGAGCGTGTCAAGGAATTGTTCATGATCTCGTTGAAACCACAACCGCAAAGTTGCTCCGAGATCAAGTTCTGCAATTTCCAGCTACGATCCGTAGGAGTCTGGTAACTTAAATTGGACTTCACGTTATCGCTGAACTCCACGTTATTATATCCGTAGATACGAAGAATGTCCTCGATCACGTCTACATCACGCTGCACATCGATACGATATACGGGAACATGCAAAGTCAAGCCCTCGGCAGTCTCGGATACGATCTCCATCTCAAGGCTTGCCAAGATACTTTTCACGGTCTCTACCGGAATATCCTTACCGATCAACGTATTGATCTTCTCGTAAGTCACCTCAACCGTATACGGTTCCGCCACGGCAGGATAAACATCCTGTACAGCACCCGTGATCTTACCTCCCGCCAACTCTTGTATCAACAAGGCGGCACGTTTCAATACATACATCGTATTGTTCGGATCCAAACCACGCTCGAAGCGGAAAGAAGCGTCCGTATTCAAGCCAAAACGACGGGCGGTCTTGCGAATCCACGTCGGATGGAAACAAGCGGATTCCAAAAATACGTCGGTAGTCTCCTCCGTCACGCCGGAATCCAAACCGCCGAACACGCCACCGATACACATCGGTTCCTCGACGTTACAAATCATCAAGTCACGATCGGTCAACGTACGCTCCACGCCATCCAACGTGACGAATTTCGTACCAGCCTCGGCCGCCTTGACAATCACTTTATTTCCTTTGATCTTACCCGCGTCAAAAGAGTGTAAAGGCTGCCCTAACTCATGCAGGATAAAGTTCGTTATATCCACTACGTTATTGATGGGACGAAGGCCGATCACACGCAAACGGTTTTGTAACCACTCCGGGCTCTCCTTCACCGTAACGCCCTTGATCGTAACACCGGAATAACGGGGACAAGCCTCCGTATTCTCTACCACGACCTCTACGCCCGGTGTCTCGTCATCGATCTTGAAAGCGTCTACCGAAGGACGTCTCAATTCGGCGGGCTTGCCGTTTTGCTTCAAATAAGCGGCCAAGTCACGGGCGACACCGAAATGGGAAGTAGCGTCTACACGGTTCGGGGTGATATCCACCTCCAGCACGTAGTCGCTCTTTACATTATAATAATCTTTAGCTAACGTACCTACAACAGCATCGGCGGGAAGTACGATAATACCGTTATGGTCGGTACCGATACCGATCTCGTCCTCGGCGCAAATCATACCGTTGGACTCAACGCCACGGATCTTGGATCTCTTGATGGTAAAGCATTCGTCACCGTCGTACAGTTTCGTGCCATTCACGGCTACGACCACTTTCTGTCCGGCAGCCACGTTCGGGGCACCGCATACGATTTGTAAAGGAGCCTCGCCACCTACATTTACGGTCGTAATATGTAAATGGTCAGAATTCGGGTGTTCCTCACAAGTTAACACTTCACCGATAACCAGTCCCTCAAGTCCGCCCTTAATGGTTTGAACTTCCTCTACTCCACCGGTTTCCAAACCGATAGAGGTAAGCGCCGCAGCAACTTCTTCTGGCTCCAGATCGAAATCAAGATACTCTTTCAGCCAATTGTAAGATATATTCATCACTATAAAATTTATTCTCTAAAGAGACGGCCTCTATTGATAGCCGCCGAATTGACGGACAAAAGTACGAATAATAATTCAAACGATACAAAAATATCCTCATGAACTTCTACGAACTCTTAACTGCGCCAACGCATGCGTTTCATTCATTCTTAATTTTCTATCGCGAATCATAGATAATAGAGACTCACTTTACGATGAGTCAGAATAAAGATGTACCTTTGCGGGAGGTTTTAACGTTACAACTATTTTTTATGCGTATAGATATACTTACCGTACTTCCCGAGATGATCGAGGGGATGATTAATTGCTCTATCGTCAAGAGGGCGCAAGATAAAGGATTAGCGGAGATTCATTTACATAACCTACGGGATTACACCACTAATAAATGGAGGCGGGTGGATGATTATCCGTTCGGAGGAGAGGCCGGAATGGTGATGCAGATCGAACCGATAGACCGGGCGATCTCAGCGTTGAAAAGCGAACGGGAATATGACGAGGTAATCTATACCTCCCCGGATGGCGAGACACTCAACCAGCCCATGGCCAACAGTATGTCTTTACTAAATAATATGATTATCCTCTGCGGGCACTATAAAGGGATCGACTATCGTATCCGTGAGCATTTGATAACGAAAGAGATATCCGTAGGAGACTATGTCCTTACCGGAGGAGAGCTGGCCGCCGCTATCATAACCGACGCCGTGGTACGCTTGATACCGGGAGCGATCGGCGACGAGCAAAGCGCCCTCTCCGACTCCTTCCAAGATGACTTACTGGCCCCGCCTGTTTATACACGTCCCGCCGATTACAAAGGTTGGAAAGTACCCGAGGTACTATTATCCGGGCACCAGCGCAAGATCGAAGAATGGCGCTTGCAACAAGCACAAGAGCGTACGGCACGCCTCCGGCCGGATTTATTGAAATAGCAGCGTTAAAAAACAAGGCCGGGGATCATCCCCCCGATGATACCCCGGCCCCTCTATCCACAAACAATCATGGCTACAACATCACTCTTATTTATTGAAACGTTCTTTCAATTTAGCTAACATGTCTTTTGTCATGGCATCCAAATCATACTCCGGCTTCCAGCCCCACTCTTGGCGGGCGCAAGTATCATCCAACGAGTTCGGCCACGACTCGGCGATAGCCTGACGCAAAGGATCTACCTCATACTCCATCTGGAATTCAGGCATATATTTCTTGATATTATTAAAGATGATCTCCGGATCGAAACTCATCGACGCAATGTTGAAAGAGTTGCGATGAACGAACTTCGTAGAATCCGCCTCCATAATCTCGATAGCGGCACGCAAGCCGTCCGGCATGTACATCATATCCATGAAAGTACCGGCTGCGATCGGGCAAACGAATTTCTCGCCCTTAGCGGCCGAATAGTAAATATCGACAGCGTAATCCGTCGTACCACCACCCGGAGGTGTCACATAAGAGATCAATCCGGGGAAACGAACCGAACGTGTGTCCACGCCGAAACGGATATTATAATAATCGCTTAACAACTCGCCGGATACCTTCGTCACGCCGTACATCGTACGAGGATTACGGATCGTATCTTGAGGAGTCTTGTCTTTCGGGGTATTGTTACCGAAAACGCCAATAGAGCTCGGCGTAAATACGGCGCAGTGCATCTCACGGGCCACCTCAAGCACATTGAACAAGCCCCCCATTCCGATCTTCCACGCCAACTGAGGTTTAGCCTCTGCTACAGCCGACAAAAGAGCCGCCAAGTTGTAGATCGTATCAATATTATATTTTGATACCGTCTCAGCGATCTGCTGCTCGTTCGTGATATCCACGATAGCGGAAGGTCCCGATTCTAACAACTCGCCTTTAGGTTCCGCACCCGGGATATAACCCGCTACTATGTTCCCACCGTAGATACTTCTTAATTTCATGGTTAACTCTGATCCGATCTGACCGGTAGAACCAATTACTAATACATTCTTCATCGCGTTTAATGAGATTTAAGTTTTTTTCCGTCGGCAAAGGTATAGAGAATAAAACAGTTTAGACATGAATTTCTTCTCTTTTTTAGTATTAAAATTCAAAAAAAAAACAGACCTTTGTCTGTCGCTTTGACAACGAAGCTACTACTCACATCTAAATACTAATAAAAAACGAAGTTTTTATGTACGGAAAACTTAAAGAATTCTTGACAAATGAACTTGAAGGCATCAAAGCCGCTGGTTTATACAAGAACGAGCGTATCATTACTACGCCACAGAGAGCCGACATCAAAGTAAATGCCGGAAGTGATGTTTTGAACTTCTGCGCCAACAACTATCTTGGCCTGTCCGATAACCAACGACTGATCAAGGCCGCGAAAGAAGCCATGGATACACACGGTTATGGTATGTCGTCCGTTCGTTTCATCTGTGGAACGCAGGATTTGCACAAGCAATTGGAAGCAGCCATCTCCGACTATTTCAAGACTGAGGACACGATCCTTTACGCCGCATGTTTCGACGCTAACGGTGGTTTGTTCGAGCCATTGTTCGGCGAGGAAGACGCTATCATCTCGGATGCCTTGAACCACGCCTCTATCATCGACGGTGTTCGTTTATGCAAGGCTAAACGTTATCGCTACGCTAACGCCGATATGGCGGACTTGGAGCGTTGCCTACAAGAGGCGCAGGCCCAACGTCACCGTATCATCGCCACGGACGGCGTGTTCTCCATGGACGGCAATGTCGCTCCGATGGACAAGATTTGCGAGCTTGCCGAGAAATATGACGCATTGGTTATGGTGGACGAGTCTCACTCTGCCGGTGTCGTAGGCCCGACGGGTCATGGCGTAGCCGAGCAGTTTGATGTTTACGGACGTGTAGATATCTTCACGGGTACGCTGGGTAAGGCGTTCGGTGGTGCCATGGGTGGCTTCACGACCGGAAAGAAGGAGATTATCGATATGTTACGCCAGCGTTCTCGCCCCTACTTGTTCTCTAACTCCGTAGCTCCGGCCATCGTAGGCGCAAGCTTGGAGATGTTCAAGATGTTGAAGGAGAGCGACGCTTTACATACGAAATTAATGAACAACGTAAGTTACTTCCGCGACAAGATGCTGGCAGCCGGTTTCGATATCAAGCCGACTCAATCCGCTATCTGCGCCGTTATGTTGTACGACGCTAAGTTGTCTCAAGATTTCGCCGCCAAGATGCAGGAAGAGGGTATTTACGTAACCGGTTTTTATTACCCGGTAGTACCGAAGGGACAAGCTCGTATCCGTGTACAATTGTCCGCCGGCCACGAGACTGAGCATCTGGACAAGGCTATCGCCGCGTTTATCAAGGTAGGAAAAGAGCTAGGCGTTATCAAATAACACCTCTCTCATTCATCATACAAGGCCACATCCGGGCAAGATGATCTGGATGTGGCTTTTTAATCACTAAGAACAATCATGCAACTCAGTAACTACCATAGTCATTGTACTTTTTGTGATGGAAGAAGTATTCCGGAGGATTTCGTGAGATTCGCCATAACACACGGGTTCCGTGCGTACGGTTTTTCCTCCCACTCGCCGCTTCCGTTCGAGACCTTCTGGAATATGTCTAAAGACGATATGCCGGAGTATCTGCAAGAGATAAACCGACTGAAACAGAAATACAGCGATCAACTAGAAATATATGCCGGTCTGGAGATTGATTATCTGGACGAGACCTATAACGCCTCGATCCCCTATTTCCAAGAGTTGCCTTTGGACTACCGGATCGGTTCCATCCATTTCTTGCCCGTATCAGAGCGTCTGGTCGAAGAGAACATGGTCTGTATAGACGGCTCATTCAGGGAATACGCCCACTCCGTGGAGCGTCATTTCGAGGGAGATGTCCGGTTGCTTGTCAAGCGTTTCTTCGATACCACGATGAAAATGATAGAGGCCGGAGGCATCGATATCGTCGGGCATATGGACAAGATCTATATGAACGGACAGAAATACGAGATCTTCAATTTTGAGGAGGATTGGTATCGGAAGCCTTTTGAGGCTTGTCTGGATCTGGTTCAGGAGAAAGGATTGATGGTAGAGGTCAACACCAAGAACTGGACCAAGAAAAAAGAGCTTTACCCCCGTGTGGAATACCTATCACGGATGCGGGAAATGAATATCCCTGTCATGGTGAACTCCGATTGCCATTATCCGGATTTGGTGAACGACGGTCGCAAGGAGGCTTTCAAGTTGCTGAAGCAAGCCGGCTTCAAGTCCACCCGTGAGCTCGTGAAAGGCAAATGGCAAGATATCGCCCTCTAGGATTTATTTTTCCGCTTATACAGGAAAGATTGCCAACGTTCCTCGGCGTTCCCTTGACGAAACATGTCATAACGTGCCATCGTAAAGAACAGATCCGATAAACGATTCACGAACGCCATGATCCCGGCAGGAACCGGGTCTTTCCGATTCAATGTCCACAAGCGGCGTTCGGCCCTGCGGGTGATCGTACGGGCCAATTGGAGGTGCGCCGAAACAGGTGTGCCTCCCGGAAGGATAAAATACCCGTTATCCTCCATCTGGGCGGATAGATCATCGATATGGGACTCACAAAAGACGGCCAAATCATCGGGGAGCGGATTCGGATTCTTATCACGGATCGCCGATGGTGTCGCCACATGAGACATCACGGCCATCATCTCACGCTGTATCCTACCCAGCAACACCTGCCATTCATGATCGGGAGGCAGCAACGTACGGACAATGCCGATCTCGGCGTTCAACTCATCCAACGTCCCATTCGCCTCGATACGGATGTCATCCTTATCGACACGCTCACCGCCATGTATGCCGGTTTTTCCTTTATCTCCTCCACGGGTATATATTCTCATAGGATACTCATTTTAGGACTTATGAAAAAAGACTACCGTATTCCGGCGATAAACACTATAGTATTCATTTCCAAACACTACTGTGTTTATCCACGAATGCTATAGTGTTCTCACACGAACACAGTAGTCTTTCCTATTCGTTAATCAAAGAAGTGCTTAAACTTACTGAAGATTTTCTCTTTCATCGTCTTATTAGGCTGGAAGTTCGGTGAATTCTCCAATCCGTTCAGCGTCTCTTTCTCCGTAGACGACAAAGTCTCGGGGATATATACACTCACGTTCACCAACAAATCGCCCGTACCATAACTATTGATGGAAGGAAGTCCTTTATTACGCAAACGAAGCACCTTACCCGGCTGTGTACCCGGCTCGATCTTCAATTTCGCCTTTCCGTCGATGGTCGGGACCTCTACCGTGGCTCCCAAGGCTGCTTGCGGAACACTCAATAGCAGGTTGTATAACAGATCGTTCTCATCACGAATCAACTCCGGATGCGGTTCCTCCTCGATAAGGATCAATAAGTCACCGTTGATTCCACCATGTCGTGCGGCGTTGCCTTTACCATTCATGGAGAGCTGCATGCCCTCGGCTACACCGGCAGGGATATTGATCGTGATAATCTCATCGTCGCGAACGACGCCCTCACCGTTACACTCCGTACATTTCTTGACAACGATCTTGCCCTCGCCACCACAAGTAGGACAAGTCGTCTGCGTCTGCATCTGCCCAAGGATCGTGTTGGCGATACGGGTAACGACACCGCTACCTTTACACGTATCACACGTCTTCACACCCTCCGAGCCTTCCGCCCCGCTACCGTGACAATGCGAACAAGGCACATACTTCTTCACCTTGATCTTCTTTTCCACGCCGTTAGCGATCTCTTTCAGGTTCAGCTTCACCTTCACACGCAAGTCCGATCCACGGTTCACACGGCGTCCTCCACGAGAACCGCCGAAACCACCGAAGCCACCAAAACCGCCAAAATGTCCACCAAAGATGTCGCCGAACTGGGAGAAGATATCCTCCATGGACATACCACCACCGAAGCCGCCACCTTGTGAAGCCCCGCCGACACCCGCATGGCCGAATTGGTCATAACGCTGACGCTTTTGCGGATCGCTCAACACGTCGTATGCCTCTGCCGCCTCCTTAAAGTTCTCCTCCGCTTGCTTATCGCCCGGGTTCTTATCCGGGTGGAATTGTATCGCCTTCTTACGGTACGCTTTCTTTATCTCATCCGCCGATGCATTCTTCTCAACGCCCAGCACTTCATAGTAATCCCTTTTAGCCATCCTTGTATTTGTTATTTGCCGATTTTCCGATTATTCTCCCACTACTACTTTAGCGTGACGTATTACCTTGTCAAATAAGGTATATCCAGTTTGTACGCAATCCAATACCTTGCCCTTCATGTCCGGTTCCGGAGCGGGAATCGTAGCGATAGCCTCAAACTCCTCCGTGTTGAACGGCTTACCTATGGCCTCGATCGGCTTTACGCCTTGCTGAGACAGATAGCCCATGAACTTACCGAAAATCAAGTCCACGCCTTCTTTAACGGCCTCTACATCCTCAGCCGTGCGGACGTTCTGCAAAGCACGCTCGAAATCGTCGATAATAGGAAGAAGGTTCTTTAACGCACCCTCGCCGCCAGTCTTGATCAAATCGGCCTTCTCACGCATCGTACGTTTACGGTAATTGTCAAACTCCGCCATCAAGCGCAGGTGGGAATCGTTCAATTCGTTATATTTCTTTTGCAAGGCTTCCACCTCGCCCGACACATTGTCAGAGCCGGCAGTTTCATCTGCCGCATTTGACTGTTCTTCCTGCAAATTTGTCGCTTCCTCATTATTCACGTTTTCGTTTTTTGAAGCGTTTTCTTTTTTCTCGTTTGGATTCATCTTGCTCATAATCTATCTGATTTTTTTCATTACTAACTAATTGTAAGCGAAATACGGTACCACATAAATACCCTTAAAAAGTATATACACAGCATCCATATCAAGTTCATACACTATTATAGCAGCAAATATATTGCCAACTATTCCACCACATCAAAAATATCTTTACCTTTGCCTATGTTTTAAACGAAACAGGTATTTTTAGAGTAAATAAAATTCCAGAATATGATGAGAAGTGTGATTTTATCAACGTTGCTATTAGTATTGGCGGTCTGTACGGTTTCCGCCCAAAACAGGAATACATCCATCTGCCGACTAGGCTTCACATACGATATCAGCCAGAGCAAGAACTGGGGAAATAACAAGCCGGTCATTAAAAGCGTCATCCCTTATTCATCCGCCGAGCAAGCAGGTATTAAGAAATACGACGTGATCGAGGAGATCAACGGTGTACCTGTGACGGAAATATCTGTCGATGAGATCCCACAACTGCTGAATCCCGCCGGAAGAAACGATGTCCTATTGACCATCAGCAACCTTTCCTCTCCTTCTAAACAAGTATTAGTAAAGAAGGACTGCAAGAAAAGTAACGCCATCACGGAAGACCAGCTGGCATCCGCCTATGCGATGTATAGCTTGGAGACAACCAATGAGCAAGAATTCGTATGCCCGTTCAAGACTACCGTCACATCCGACGGCGTAGATTTCGGTAACTTCAAGACATTCGCCTTCTCGACCATCGACGAGAATAACCGTAAACTGGAAACGGTCATCAACGAATGCATCGAGAACGAGTTGACCAAAAAAGGACTTACGGTTGATATCGCGAAGCCGGATTTATTGATACAGACTTTCTATTTTTTCGATAAGAACCCGAACTATCTGGGAGCGAATAAAGTATTGGTAGAAAAAGAACCGACTTACCGGTACAACTTCTCGCACAGTAAGATGGAGAAATTCCCGTTCTTGAATTACGCCGCCGCCGAAGCGGAAGCCGAATATCTGTTGCAATTCGGTATCCGTATCATCGATCAAAAAGAGATCCCCGGACGTGTACTCTGGGAATGTGAGGCGAACGAGTTGCTGGAAGACTCTTATCGTTTAGACGAATACGCCCGGGTGCATGTCCCGTTGATGTGTATGCAATACCCATACACGAAATACGGACGTAACGTACCGTTCAAGGTGAGCAAGAAGACCTATAATTATACGGGGATCAGCTACGATATCGATAAATTGGATCAAGTGGTTGACGTAGATCGTAACTCTCCCGCTTATGCGGCAGGCATCCGTCCTCGTGACATTATAGAAAAGATCGGCCGCCATAAGATGGATCATTCGGCAGAGGAGTTCTCATCCGCCTACAAACGCTTTATCACGAACACGATGCAATATCGTGATCCGAAGACGATGTTTACGGACGCGAACGGTTTCAAATATTGCATGTTTTGGGACGTATTCAAATATCCCCAAATAGCGGATGCGTCGCAAAGCTCCGATTACTTGCCGGCGTTCTCTTATTTATACTATTTCGCCCCTTATATTAATCCGTCCGGCAACAACGCCTGTACATTTAATATAAAGCGTGGCAAGACAAAATTAGAAGTAATTATCCGTCCTACCATTCGCTCTGAAGTGACGGTAGAGATCAAATAAAGATTTTACAAACACGTGATATATCCACAAAATTTTGAACAAAAGACGGGCTTTGATAAGATCCGTCACTTAATCACAGAAAAATGTTTAAGCCCGCTCGGGGAAGAGCGGGTAGCGGAGATGGGATTCTCCGCCGATTTCGAGGTCGTATCCAAGCGATTGGAACAAACCGATGAGTTTATCCGTATCCTACACGGAGACACGGAATTCCCCGCCAGTTATTTCTTCGACGTGCGCTATTCCTTGAAACGGATTCGGCCGGAAGGTACTTGGCTGGATGAACGGGAGTTGTTCGACCTCAAACGTTCCTTGCAAACGATCAATGACATCGTACGCTTCTTCAAGCCTATGGACGATGAGGAAATCAAGTATCCGGCCTTAACTGAATTGGCGGGAGATATCTTTGTCTTCCCCCAATTGATTGGAAAGATCGATAGCATCCTCGATAAATTCGGCAAGGTCAAGGACAGTGCTTCCTCCACCCTATCGCAAATCCGCAGGGAGATAACGATCACGATGAGCGGTATATCCCGCAGCCTGCAATCCATCCTCCGTGCGGCACAATCAGACGGGGTTGTCGATAAGGACGTGACACCGACCATGCGCGACGGTCGTTTGATGATCCCGGTAGCCCCGGCCTTCAAACGAAAGATAAAAGGTATCGTACATGATGAGTCCGCCAGTGGCAAGACGGTCTTTATAGAGCCGGAGGTGGTCGTGGAAGCGAATAACCGCATCCGGGAACTGGAAGGGGAAGAACGCCGGGAAATCATTAAGATACTGACGGAATTCACGAACGTGATCCGTCCTTTAGCCCCGGATATCCTACAATCTTACGAGTTTCTTGCCGACATTGACTTCATTCGTGCGAAAGCGTTATTCGCGGAGCAAGTCAAGGCGATCAAGCCGATCGTGGAGGATAAGCGACAAATGGATTGGGTACGTGCCGTGCATCCGCTCTTATTCCTGTCTTTACAGAAACAGGGCAAGCAGGTAGTTCCCCTCGATATCGAGCTGACCGAGGGAAAACGGATCTTGATCATATCCGGTCCGAACGCCGGTGGTAAATCCGTTTGCCTGAAAACGGTCGGATTACTTCAATACATGTTGCAATGTGGTTTATTGATTCCTTTGCATGAGCGATCAAGAACCGGGATCTTCGAGCATATATTCATCGATATAGGCGATGAGCAAAGCATCGAGAACGATTTGAGTACCTACAGTTCCCACCTTACCAACATGAAGTATTTCGTGAAGAATTGTAACGAGCGGACCATTATCCTAATCGATGAGTTCGGTAGCGGTACGGAACCCCAGATTGGCGGCGCTATCGCCGAGGCTTTATTGGATCGCTTCAACCGGAATCATAGCTTTGGGGTAATCACGACCCACTACCAGAATTTGAAGCATTTCGCCGAGGATACGGAGGGTATCGTAAACGGTGCCATGTTGTACGACCGCCATTTGATGCAGCCCTTGTTCAAGCTTTCTATCGGAAATCCGGGTAGCTCGTTCGCCGTAGAGATCGCACGCAAGATCGGTCTGCCCGAGGACGTGATAGCCGACGCTTCCGCGAACGTCGGAGCGGATTATATCAATATGGACAAATACCTGCAAGATATCGTACGCGATAAACGGTACTGGGAAAGCAAACGGCAGAATATCCGTCAGCAGGAGAAAAAACTGGAAGATGTCACTTCTCGTTATGAACAAGACTTGGAAGCCGTAAACAAGCAACGGAAAGAGATCATCCGGGAGGCAAAGGCCGAGGCCCAACGTATTCTAGCGGAGGCTAACGCCAAGATCGAGAATACCGTCCGTGAGATCAAGGAGGCCCAAGCGGAAAAAGAACAGACCAAACTGGCCCGCAAAGCCTTGGAAGAGTTCAAGAACTCCGTAATGGCGACCGAAGAAGAAGACGATAAGATCGCACGCAAGATGGCGAAGCTCAAGGAACGGAACGAACGGAAGAAACAGAAACAAAAAGTGACGGCCCAGCCAATATTTAATAAAGAGGTGATAGAGGTCGGTGACAATGTACGCCTTAAAGGGCAGGTTTCCGCCGGAACCGTTATGGAACTACAAGGAAAGCAGGCCGTAGTAGCATTCGGGATGATCAAAAGCACGGTTAAGCTGGAGCAGTTGGAAAAGGTAAGCAAAGGCCAGATCAAACGGGAAATCCAGAAAAGCACGTTCGTCAGCTCCCAGACCACTGACAATATGCATGAGAAGAAGATAAACTTTAAGCAAGAAATCGATGTGAGAGGAATGAGGGGCGATGAGGCATTGCAAAGCGTGACCTATTTTATCGACGACGCCATTCAAGTCGGGGCAGGCAAGGTTCGCATCTTGCATGGAACCGGTACGGGTATCTTACGTCAGCTAATCCGGGATTATCTGCGCACGGTTCCCGGTGTCCGTCGTTTTCAAGACGAGCATGTGCAGTTCGGAGGCGCCGGCATCACCGTTGTTGAATTCGATTAAAAAGAGATCCTTATTATGAGACGGAATGAATATACACACAGGAGAAGACATATATCCAACCGGCATTTATCGGACAAGTATTATTACGCCGGCGAACATGAGACAGCAACCGGCATCCGTCTCACGCAATACAACGAACAATCTTTGCATACGAAAGAGGTGCGGATAACCGACACCTCTTTCAGCAAACTATCCGACCCGGATCAGATCAATTGGTTCGAGGTTAGCGGATTGACCAACGCGGATGCCATTACCCGTATCGTAAAAGATTTCGGACTGCATAATCTGGACGCTAAGGATATCTTGACTCCCCAACACGTGGTCAAGGTAGAGGAATACAAAGGACGAATGCTTATCGTATTAAACTCCTGCTATTACGATGTCAATAACGAGATGCGGTCTGAGCACATCAGTATACTGGTAGCGAACAATACGGTTATCACTTTTACGGAAAGCAACAACCCCGTATTCGAGGCCGCTCATAAAGCGCTACTATCCAACATGCTGAACATCCGGAAAAAAGGCAGTGGATTGCTGCTCGCTTTCCTTCTAAACACGATCATAGCGAATCTAGTAGAATCCGCCTCAAAGGTAGAAGAGATACTAGAGGATATAGAAGAGACTTTGCTCGATCCTAAGAACGATCAGGGTAATATGGGTTCCCTAATCCAACAACACCGCCATGAGTACATGATTATCCGTAAGAATAGCCAACCGCTGAAAGATCAATTCTCAAAACTATTACGAACAGAGAACGGGATTATCACCCCGGATATCCTGCCGATCTATAATGACCTGCAAGACCAACTCCAATTCGTTATCCAAACAACGGAAAGCTGCCGGGAAATCACCTCTTCCCTTGTCGATCTTTATATATCCAATAACGATCTTAGGATGAACGCCATCATGAAACGGCTGACGATTGTCTCCACCCTTTTCATCCCTTTGACATTCTTGGTGGGCGTATGGGGTATGAACTTCAAGATAATGCCGGAATTGGATTGGCGTTACGGTTATTTCATAGCTTGGGCCGTCATGATAGCTACCGGAGTATTGACTTGGCTATATATGAAACGAAAGGATTGGTATTAAAACCAATCCTTACGATCTGAAGAATTTCTTCCTATACTTATAAAAAGTATTCTTAGAGACGTTGAAATGCTCGCAAATCGATCCTACCGATTCTCCCCGCTCCAACATGTTCATGATCTCCCCCTTATGGGCGTCTAAGAAGAACAACTTGGATTCCGAGCCTTTAGGACGTCCCAACCGCTTTCCCGTACTTTTCACCTGTTCCAAGGCGTCTTTTGTACGTATGGAAACCAGACTGTGATCAATCTCGTCTACTTGCTTGAAGACATTAATCATCAATTGGCGATCCATCCGGTCATCGAATATATAACGGTCGTTTATACAATAGACCGTCACGTCCTTCTCCATGCAAACGGTAAGTATCCCCATCAACTCATATAAGGTAAGACACAAACGGGTAATATCCGATACGATCAAGGCATCCCCTTTCTTCAAGCGTTCGAGAACAAGTTTTAACTTTGGTCCCGGCTGTTTCGCTTTCTCTCCGGATACTTCCATGACCCATTTATCCACATGGATATCTTTGGCCGCGGCAAAAGAAGAGATCTCTTCCCTTTGAATATCCAAGTGTTGCCGGTCCGTAGCCACATTTAAATACGCTATCGTCATAAATTTCACTAATTGTTTCTAGCGTGAAGGTACAAAAAGAATGAGTATATCTTCAAGATTATGGGATGTTTAACGCTTTATTTCGTACATTTGCGTTTATATTCATATATTATGATAACACATATACGAGTAGCTAGCCAACAATTGGAACAACCCCGATTCGAGTCCCCGAAAGAGTTGGTCTCTTGGATGGGCGCTATCCAGGCGCAGGAGTATGAGATGGCCAAATGGGCGATCGGTATTCGCTTGAGATCCTCTTCCCTTGAAACGGTAAATGAGGCTTTGTACAAAGGTGATATTCTACGTACCCATGTGATGCGTCCAACTTGGCATTTCGTGGCCGCCGAGGATATCCGTTGGATGCTTATGCTATCTTCCGAGCGTATCAAGGCTGCCGTTATGTCGTACGCCAAGGGACATTTCGGGAAGATAGAAAAAACGCTGTTCACAAGATGCCTAGATCAGATCGGAAAGATACTGGAAGGATACAAAAGCCTGACCAAACAAGAAGTAACGGCGGAATTGCAAAAATCCGGGATTTTGCCCACCATAGATCACGTAAACCTTTTCCTTACATGGGGTGAGGTGGAAGGCATCGTCTGTAGCGGGATCGATAAAGGAAAGAAAACGACTTACGCCTTATTGGACGAACGTGTCCCTCCTACTCGTGAACTTTGCAGGGAAGAGGCTCTGGCGAGATTGGCATCCAGATATTTTCAAAGCCACTCCCCTGCCCAGTTACAGGATTTTGTTTGGTGGTCCGGGCTAACCGCTACCGAGTGTAGGCTCGCTATCAATCTGATCAAGACGGAGTTAATAACCGAGACGTTCGATTCCCGTGAATATTTCATCCACCAATCATGGAAAGGAAAAAATGAGAGCAAACCTGTACTGCGTCTCCTCCCCGCCTTCGATGAATACTTGATCAGTTACAAAAACCGCACGGACGTATTGCCGCTAGAACATCATCCAAAAGCGTTCAACCGATTCGGCACCTTCTACCCGGTTATCTTGTATAACGGAAAGATAATAGGTAATTGGAGCCGCTCCATTAAGAAAAACACCATTCAAATAGAAATGGACTTTTTCGAGAAGAAGCCCCGCATTCCAGTGAAACTAATCCAGCAGGCCGAAGCGCAAATAGACGCTTTTTATAGAGGCTTATTGTACCGCCCAGCGCTTCAATGTCGGGAAAAATAATTTCATATTCGCTACGGCCTCCTCTTTCGTATAATGAAAGTCCGCATCTTTATTGAACTCATCGACAAACTGGACACAATGATCGATCATCTGATCCATCGTACAGTCCATCGTGAAGGCCCCGTCCTTATAACAATAGCAACAATATTCCTCATTCTTGCTTCCGTCATGGTTCGTTCCAAACTCCTCATTCTTTTGCAGCGGCATACCGCAGCTTTGGCAAAATTTTGTTTCCATACTAATTTATTTTATTGGTATATAAATCTTTGTCACTTGCGTATCGTCATCCTCTTCCGAATAACTCACATATTCCTCAAACGCCATTCCATGCCGTTTGGTATAATTGAAATCTATATTTATAGTATTATATAGTTCTTGTAATCCCGCATAACTACCTTTTAAGGTATAAACCGCATATTTTCCTTTCTGCAAACGAATCGTACCGAACATCCCCGATGGAATAATCTCCTTCCCGACCGAAGCATTACTCCACTTCTCGGTCTCTTCTCTCAGACGTGCTCGCAACTTATCCATATAAGCTTTCGGAGATACGCTGAATTGTTTCTTGAACGCTTTCGAGAAAGATTGGGGGTTATCATAGCCTACCCGACTCGCTAGATCTGCCAGACTCATATCTTCCGTATGCATATATAGAACCGCTCGCTCTACACGCTGCCTTGCCACATAAGCATATAATGACTCATTCAAGGCTCCTTTCATAATACGTAGTAGCTGCCGCTCGGACACGTTTACCTGCCCGGCTATTATATCCAGTCGTAAAGGGAGATGCAAATTCGCATTGATATAATCAATTACTTGATTAATTTTCCGTTGATATATGTTTTCCGTATCAGGCTTCATCCTATAGATTCTTATGATGACAAAAATACATAATCCCAACAGACTAACAATTGTCCAATCTCGCCAATTTGAGATTTCCCCTATATTTATTTAAAAGCCATCAACTTCAAGATTCTATAGATTGTAAAATCAGTAATTCTGTTACACTTATCAGTAATTGGTATACAAAAGCAATGGAATATCTTAAATAATTTTGTGATATGGATAAAATCAAGAAAACAAATATGAATATAAAGAAAATAACCATTGCCATGTTGATCACATTAATCTCCATTGGCAATATAAACGCACAAGAAATGAAAACTGAAATTCCAAAAATTAGTGAATTCCCTACAGGAAATGAAAACACCGGGTTTGAACAATATTTCTCGGGGAAGTCTTGGCTAGCGCCATTAACAAGCAATAAGGATTTAAACGTACCAATGTTTAACGTAACGTTTGAACCTAACTGCCGAAACAACTGGCACACGCATACAGGAGGACAAATACTCATCGCCGTAGGTGGTGTGGGTTATTATCAAGAACGAGGTAAAAGCGCCCGTCGTTTACTACCCGGGGATGTTGTCGAAATCGCACCAAACATAGAGCATTGGCACGGCGCCTCACCGGACAGTTGGTTTTCGCATATCGCCGTAGAATGTAATCCCCAAACCAATAAAAACACTTGGCTTGAGCCGGTAAGTGATGAGGAATATGGGAAGACCGTAAATGATAAGTAGTAGATTTTCCTTATCGTTTACACAAACCGAGCCTAAAAGACACTCCGGTTTCCCCTAGAAGAAACTGCAGTTTCTATCCTAGCGGGAAACTGTAGTTTCCTAAGAAAGAAATACAAAGAAACTGTAATATGCTAGTAAACAGAATATTGAATAATATATTCTCATCCTATGCCCTGTATATAAGACATTTTTCTCACAAAATTCAATCCGTACAATTAATATCATTAACAGATTCATTCTCATACGCAGACTTTTGTGATTTTATAAATATATCACGGTACTCATCAAGTAAGTTAATGTCCCGCAAATCATTAACGCCTAAAATCTCACGGATTAAATCCGCCTTGCCTGCTTCTATCTCCACTTTCGGTATCATATATCTTAATTTAGATTAATAAATAAAATCATCTGTTTGGTGTTTTAAACAGACATCGTCACCCTTTTGTTTATACAAAATTTAAATTTAACACAACAAATTTTACAGTATCCAAAATTTATCCCCTTAACTTAATCAACCAATAAGGATAGTCAAATCCCTTTCTAAATTGTTATTCACTAACAAGGATATTTCAAAATCAAAAAATCAATCTTATGGAGAAAAATATTTTCTGGTTAGAAAATGACCAACTCAAAGAGATAGCCAGTTCATTTCGGGAAAAGGTTGAAGAGGGATTAAAACATGAAAATGCGGAGATACAATGCATACCGACTTTTATCTCTCCCAAAACCTCTGATATTAATGGAAAAGCATTGGTTCTCGATTTAGGAGGAACCAACTATAGAGTAGCGACCGTCGATCTTGGACAAGGATCACCAACCATCCATCCCAACAATGGGTGGAAAAAAGACATGTCGATCATGAAATCACCGGGATATACTCGTGAGGAGCTATTTAAAGAATTAGCCGATATGATTGTCGGGATAAAACGGGATGAGGAAATGCCAATCGGCTATTGTTTTTCTTATCCAGCAGAATCCGTACTCAGTGGAGACGCCAAATTGTTACGTTGGACAAAAGGAGTCGACATTAAAGAAATGGTAGGGCAATTAGTAGGCAAACCACTTCTCGACTACCTAAACGAACATTGTAAAATCAAATTTACAGGTATTAAAGTATTAAACGATACTATCGCCAGCTTGTTTGCCGGCCTAACCGACAATAGCTATGACGCCTATATCGGTCTGATCGTAGGAACAGGCACCAACATGGCCACTTTCATTCCGGCGGATAAAATAAAGAAATTAGATCCGAGCTATAATATACAAGGCTTAGTCCCTGTCAACCTAGAGTCGGGCAACTTCCATCCTCCATTCCTCACGACAGTCGATGATACGGTTGACGCCATTTCAGGCAGCCTTGGAAAACAGCGGTTTGAGAAAGCGGTTTCGGGTATGTATCTAGGCGATATATTGAAAGCAACTTTCCCTTTGGATGAGTTTGAGAATAAATTCGATGCCCAAAAATTGACCGCTATCATGAACTATCCGGATATTCACAAGGACGTATATGTAGATGTAGCTCATTGGATCTACAACAGATCAGCACAATTAGTCGCCGCATCGCTACTGGGCCTTATTCAGTTACTGAGATCATATAATAAAGATATACAAAAAATCTGTCTAGTAGCCGAAGGCAGTCTATTTTGGAGCGAGAATAGAAAAGATAAAAACTATAACATTCTTGTTCTGGAGAAATTACAAGAACTCCTTAATGAATCCGCATTAGCGGATATAGAAATCCATATCAACAATATGAATAACGCAAACTTGATAGGAACAGGTATAGCGGCGCTCTCTTGAAATCAATATGAATGAAGTGAATCTTGAACTATAAAATTACGTTTTTCAAAATAAATAGAAAGTGCGGGTATTCTTTACATACGATACCCGCACTACTTTTTCCGCAGAAAAATGATTGTATAATTCACTCATAGCGCATCGCACAAATGGATTCAGCCCCAGAGGATGAAATATAACCGCAATCATATCAATATTAGCTAGTGGTTTGGATTGGATATCGTAATCAATAGAGAATACCGAAATTTTCCGCCTTATTGATAGCTTCGATCGCATTATCTACATTTAGCTTTGCCAATATATTCTTTCGGTGATTATTTACCGTATAAATACTAAGATTTAGCTTATAAGCGATCTCTTTGCTCAGAAAACCTTGCCGAATTAATATTAGTATTTCTTTCTCACGCTTGGTTAATTGAGGTTCGGCTAGAATAACTGTCGACGCAAGTATCAGTCCTGTCTTTCTATTGATAACTGTCCGTTTAATTCTTTCGGTAGGCGATACAATCGGGATAATACTTGGTTCCGAAAATCTGTACCCGCTGATATTGTGCAAATTGTATCTGTTCTCATTTATCTATTATGCTTTACTTTGCATTATTTTAGTTTTCAAATATATTTAATGATTATGAAGTTGAAATTTGCCAAGAGAATGTCTTATATAAAGGCTTCGGAAATAAGAGAAATACTCAAAGTTACAGAACGGGAAGATGTTATTTCATTTGCTGGTGGACTACCTGCCCCTGAGCTATTCCCCATAGATGAAATTAACAAAATGAATCAGGTCGTTTTGCAAGAAGCAGGAGCAAAAGCTCTTCAATATACGACTACTGAAGGGTATTATCCTTTACGTGAATGGATTGCCAAACGAATGAATGAACGCTTAGGGACATCGTTTGATAAGGATAATATTCTTATAACTCACGGTTCGCAACAAGGATTAGATTTATCCGGAAAAGTATTTCTGGACGATGGTGATATCGTATTGTGTGAAAGCCCCACCTATTTAGCAGCAATTAGCGCATTCAAATCATATGGGAGTGGCTTCATTGAAATTCCAACAGATGAAGAAGACATGGATATGGCTACTTTGGAAGAGGTACTGAATAATACTCAAAATATAAAACTAATATATGTAATACCAACCTTTCAAAATCCCACTGGAAAAACATGGAGTTTGGAAAGACGAAAAAAACTGGCTGAACTATCTGCTTTATATGATATTCCTGTTATTGAAGATAACCCTTATGGAGAATTAAGGTTTGAAGGAGAGTCTTTACCCTCTATAAAGTCTTTTGATAAGGTAGGTAATATCTTATGTACTGGTAGTTTTTCTAAAATCTTTTGTCCGGGCTTTCGGATTGGGTGGATTGCAGGTGATAAAGATATTATCCGCAAGTATGTGTTAGTTAAGCAAGGCACTGATTTGCAGTGTAACACAATAGCTCAAATGACTATTGCCGAATATCTAAAACGATATGATATTGATGAGCATATTAGCAAAATAGTAGAAGTCTACAGAAAACGCAGAGATATAGCATTAGAATGTATTGAACGCTATTTTCCTAATGACATAAAATATACTCATCCTCAAGGCGGGTTATTTACTTGGATTGAATTACCCGAAAATATTTCAGCGCGTGACATCCTGCAAAAATGCATTGAACAGAAAATAGCCTTTGTACCCGGCGGTTCATTTTATCCTGTTGAGCACAAAGAAAATACATTTAGAATAAATTACTCTAATATGCCAGAAGATAGAATCATGAAAGGACTTCAAGTAATAGGGGAAGTACTAAAGGAATACATACATCAGTTAAAGTGATTTTTAATTATATCCCCCAATTGTTTTAAACGTTCTTCAAGAAGTGGAGTCCATCGTTGTCCATAGCTTAAACGCATACAATTGGTATATTGCTCTTGTAATGTAAACATACGTCCGGGGGCTATGCTTATTTTTCGCTGCATAGCCCGATAATAAAGTTCTGTTGTATCAATCTGTTTGTCTAATTCCACCCAAAGCATAAATCCTCCTTGTGGAGTAACAATTTTTGTATTCTCGGGGAAGTAATCCATGATGGAATGGGCAAAATGAATACTGTTTGCGTATAATTCTTGTCGCAGTTTACGTAAATGGTTTTCGTATCTGTCATTCTCCATGAAATTGGCAACCGCTTCTTGATTAAGCGCAGGCGTAGAAATAAGGTGAATATTCTTTTGGCGAATAATAGCATGTTTAAATTTGCCGGGAGCAATCCATCCTACCCGATACCCCGGCGCTAATGTTTTAGATACCGCACCACACCATAAAACAAGCCCCTTCTTGTCAAAAGCCTTGCAGGGCTTAGGACGTGAATTTCCAAAAAATAAATCACCATATAAATCATCCTCGATCAAAGGTATATCATATCCGGCCAGCATATCAACAACTACCCTTTTATGTTCATCAGGCATACAACTTCCCAATGGATTATTAAAGTTGCTTATAAGCAGGCAAGCTTTAATTTGTGGTAAAACTTTTTTCA
Source organism: Parabacteroides sp. AF27-14 (assembly GCF_003635425.1). NCBI lineage: Bacteria > Pseudomonadati > Bacteroidota > Bacteroidia > Bacteroidales > Tannerellaceae > Parabacteroides > Parabacteroides sp. AF27-14. Next base: position 153,667 of record NZ_QTLZ01000011.1, read on the forward strand.
GCGCATCTGGATCAATCCCTGTTACTGGATTGGTAGGTAATTCCAATATACGCAACCCCATACTATTGGCTAATTGTAACATTCCAAAATAGACCGGACTTTCAACCGCAATAGTATCTCCTACCTTAGTAATTACAGATAAAGCTAAAGCAACCGCATTAGTAACTCCAGCAGTTGTCACTATATCATCTTCTGTCAAGTTTCCCTTCCAACTATACGTAAAACGAGCTATAGATTTACGTAATCGCATATTTCCCTGTGTTTCATCATACCGGGTTCCATTACCCGGAAGTGCCTGCATAGCTCTTATAAGTTCTTTATTAAGTTTTGCAATTGGTAATAAAATAGCTTCGGGCATTCCTAATGAAAATCGAGTGATCGATTTATCTCCTATTTCTAACGAGCTGTATACGTCAGCAATCAAATCTATCACCTCTTTGCTCTCAGGCTTTACAGACGGTTGTGTTGTCGCTGGAACAGATAGGCGTATGGGTTTGTAATTGACAATATACCCTGATTTTGGGCGTGATATTATAAATCCGTCTTTTTCCAATTCATAATATGCCTGAATTGCAGTATTAAGACTTACACCATTTTCATTGCTAATAGTGCGTAAAGAAGGTAGTTTCTCACCAGCTTTCCACACGCCTTTCTTAATTTGATAGGCAATAGTTCTCGCTATTTCTTGATATAGGATTTCTTTTTTCATACTTGTCAGGTGTTATCTGTATCCTGCAAATATACAAAAATCGTGTCTGTATCTGTTTTGGACTTTGAATTACTTTTACAGAATGACTTTTGTATTGCTTTGCTATTCTTAAATGAAAGAAAGGTATTCGAGTAAACAACTGAATTTAAACACCATTAATAAAAAAATCACAGTAAAACAGGTTTCAGATGATAATATCTAAAATCAATACAGAGATTGAAACCTTCTGCATGGATAGTGATTTCCGACAATCGTACCCCCTAATCGTTTTTTGGGGAAGGGGGTACGATTTGGATACTCAACCGTGTCTTTTCGTGCCCTTTTTTTGTCTTTTAAGCAAGACTGAAACAATAAAAAAAGTCCTACAATACGTTGATATTGTAGGACTTGTCTCTTTTTTGTCACCGTTTGGCTTTGTTCTTATGTGATCCGCCTGGGATTCTCCTAACGGAGTTACCACGCTGATATTTAAAACTTTATATTTTTAGTTTCAAGCATATCCCATGAATTATCCCACTAATTTGCTACGTGCTTTTGCGGTAGTTTGCTCATGGAGCAATACTGAGGACAAAGATAGTGATTTTTTGTTATCTATGCAAAATTCGAGAATTTTCTAATTACATTATTAATTGCAGATTTCTCATTTACTATTTGGATCATTGGAAAAATGAAAGAAGTAGTGAAGAATAACTCGATTTTACTAAAAGAGAAGCAAGTTTGGCACATTGATAAAAAATAGGGCATAAAGAATTACTTGGTTTTTGTTTTATGTCATAGATATTTTGTACCTTTGACAGATATTTAACGTTAAATAGACTATTATGGGAGAATATTCAAAACGTGTGGGTGAAGTTGGAGAATCTGTTGTGACAGAATTCCTTAGTCTCATTGGATGGAAAGACCCAATGAGGAATAATGATATTGCGAGTGTTGATCCTGAATTTAGGAAATACACTAATGGAATTGACGGCTATTACCATTATTTGAGTCCTATGATTAGTAATACAATTGAAAATGTATTGTATTCATGTAAATATAGTAATGACCCTTATCCTGTATCTCAGATTATACCTTTATTTAAAGAACGCTATACAGAATTAGCAAAAGCAATAGAGTCTTTTAAGAAATCTGAGCTAAAGCAACAGACTATAAACAATCATGAATATATTGACAACTATTTTGATAGAGGAGTTTTGTTTTGGCTTAACAACTCTGGCAAAGGTGAGCAAAATATTATAAATAGACTTGAAAAAATAGAATTGAATACAGGTGTTAATCATGATGGAATTTTTCTAGTTGATAATAAACGGATTGAGTTTATATATGATGCTATTTGTTTCTCTTTGTTGAAATATAGAGATTTCGATATTGATTTTATTTATTTTAATAACGGATTGAATAACGATGAAAGAAATCTTAGAAACGGGAAAATTATGCCTGTACAATATATTAATTCCAGTATATTACCTTTAAGAATCAGCAAGAATGATAAGACAATTGTAGCTATTTTTACTATAGAAGGATTTGATAGAGATGATCTTATGAAGTATATGGGAATTGCTAAAAATATTGGATGTAATTCTCAAGGTTCTACAATGATTTGTTTCCCAGATTATCTTGAAACAGAACATTTACCTATTGTTAATAATATTAAGCAAATATTTAACGATCCTTCATTTACAACCAATCTTACAGTTGCTAATTATAATAATTCACCTTTAAGATAATAATATGGAAAAATTAGAGATAAATAGACATATTCCCTTTGGAATAACGCTGCAAGATGTTATAAGTCATCCTTCTCTCACTGATTCTAAATTAAGAACTTTATTGAGAATGAGAGGGATTTACTTAGAAGACTTTAAGGATAATGAAACATATCCATTATTGTTATCAACAATTCTTTCTCCCTATGAATTTGAATTCATAAAAGAAAATATTAGAGGCAAAGAAGTTAGTAAGAAGATCGCTTCTAGACCTTTAGCTTGGCATAATAATGAAAATTTAATAAAAGTTGTTCCTGATAAAATTAATTTAAAGGAGATACTAAGAGAGTCTGGATCTCGTCATAAAATAATTTCTCAAAGCAATTTCGCACCAGTTGATGGTAATCCGAATAAAGTGCGAATGCAGTTTCGTTGTCAAACAAATAATTACAACTCAGGTTGGTATAGAACAAAAAACGAATATGAAGGAGAAATTGTTATTGAAAAAGTAAATGGTAGTGATAAAGTTTATCTCCGAATAATTTACACATCTCCTGAAACTCAGAATATTGCAGATTTGGGAGTAAGATATTTGGTAAATGATTTTAAAAAGAAAAATTATACAAAGCCTAATAGCGATGTTGAAAGAATTTTATATAATAGTTTTGATAATGAAGAAAGAATTACGTTCTTTTTAAGTTTGACAGATAATTCAGAAGTGTTCAACTTTCAACGTGCAACAGATTTAGATGTTGCCCCTGACAGAACAAAAGATATGCCAGCAGAATTAAACAAGTTCATGGCAGGAAAGGTGAATACTTTAAAAATAACAGGAGAAAGTTTGCATGAACATTTTTTAATAAAGGAGAAAGCAAATCATCAATACATCGAATTAGCAGGAATAGAGGCATTATATGACTTTTCTTATCATGCAGCCGAAGGTAATTGTATTGTGCAATTTGGGTTTAATGGGTATTTTAAGAAAAGAATAAGTAATATAGAATTTTCAGTTGATATTGCTACTGTTAATCTGAAAGATGAATACAAGGGAATAAATAAAGAAAAAGTTAAATTGTATTTACTGCAGGAGTTCGAGAAATTTAAAATGGATAAATACAATCTACTTAAGCATAAGGGAAAGTAAAAATATTTAACAATTTATGATAACGGTTGATTTTACAGATTTGGAGCTTGAGAAATTAATAACTCACCATGTTGGAAATAAGTTAAGGGATGAGAAGATTTCGTTTTCCTCTAATGTTTCAATACTAGATGAAAGCACTCGTAGTTTTTTGCTAAAGTATTTTATACTTCCTTTAAAATCAAATGAATTATTTTCTTTTTTTCATTCGGTAGAGTTATCCATGAATGATGTTTATCTGTTATCAAAACAATTATTTAAAGATCCTGATTCACTTTTTATTGATTATTCTCAAAACATAGCTAAACTTCTTTATGAACAATCTATGCATCCGAAAATAAAAGAAGGTGAACTTAATATTGCTTATTTCTCAAATATTTGTTTAGGCGATAAAGTTACCAATGCTATTGGAATATTTAAGTCAGAAAATAATGTTCCATATCTCAAGATGAATGCAAAAAAAGATGGATACATAATTAGTCATGATTATGGCTATGCAATTAAAGGAATAGACAAAGGTTGTATTATACTAAATACAGATTCTGAAATGGGATTTTATGTCTTAATCTCTGATAATGAAAACAAAGCTATAGAAACACAATATTGGAAAGATGACTTTTTAAAAATACAATCAATAAACGATGAATATTATAAAACAAAAGAATTTTTAAATCTCACTAAAGATTTTGTTTCAAAAAGGCTTTTAGTAGATTCTAATATTAGTAAAGCAGATAAAATTGATTTATTAAATCGTTCAGTTGAATATTTTAAAAAACGTGAAGTATTTAATAAAAGTGAGTTTGAAGAAGAAGTCTTTAAAAATGATGATTTACGAAGCTCTTTCAAAATATTTGATAAGGCTTATCGTGAAGAAAACAAAGTTGATATATCTGATAGTTTTAATATCTCATCACAAGCTGTAAAAAAGCAAGCACGAGCTTTTAAAAACGTTTTAAAGTTAGATAAAAATTTCGATATATATATACATGGTAGTAGAGATTTGATGGAACAAGGTGTAGACGAGAATGGACGAAAATATTATAAGATATATTATCAAGAGGAAAGCTAAATATAAGTAAAGTGTACTTTACGTCCTATCCGTTCTTAGCTAAAGCTAATGAGATAATCAGGGAGAAATCGGCTTACAAATACAAATCTTCCTACTGCTTCTTCAGCTAGCAATAACTTTCCTGTCATCAGACGTATAAGCGATTTGCGATACTTAATCGTTCTATAAGGTAACATTCTATATCAGTTCTTCATTCACAATCATCGTTTTATTCTCTTTCGTTTTTTTGTTTTGTGTTTCTGTGCCTGTAATTCTCCTGCCAGTGTGCCATCATAATTATTGCTATCATCTAATGAGAAGATAGATAACAAAGAATCACTGCTATTGTTATTTCGTTGATTGTTAAAATGTTGTTTTTTCATCTTGCTATCAAGATTACAAGAAATACTGTTTTCTTTTTCACTGGATTGGAATGTTTCTTTTTTCTTTTCGCTAGTAAATTGTCGTTCTTGGATAGCAAGTTGTTCAGGTGTAGAACCGTTCTTCATTGTATTGTGATAGTCAAATGATTCTGTCTGCTGACGATTATAGCCGAACATTTTATCAAAGCCCTGTTCCGCTTGTTGGAATAGATTCACACGGTCAAAGCCACCTTTTATTACTCCGTTTTTAGTATTCTTATGGTTGGTAAGCGGTGACAGTTTCTTTTTATTGGCTTGATCTTTACGACTTACAATCAAATGACAGTGCATATTTAGTTCATTATCTGAACGACTACGTTCAAAATGAATCTTACCGTAAAACTTTATATCCAAAGCAGATAGCTCTTTATTAAAGTTCTTGGCATATTCAGGAATAAACACTTCGCAAATATATCTTTTCATTGCTTCGGCTTTTTCCTGCTCTGTGCTCCCCATTACTCGGAGTTCTTTTTCCGATGGGCTGACATGAATGGCATAAAACTTAGCATCCGATTTTAGAAGTTGCCCGATATTACTATCTATATCTTTTATGACGGTTGATTTATAGATGTTATCCTCTGTCAGATTGAAAAAGCCTTCGGTATAGATACCCTTTTCCATTCGTTCTAAATCTTCATGCTCTAGATAATTAGTTAGCTGCCGACTACTACCAGCATTATTGTATGTTCCGTTTGATGGTGGGGCAAAATCTATGTGCATAATCCTATATATTTATCAGATTGCTGATTTCGGCTTTCAGGTTCTCTTTCTTTCTGCTATCCATCACGCCGCAAGCAGAAAGATCTGAATAGAGTTGTATCAGTTGAAGCAATTTTTTATAATCCCGTTGGTGTATCTGGTAGAGTGCATTAATCTGTTTGGACTGGTTGTTTATCACATCGGCATGATTGCCAAACTGTTCACTTAGCTTTTTAAGTACGGCTGTTTGTCTCTCTTGACTGGCTTCTAGTTGAGAGAGAATAAGAGTTTCCAAAGTTTTGCCGATAGCATCAAAGCGTAAAGCGATTGAATTTGTAGCCCGTATCATGGGATTTAGTTGTTCTTCCTCATAGTGACGGATGAAGCGGATAATATCATCCTGTCTCTTATTTATTTTCGCCAGTTCCGATTTTACGGATTCAGGGGCTTCGGATGGGTTGATATGCGCCTTATCTATATACCCGAATGCCAACTTTACAACTTCACTCTTTTTCAGTGAATAGCGTTTGCATAGCTTCTCTACCAAAACTGCCGCTTCCTTGTCTATGGAAATGGTAGTGAATATCGTTTTTCGACTGCTATTTGGCATGGTAATTACTTTTTTATAGAAATATGAATAGATAAATACCTGATAATAAGCATTGCAAAGAAAATGCTTATTACAGGTGTCATTACAGCGTGTTCTTGTAACACACTAAAGCCGAAGGCTTTGCCCCGCAGGGCAAGAGGGAAGAACAGGACTTGTCCAGTTCCCTCTTGCTCGATTTAGCGAAACAGGCTGAACCGATAGGTGAAGCAGTTTCTGCTAAGTCGGGGTGGCAGCACAAAGGAATAGCTCAAACACAGGCTTCTTTCCTCTGCTGCTTTTTGCTATCAGGGTTGATTTGCTAACTGATTGGCTTTTTCAAATTGTTTGTAAGTTTGAGAATCGGCATATTTACGAACGAAAGCCCGGATGTAGCTGGCTCTATAATAAGTTTTCCGCCCAATGGTAAAGTAGGGAAGTACACCTTTCGCCCGATAGCGCTGTAGGGTTCTGAAAGATGCTTTCAACAGAAAGGCTAAGTCTTGATTATCCAACAGCCTTTCATTTTCATCAAATACGGTATCGGTATTGATAAGAGATTTCAGATCTTGCCCGATTTCTGTGAGTTTTTTGGATAGCTTCTCCATCCACTTCTCGAAGTTTTCGTTGTCTATATACATTTTGCTTCAATTTTTAGTTCAACATTATTGTTTTCAATCGATTGATGAAGCAAAGTTCTGCAAAACAAGGTTGCAGAAAAAGAGGAGTAGGTAACTACTCCCCGAAAAGAGAATTTCAAATCTCTGGAAATTAATAGTTTACACAAGTATCTTTTTTGATCTTTATCGGTTCTTCCGTTTACGGTCTTCTCTACCAATAGCATTTCGCAAAGCGTCCAATGTTTTAGTAAGATTGTACGGTTTACGAGTAAACACTTCACCAATCTTATCGTAGATACTACCGAATTTAAGATTGAAAAGCTGCTCAAAGCCACGAGCTAAAGAAGCCTCTGAAACAGGTTTTCCATTCTTTCCGATAATCTCTCCTTGAAGAAACAAACCAAGTACAATTTCAGCAATACCAATAATTCCCAAGTCTTTTGACTTAGGAATTACATACAGGTCTGATTTGAACTCTGTAGACACAGGCGAATTAAACTGTTCGGGATGGGTAATTTTTAGGTTGAGTAACTCTAATTCTGCATCAATCAAGGATAATGCTTTATGAATGTATAGATTTTTAGGCGCATTTTTCCCCCTGCCCATCCTGATACAACCCCTTTAAAGGGGCTATCTCAATACGGGTGAGATTCAGCATTCGGAAGATATGAGTGTAATCTTCCGAATTACTAATTGTTACTATTTGCTTCACAAAATCTTCATAAGCATCTTGCATTTCTGTGTTAATAACTTCTTGTGAGGTGTCAGCCAGTAAGATGAAAAACCTCGTTCTCAATAAATCATTCATAGGCATAAAATTTAATTGTGAATAAATTATATATCAAAGCACTAGCTTTGTATGCTGAATGATTTCTTGTTTTGTTTGTAGTTCCTCTGCTAATCAGAATGATTCAAGGGGTATTCAGCCTTATTGGTCGCAATTCCAGAAATGGTGAACTTCAAAATCCTGCTTCTTACAAATATAATCCACTGGCATGAGTTCTAAAATAGCGAAATGTAGCTATACAGAAGAACTGAAACTTGCATCAATCCTTGTCAATCAATCGTTTCTTTATATAGTTCATAATCTATCTTTCTTCATGGCAAGTAATTCATCTAGTTTACCCTCTGCAATATATGGCAAACACTGATGTATCTTATCGGTAGACCAATCCCACCATTTCAGTATTAGCAGTTGTTCAATTATCTCTGCATCGAAGCGTTTTCGTATTTCTTTGGCAGGAGTTCCGCCCACAATCGTATAAGACGGGACATCTTTCGTCACTACGGCACGTGCGGCAATAATCGCTCCGTCACCAATATGAACACCTGCCATAATCACAGCTTCGTAGCCGATCCATACATCATTGCCGATCACAATATCGCCTTTGTTATCCCATGCAGTAGTAATATTCGACTTCTCCAATTCCCATTCTTCATAGAATAGAGGGAAAGTATAGGTAGATAGAGACTTCAATGCATGATTCGCACAATTAAACAGAAACTTCGTGCCACAGGCAATAGAACAAAACTTGCCAATGATTAACTTCTCCCGATGGATGGGATAATGATAAAGTACATTGTTCTTCTCAAATAGCAAGGGATCAGCTACAAAGTCATTGTAAATAGTATAATCGCCCACCTCAATTTGCGGATCTTTAATCACGGCATTCAGATAGACTGTTTGCTTATCTCCGGTGCGTGGATATATTTTTGTCATCATAACTTGATTCGTTTTTAATAGTGTTTACTTTTCAGATAAATAATAGATTGCAGTGCCAGCAGGATCACAAATAGATATTCTGCCGTCAAGTAGAGGGGTAAAGATGCATCTATACAGAAACTCAACCAATAGAGATATACTAAATACGCACAGGTGGTTGTCACCTGAAACAGAAAGGTGATTTTGGTTTTCCCCGTTCCTCCGACCGCATTGAGATATACATAGCCGGGTAGTGCAAACGTGTAATTCAATAGCATCACTACGAAAGGAGCAAATGCTAATTCCACCAATAGTTCGCTATCGGTGTAGAAGTCCACAATCCAACGATTACAGAGCAACGCAATTCCTACCAATGGGAAGCCAATAGCATAGCCTAATTTCAGAACCTTGTGACAGATAGGGAAAAGCTCGTTTCTCGATCCGGCTCCAATAGCATTACTCACCAATGAACCTGTAGTGACAGCAAAGGAATTGGCAATTACGAAAAAAATTGCCGATACGCTTCGGGTGATATTGGAAATAGCTAACTCTGTTTTCCCTAAATGCTCGATTGCCACGAAAAATAGAAACCAAGGGGCTACACTGATAAAAGCATGGAGCATACTCCACACAGACAGATTCAGGACTTTGATAAGTAACCGTCCATCATAAACGGGCTTCAATCCGTATTTGTCTTTGTCAATCTTCGCTTTTGTGTAGATACAAAGCACAATCAAAGAACCCATTTCCGCTAAAGATGAAGCGATGGCTGCTCCCGAAATACCTAATTCCAGTTTGAAAATTAAGAAGTAATTCAGTGGGATATTAATCATTATCGCAGTAACAGCCGACCACGACAAGGCTTTTGTGTGCGTTATTCCAACGAAGAAAGAACGGATAGCCAGAAAAGGAAATGAGAACAACAGCCCGAAGCTACGCCAGTCCAAATAGTGGACTACTGCCTGATAAATTTCCGGTGAAGAAATTAGCCGTTTCAATAGATACGGAGAAACGGCATGAATCAGCAGGCAAAGCAAGACGGCTAATCCCGATAAAAAGAATAGCCCCTGAAAGAAAGTCTTTCCGGTTGCCTTATAATTCTGCTCCCCGTTTCTGCGGGCAATCATTACTTGCAATCCAATACTGAACCCGAAGCCCAGCATATAGACCGCCAGATAATAAATTCCGGCAATAGCGGATGCTCCCAATTCTACCTCGCCTACGTGACCTAAAAAGACAGCATCCGTTATATTGATTAACTGCTCCATTAAGATGCTCATCATTACCGGAAAGTTGATGAGCCATATTTGTTTATATGTATAATTCATTGCTCAACTGCAAAATAGCACGACACGAACAGACTGCATAATATAGTCTGCCAGCTCGTAAATTCATAAATAAAAGGATATAAAATCTCTGTGGCAAATAAATCGTTATTTGTCAAATAGCTGAATAGCTTTCTTGAAGGGGGCTATTCGCAGGAGCGTAGCTATATGCAGAGTTTCATAAGAAGTGAATACTATTTGTTAGTTGATATAGCGCAAATGTATGAAAAATTAAGAAATTCAATCTATCAATTCATGGATTTCTTTTATATGCAGGTGCAAATGTCCCAAATATCCCTCTATCATTTCTCTTAATGTAACCTTTGCTCCTGTAAAGTCGCACCAGTAACTATCCAGTCTACTCTTATTTATCGAGTGAATCACCTGAATGATGTGCAGATTGTAGAACTTCCACAACTGGATTAAGTTAGTCCAGTCTGCATTCTGATAATCTTGCAGAGCTATCCACAAGTCATTATCCTGTGTGTAATCAGGGAAGAAAAGCAGGTCTTTGCTATATTGCAACCGAACCATGCGTTGATGATTGTTGGATGCCGAATCAATCAAGTGACCGAGAATCTGCTTGATGGTGCGATTCTGCGCATTTCGCCTTTGTGTGATAACCTCTACGGGCAGACTACTTAACAATTTCTCTTCTGCTTCAATAACCTGTGCAATGCCAGCGGTTATATGTATAAGATTACTTTCTTGCATAACTTTCTAATTTTAAATACTTCTGCAAAAGTAAGTTCTTTGCCTATCATCCACTTGTAAAAAACTGACTTTATCACAAATGACTACGCACGACTATGCGATTTAATAATATTCAGCCTACAATCTTCAGAAAAGAATGTAGAATACGAAGAATGGGAAGACAGATATTGAGTAGGCGAACAGCCTGTAAACTCTTTAAAGTCTTTCACCAAGTGCGAAGGATCGTAAAAGCCACACGAATAAGCCAAGTCTACGAACTCCATCTTCGGATGATTCTGCAACAGATACAGTGCCCGCTGAAAGCGAACTACTCGATAATATTCTTTAGGGCTCATTCCTACATAGTTGGTAAATACTCGCTTGAATTGCCTATATCCCAAACAAGCACTTTCAGCGAGGGTATTCACATCTATTTGCGGTTGATTGATTATTTGACAGATAGCATGATGCGTTCTTTGGTAGTTACAATTTGCATCGACCAACCGTTGTATGAAAAAGCGTTCAATCCACTGGATGCACGTTTCAACGGTTGGTTCGGCAGAAATATTTCGTTTCAGGTGATTCAGTTCAATATCTTCCAAATCTTCTACATCTATATAATGGTTGTAAAGTTCACTCATAGAACACCGCACAAATGGGTTTAACCCCAGAGGATGAAATATGACGGCAATCATATCAATATTTCCTTCTGAAATCAAACTCCCATAAGTAGAGAACTGTCCCCGGATAAAATTCTTTGGCTGTAAACCTTTTGATTGGATATTCAGATTCTCACCCCGATGGAAAACAAGGTGTACGCACCCCGATGGAATAGTCTGTACCATTACTGGCTCTACTTCATCGGTTTTTAGCACCCAATAGTATTTAATGTATTGGGAAAGTATAGGTGACGGATATAGAACTTTGCTTTCTCTCATCGCTATTTCGTTAATCTGCTGTGCGCTTGGCGGTAAATATAGGCGTTAATCTCCGCATGACAATAAAGTAAGCCGAAAATTTAGATGAATGGCGTGTGTTTTGTTCCGCTATATGTCAGTGTTAAACGGTGCATCGCCCTCGTTACCGCCACATATAACATACTCCGGTCAATCTCTGAATGATAATTCCTATCATCCACCTGTGGGATAATCACCTCATCAAATTCCAACCCCTTTGCCATGTGTGCAGAGGGGATAACAATACCCTGCACAAAAGCTGAACTTTGGCTCGATAGGAAATGAATATCGGGAATTTGTAATTTATCTGCCAACTCACGGGCTTGCAATTCAGTTTTGCAGACAATCCCCAGTGATTTATAGGCGGATTCCTGATAGGTGGCAATTAATTCTTTAATAGCAGATAGTTCTTCTTTCTCATTATTAAATTGTAATACTTGCGGTTTCTCTCCATGCCGTGCGACTGGTTCAAGATCGGTATTTGTCCGTATTTTCTGTGCAAAAGCAGTGATCTCACAAGTAGAACGGTAGCTTTTACATAGCTTCATCACTTCGCCCGCAGCAAGAGCTTTCTGAATCATATCCGCAGTAGACGAGCCGTAAGGATTGACCGACTGGCTGGCATCGCCCAACACCGTTTTTCGGCAAGGGAATAGCTTTTGTATCACCTTAAACTGGATTGGAGAATAATCTTGCATTTCATCTACCAGCAAATGTTTGACACAATTCTTTGTACTACCTTCCAAAGCGATATGCAGATACGCCATTGGTGCTATGTCGGTATATTCAAGCGTGCGGTTCTTCCGCATTTTAAATAGTTCCGGCTTACCCATCCATGCGAAGAAATCTTTATAAACTTGCAGATCATTGTTTCCGGCAAACATTCGCTTGATCTCTTTTTTAAGGAAATTCCGTTCGGCAGTCGTCACCGTGAAAGCATACTGTACTTTCATCATATCGAGAATATAATCCGTCATTGCCTCAAACCGCTGGCGCATGGGATAGCGGTTGAAGCGTTGGAATTGCTCTTCGATAAATTCAGCCGGGACGGTGATGTGTTTGGTTAGTTTCACATCTTCTGCCCTAAAGTAGTGGCTTTCGATGTGCAAAATAAAGCGATCCAGACTAGCGATGAAGTCGAAAGATGATTTATATTCGATTCGCTCGATAAAGTCCGGTGCTGGTTTTGTCAGCAAATCATTCACTTGCTCGAAAAAGCTAAGGTATTTGTATTTGTGATTCAGTACTGGAAAATCCAGTGTAAGCTGCCCCCTAAAACCAAGTGATTCTACCCCCTTAA
>NZ_QTLZ01000012.1:0-160090 GCF_003635425.1 Parabacteroides sp. AF27-14
AAGTACCTTAGAAAATAACAGTAAAATCTGTGAAGTAAATTTAGGCATAGTCACGAGGGTGGCAAGCCTTTTTCCGAAGATATACATCAATGCCACTTGAAGTATATCTTCTCTGGACATAGGATATATACTTCATCGGCAAAGTAAGTATGACCTCAAAAAAACACGTACGTGTTTTCAAAAAAAGACGTACATGTTTTCGGAAAAACACGTACGTCTTTTTTTAAAGGCTTTATAGAGTCTGATTCTACCTAGTACTTGAAGCTTCCTCCCCCCAAGAATTCACGGAGCAAGGAAGTTCCCGGCAACTCTTCCGTAGGGATATAATTAAAGTAGCGAAGGAAACGAAGCAAACGATATGCCTCGGCATTCGCTTTATTGCTCTCGGGTACTTGCGCTAGGATCGGTTCCGCATATTTCCGCAAAGCGGCCAACTCATACAACATAGCGCTATTAAACATAGCGTCCGCATTCTCCTGATACGGAAAGATCCATTTATCCTCACCCCGGCGCACGCTCGGCCAACGGTTGATCGTATCTTCCGCCGAATATCCCCTAAAGCGATAATCCCGGATAATACGGCGCAGCAGACGATTATCCGTCGTCGGTATCCAATTATGGTTATCCAAAGAGATAGAGGTCAAGACCGAGACATATACCCGATATTTATATTTATCATCGATAAACTCCGTCAGTTCCGGATTCAAAGCATGAATACCTTCTATTACCAAAATCGAGTTCTCACGAAGTTTTAACTTCTTTCCCTTGAAAATCCTTCGGCCAGACTCAAAGTTGAAACTAGGCAGCTCGATCTCTTCCCCGGATAACAACTTCTTCAAATCCTTATTAAAATAAGGTAAATCCAGCGCATACAAAGATTCAAAATCATACTCGCCATGCTCATCTTTCGGTGTATCTTCCCGATTCAAGAAATAATCATCCAAGGAAATTCCTACCGGATGAAGCAGGTTAGTCGTCAATTGTACTTGCAAACGCTTGCAAAACGTAGTCTTTCCCGAAGAAGAAGGGCCGGAGATCAAGACGATACGGATGCCCTCTTTATATCCATCGGCGATCTTTTCGGCGATCTTGGCAACCTGTTTTTCCTGCATCGCCTCAGAGACAAGGATTATATCCTGAGAGCGGCCTTTCTCTATCGCTAAATTCAAATCCCCCACATTATCTAAGCCGACAGTCCGCTGCAATGTAAGGTGTTCCTTATAAGCCTCGAACATCTTATCCTGCTTGATGACAGGCTGCAATTCCATCGGATCGGTCTGCTTCGGGATACGGAGCAAAACGCCATCCATATACGGTTCCAAGTCAAACAATTGGATATAGCCGGTCGAAGGGGTTAAACAGCCATAAAAGAAGTTGATATAACCTTCCAACTCATAATAAGAGGTATAAGGCAATCCCGCCGTCTCTATTAAGCGAGCCTTATCATTCATACCCCGCTCCCTGAACAATACGGCGGCATCCACCGTACGGACACTCTTATGGAGGAAAGGAAGATCCGCGTCAATCAACTCCCACATACGTTTCTTGATCTTCTCGATCGTCTCCAAATCGATGTTCTTGCCGTTATGGATCACGCAATAGTAACCTTTCGATACCGGATGTTCCAGATTTAAGGTCGCCGTCGGCCAAATATCATACACCGCCTTGGAAAATATATGGCAAAGCGAGCGGACATAGGTTCTCAATCCGGATAATTGAGTATAGTCGATAAATTCGATATCCTTCGGTTGCCAGCAACGGAAGTTCAAGCTTTCCGTCTTATTATTCACTTGCGCGTTCATCGGCCTGTACCGAAGCGGAGCGCCAACCGCCGTATAAATGTCCAACAACGAAGAACCAATGGGTACATCCTTGTAGGTATTATTATTTTTGCAGTAAATTGTTATTGTCTCAGACATACTATCTCAGTTATTATTTGTAAATTCGCCCCCTAAAGTTAGGAATATTAATCGGATATACAATCCACTTAAACGTAATTTAAATGGACTATTCTTTTTTTGATTTTCTCCGGCTGATCGGCTCCTTGGCGCTGTTCTTGTACGGAATGAAGATCATGAGTGAAGGGTTACAAAAATTTGCGGGTGACAGTTTACGGCGAATACTAACCGCGATGACCACGAACAGAGTAACCGGTATGCTCACCGGGGTGTTAATAACGGCTCTTATCCAATCATCATCGGCTACGACGGTTATGGTCGTGAGTTTCGTGAATGCCGGACTCTTGACATTGACCCAATCCATCGGAGTAATTATGGGTGCCAACATCGGAACCACGGTAACGGCATGGCTTATCTCCGCCCTCGGTTTCAAGGTCGATATCGCCGCATTCGCCCTTCCCCTTTTAGCTTTCGCTCTCCCACTCTTCTTCTCAGGAAAAAGCTCTCGCAAATCAATTGGTGAATTTGTTTTTGGTTTCGCGTTCCTGTTCATGGGCCTTCAAAGTTTAAAGGCAAACGCCCCAGACCTCGGAGCGAATCCGGAAATGCTGGCTTTCGTGCAGAATTATACGGATATGGGATTTTTCTCCATCATCTTGTTCTTATTTATCGGAGCGATCTTAACCATGATCGTACAAGCCTCCGCCGCCACGATGGCTATTACATTGATTATGTGCGCCAACGGCTGGATCGATTACCATTTGGGAGTCGCTTTGGTATTAGGCGAAAATATCGGAACCACGATTACGGCCAACTTAGCCGCATTAACCGGAAACACACAAGCACGACGAGCCGCGTTAGCGCACCTTGTTTTCAACGTTTTCGGTGTCATGTGGGTTTTGGTGCTCTTCTACCCTTTCACGAATGCCGTCTCATGGTTTGTTACCCATGTAATGAAGGTCAGTGATCCGGCTGTGGCGGTATCCTTTAAACTGGCAGCGTTCCACACTGCATTCAATATCAGTAATACTTTCATTATGATCTGGTTCGTAAGCTTGATCGAAAAGACCGTATGTACGCTTATCAAGCCCAAGGTGGAAGACGAGGAATACCGCCTTCGCTATATCACGGGAGGTATGTTATCCACCGCCGAGCTTTCCATCCTACAAGCTCATAAAGAAATCTCATTATTCGCCGAGCGTACGGCCAGGATGTTTAATATGGTGAAAGAATTATTCTACGAGAAGAATGAGGAGACCTTCCTCAAGACTTATAGCCGCGTCGAGAAATACGAGAATATCAGCGACCGCATGGAGATCGAGATCGCGAATTACTTGACTGAAGTATCGGAAGGCCGTTTGAGTTCTGAAAGTAAGGAAGAAATCCGTATCATGCTACGTGCCGTCTCGGAAATCGAGAGTATAGCGGATTCTTGTAATAACCTTGCCCGAAGTATCAAACGCAGAAACGAGTTCAAATCCGAATTCACGGAGGAGCAAAACAAGCACTTGGATCATATGTTCGAGCTGGTATCCGGGGCATTAAATCGCATGAACCTAATTTTGCATAAACCGGAACTCGTACATGATGATATCAATCCTTCTTATAACATAGAGAACGAGATCAACAACTATCGTAACCAGTTGAAGAGCCGGAATATCGAAGATATCAACAATAAGCTGTACCAATATCAAGATGGCGTTTATTACATGGACATGGTTAGTGAAAGTGAAAAGCTGGGCGATTATGTATTAAATGTTGTTCAAGCGGTTATTGAGAAGAAAATATAGCGTATATTTGTCCTTAACAATATCAACAGCCCTTTTCCGTTATTGAGAGAAGGGCTGTTTTTAATATATATCCACTATGAATTATAAATATTATACGATCGTTATCCTTGGCCTTTTAGCATTCTCCGCTTGCGAGAAAGATGATATTGACATTCCGGCAACCGACAATGAAGTAAATCAATGGATCGAGCAAACGATGCGAGAGAATTATCTTTGGTATTCCGAGTTCCCGGATAAAAGTTCCTTGGACTTTAGTCTTGATCCGGAGAGCTTCTTCAAGGGCCTGTTATCCTATAAAGACGGGAAAGAGCTTTCTGATGGCCATCATTACTTCTCCCAATTAGAGAAAGCGACCGTAACAAAGAGCATTTACGACGCGAACAACTCATACGGATTCGATTTCGCAACTTCCAACCTTAAAGACGGAGGTAGTACCTATAAAATAGCCATTGTCCTTTATGTATTAAAGGATTCACCCGCCGAAGAAGCCGGATTGAAACGGGGAGACTGGATACTTGGCGTAAACGGCTCCTTGGGTTCTATCCAAGACTATGATGTGTTGAGAAGCGGAGGCAGCGTATCCCTCCAACTAGGAAAAGAAACAGGAAACACCAAGGGATTCGTCTCCACCCGAAGAGTTACCTTGAACGCATCCCGAACGGTAGAAGACATCCCATTCCTAAAAGATTCCGTATACATATATGGCAATAAGCGAATCGGCTATTTGATGTACAACCATTTCGCCTCCGGACCGGATGAATACGATTATAGCGACACTAGTTATAATCTTTATTTGCAACAACTCTTCGAAAAATTCAAAAGCCGCAACGTCAATGAGTTCGTACTTGATTTACGCTATAATGGGGGTGGGCTTGTCAATTGCGCCCAATTACTGGCTTCGCTATTAGTCCGTGAAAACGTTTTAGGAGAACCTTTATGTATCATGGAGTATAACGATAAAAACTCCAATAAAAATGAGACCTTGCCTTTACTCAAAACGACCGAGGTCATGGCAGGAAACTTAAACCTACAACGGCTATTTGTTTTGACAGGTTCAACTACGGCTTCTGCCTCCGAACTTATCATTAACTCGCTACGATCTTATCTAGACGTTCGGGTTATCGGTAAGCAGACTTTTGGCAAGACCGTCGGTATGACGATCTACAATGAATCTAAAAAATATGGCTGGATACTTTCTCCCGTCACTTTTCATATTTATAATAAGGATCGGAAAGCTGATTATGAAGACGGATTTCATCCCGATGTAGCTATCGATGAATTCAAGAGTGATCTAGCTGAATTCGGAGATTTGAAGGATCCTTTATTAGGACAAGCTATTTACGAGATAATCGGCCAGTCACCACTCTTACGATCCGCTACCCCGAGGGGCAACCGGGAAATCCAATATAATCCCCCGTTGTCCTATAAGGATAACTTATTACTGATTCCAAAAGACTAAAAACAAGATATATGGAAAGCGCATTTCTTAAAATCATAAACGCAAAAGTATTAACTCCTTCGGGCCCCCTACCAAACGGGCAAATCATCATCTCGGATGGGAAAATAGTGGAGATCACCGGGCAAAACCGGGAGATTCCTCATGCGGAGATCATCGACGCAAAAGGATATTATGTGGCTCCCGGCTGTATCGACACGCATGTACACGGCGGCAACGGACATGATTTCACGGAAGCTACCCCGAAAGCGTTCTATGCGATCACAAGAGCACATGCTTTACAGGGAACGACGGCTTTATATCCTACATTGGCAGCTGCCCCTATCGAGACCTTCCGGGAAGCGGTCAAGACCTGCGAGCACATCATGAACCACCCGGAACAGGGGGCCCGTATCATGGGATTACATCTCGAAGGCAACTATTTGAATATGGCTATGAAAGGCGGACAAGACCCTAATTATATTTACCCGCCCGATCCCCAAGAATATAAGGAATTACTAAACAGTACCCAATGTATTAAACGCTGGAGCGCCGCCCCCGAGCTTGACGGGGCTTTGGTATTCGGTAAATATGCGTCAGCTCATGGTGTGTTGGTTTCACTAGCCCACACCACAGCCGATTATCTCCAAGTGAAAAAAGCATACGAAGCCGGATTCACCCATGCTACCCACTTCTACAATGCCATGACTTCCGTCCATAAAGACCGTGAGTATAAACATGAAGGAACGGTAGAAGGTATTTATCTCATGAAAGATATGACCGTTGAAGTTGTAGCCGATGGTATCCACGTACCACCAGCAATCTTAAAGTTGGTATATCAAATCAAAGGGGTAGAACGTACGTCCTTAATCACGGACGCAATGGCCGCCGCCGCTTGCGATAACGGTACGGAACATTTTCCGGACTCCCGGGTAATTATCGAGGAAGGCGTATGTAAATTAGCCGATCGCTCAGCTATCGCAGGAAGTATAGCTACCGGAATCCGCTTGATCCGTACCTTAGTCGAGAAAGCGGAAATTCCATTGCACGACGCTGTTCGTATGGCTTCCGAAAGCCCAGCCCGCCTAATGGGTATTTTAGACCGTAAAGGAACATTGGAGAAAGGAAAGGATGCCGATATCATCATTTTCAACAACGATATAGAGATTCAAGAGACCTTCATCGAAGGTAAACGGCTCTCCAAAGAATAAGAAATCCAATAAACAATGACTTCTCCTATCTTGTTTTTAGATAAATAAGGGCATGAATGTATATGGAAAACGTAAAAGAACATTACTGGAGATACTCATTGATCACCATTATATTAGGACTAGGGGTAATTCTATTTTTTAAGATTACCCCGTTTCTTGGAGGTATACTTGGAGCATTCACCATCTATATATTGCTGCGTGGACAGATGTTCCACCTGACAGAAAAGCTAAATATGAGACCGGCTTTTGCAGCTTTACTGTTACTGGGGGAAACAATCTTATGTTTCTTAATCCCAATCACATTGGCGATCTGGTTGGTAATCAACAAAACTCAAAATATTAATTTAGACCCGACTGTACTGCTAAATACAGGCCAACATATAGCGGATCTAGTTCAGGAAAAGACCGGGTTTGATGTACTGGATAGAGGAAACTTATTAAAAGCGGCCTCTATACTCCCACAAATCGGACAGTTTTTAGTGGGTAGCATAAGCAGTTTCGCCGTAAATGTCGTCGTCTTGATTTTCATTCTGTACTTCATGCTGATAGGCGGAAGAAAAATGGAAAACTATCTATACACCTTATTCCCCTTCAGTGATCAAAACAAGGATGAGGTACTCAACGAGATCAATATGATCGTAAAATCAAACGCCATAGGTATCCCTCTTTTGGCGGTTATACAAGGTATCGTAGCGGTGATCGGTTACTTTATCTTTCAGACTCCCGATCCGCTGTTATTTGGGTTTCTCACTTGTATCGCTACGATCATTCCCATTGTAGGGACCGCATTGGTCTGGGTTCCGTTGGCGGCTTATATGGCTTTAAACGGAGATTGGGTACATGCCTTGGGATTGACTATTTATGCCTTGCTTGTCATTACGAACGTCGATAATCTGATTCGTTTTATCCTACAAAAGAAGTTGGCGGATATACATCCGTTAATCACCGTCTTCGGAGTCGTAATCGGGTTGTCCTTATTCGGATTTATGGGGATCATCTTCGGGCCGTTGTTATTATCCTTATTCCTTCTTTGTATAGATATCTTCAAGAAGAGCTATTTGGATAAATAAAGAGTATCTACAGCAATTAACGCTTCCGGGCCTTTTCCCGGGCGGCCTTTTCCTTTTCCCGCAAGGCTTCCTTGCGGGCTTTTTCTTTCTCTTTCAATTTTTGCTTGTATAAGCGTTCCTTCTCCTTACGTTCTTTTTCTTTCTCTTTCAAGCGTTGCTTATAAGCACGTTCCTTTTCCTTACGAAGGTCCTCACGAGCTTTCAGTTTCGCCTTACGGTCGGCTTCCGCTTGTTTCAGCTTGGCCTTGCGATCAGCTTCCAACTGTTTCTCTCGATCAGCCTTCGCTTTCAACAGGGCACGTTCTTCCTCCGCTTGCTTCTTGAGAAGTTCTTCCTGTTCTTTCGCTTTCTGCTCACGTAATTCCTTATCCGCCTTTTGCTGGGCCTCGAAAGCCTTACGAGCCTCTTCCTTGCGGGCTTCTTCTTCGGCAGCTTCCCGTTTACGGATCTCTTGGATTTCTTTCAAGGTCATGCCTTGATCCTCAACCGCCGGCTGAACAACAGGAACCGTATCCTTACGAAGGGTATCGACACGCTGGATTTCCGGTTTGTCAAACGCAGGGACCTCAATCGTATCCGGGACGACTGGTATAGCGGGCTGTCGAACAGGTTCTTGAACAGGCCGTTGTTCCTCCTCCGGCTCTGTAACAGGTTGTTTTTCCGGTTCAACTTCTAGTTTCAATTCATCTGCCTCTTCCGGCACTTCGGCTTCTTCCTCCGTGATCATTTCATCTTCAGTCGCCTCCTCCTCCTTAGCGGCTTCCATACGGGCTTTCCAACGACCTGCCAGATCCGGTAATTCCTCACCGAAGCTCTCATCGAAGAAGGTGATATATTCATCCAAGGTCTTGCCACGCATCAAGGTCTCATAATTATCATCAGAGATCGGTAACACGGCAACCGCTTTATTCAAGGCCGTAGCATAGCCATCCTTACCGTATATCATCTTATAATATTGGATAATCTCATCAAAACTAATAAATCCTTTAATCGCCAGCATACTGATCGGACCGGCCTGCTCCAAAGCCAAATCAAACTCTTTCACCATGAAGTTCGCGAAGTTATAAGCGGCGACAGCGAATAGCAACTGGTTCTGATCTACGCTACCCGTAGGATATACCAAAAGCATCTGATAAGGCGTATTCCGTTCCGGATTAAATACACGAGCCGAATCCTCGGCAGATAGCATACCATCCTCGCCCAAACCGAATCGTAGGTTCCAACTCATACCTTTCACTCCGCCCTGCACCAAGGCACGTCCCCGAAGAACACCTTTCAACATCTCCCCGGCCAGTTCCGTGACATCTGCGTTCGGATACTTCTCGACCAGTGCTTTCAAGGCATTCTTAAACCCTTCCGCATCCCCGGCCTGCACATAGGATAACGCATCCAAGAACATGAATTTAGGCATCAATGTAGCCAATGGATATTTCTCGCTTACGTACCGGAAACTCTTACGTACATACGCTGTATCGCTTTCCAGATAGCGGTCGTAAGTAGCTTGATAGATCGAGTCTTGTACCACATCCATCATGCGGATATTATACTCGTAATTCGGATCAGCCACAGCTACCGCATAATCGCTTTCCGGGAAGGCGTTCATTAGTTTATTCTTATACTCGGTAGCCAACACTGTATTTCCGGTTTTCAGGGCCATCAAATATACTTGATAATAGCTCTCCAAACGGTGCTCATTATCCGGGAAACGGCGTTCCAAATTCTCGAATGCCTCGACAGATAAGGGGATATCCTCCAACTTATCCTTATAAATCATCGCCATATTGTAAAGACCGTCTATAATAATAATGTTAGAAGCGTCTATATCCTCTTGCGTGAAAGGTAGCTGCTGTAGGTAATACTCACGGGTATGCGGATCATCGGCGGCAACAGCCGGCAGATCACCGCCTATCGAATCGGTCGGCAACGGCTCACCGTCCGGCCCTACCATTTGGGTGGAATCTCCCTCGGCCAGCATCTCCTCATCCAGATTCTCATTAAAGGTAGAGAGTTCCTTCTTACGGCGGCGCCAGTGATCTTCCAACGGACGACGTCCCCATTTACGCTGGAACTGTGTCTTTCCTTGCGCTACAGTCTGAGGGTTATAGAAGTAGAAAGACGCTCCACCGGACGCATTCGGCAAGACAACAGCGTTGGTTTCCGTACCGGGACGGTCGATTCCGGTGCCTTTCGCTTCCTGCTCGGCCAGATAAGCCTCCTTCTCAGCCAAGGCTTTCGCCTCTTCCTCCTCTTTCTTTACCTCCTCAATCTTCTTATCGATAATCGCTAACCGCTCCGCTTCCGGTAATTTAGCCAAGGCTTGCAAACTGTCTTGAAGATGGACCGCTTCTACATGCACGACCAATTCATCCAGAATCGCCGACAATTTAGAAACCCGTTCATAATCCCTGTATTCCTTTTGAATTCCAGCTAAGGCTCCGCTAAAGCAAGGTTGCGCTTTCACGTAATCCCGCATCGTAAAATAGATATCTCCCAGCTTTATCTGGCAGATCGCCTTATCCATTCCATTCAATGTACTCTTATCGATACCGAGTTGATAGTTCTTTATGGCATTCACCGTATCTTCCCGGCTGAGGTATACATTTCCTAAAGCATAGTATACTTGATCCAGATAATCCTTATTCTTCTGGCTTTTCGCCATTTTCTCGAGCATCTTCACCACTTTCAAGTAATTCGTACCCGAGAATACTTCTGTCTGACGGATACGTGAGGCAAATTCCAACTCATACGGAGGATTCGAACGGGCTACCTCACCAAAGGTCTTATAAGCCAAGCCATCTAATTCTTGATCCGCATAGATTTGTCCCAAAAGATACTTCATCCGGGTACGTTGCTTCCGGTTTTTCTCCGCCTTGATAGCGGTCTTCAGATAAGGGATGGCATCCTCGAACTGCCCGTTCTTGATCAAATAATCGGCATACACCGCCGCATATTGCTTCAAGGCGGAAGCAGGAATACCGTTCTTGTTCATCTTATCCAAGATATCCTCGGATTCATAGAACCAACCCATCTCAGAATAACAACGGGCTTGCCACAAACGGGCCTCGGCCACGACCTCCTCGTCCTTCGCGTAATGACGGGCTATATAGGAAAAGGTAGCGGAGGCTTGCAGGAAATCGGCATTGTAGAATTGCGCCTGTCCCATGATCAGCCAACTATTCTTTAAGAAAGGGTTATATTCCTCTTGTTCTTGGATAGCACGTAGTTTGGGATTATTCCGCCAGCCCGGTTTCTTAGCCGGTTTCGCTTTTATGGAGTGTAGTTTAATAGCTTTATTACTTTTCTCGATCGTCCGGTCGAAAGGGCCGCCCGGCTCGGCTTTGTCTTTAGGCTGAGCGCTAATCGGATACATATAGATCCTGTCGGAATAGTTCTCTTTATATCCGTCCTGTTGGCTTTTCAGTGCCTCGTCAAACGCTTGTTTTCCATTGAAATAAATATTATAACGGGTCGTAAAGGCATGATAAAAACGGCTCGCTTTCGTGTTCTTCTTCGTGCTGCACGACCAAAGCAAGAGTACCGTTAATAACGCCACTATGTAGTAAAACCCTTTTTTCATTCTTTAATTAACGCCGTAACAACGGTTTTATTGCTTTCAAGGCCAAAAAGAGGACCACCAAAAACAAGATGATAAACGCACCGGAAGGCACGTTCAGGAAATAAGAAAGAACCAGTCCGGACACGCAACCCAGAAAGCCGATCGCTATACTTCCCCATATGATCTTCTTGAAGTCGGAAGTAAACAGGTTCACCGTTATTTGAGGCAGGGTCAGCAAACTCATCAATAGCATAATCCCTACCAACCGGATCGAAAGAACAATTGTCATGGCGATAAAGCACATCATCGTATACTCGATCCATTTTACCGGTAGGCCTTGCGTGACAGCGAAGTCACGATCGAACGCCACGTAAACAATCTCACGGAGGAAAAGGGAGAATATGAGTATCAACAATACCACCAACCCTAAAATCCATAAGATATCGGCCGTAGAGATCGTTAATATATTACCAAATAGATAGGCGGATAGATTCGGGGCGTACCCCGGGGTAAGGAAGATGAAGATCACTCCCAAAGCCATACCCAGCGACCATACGCCCGCTATAGCGGAATCCTCCCTTACGTTTTGCGTCTTGCTCGCCCACTCCACGCCAAAGGCAGAGAGGATCGAAAACAACATCGCCATCAAGATCGGGTTTGTTCCCAGATAAAAACCCAAGCCCAAACCACCGAACGAAGCATGCGTGATCCCTCCGCTGATAAATACCAACCGGCGGGATACGATGTAAGTCCCGACAATCCCACAAGCGATAGCGGTTAGCAAGCTCCCGATCAAGGCATTCTGAAAAAAGGCATATTGCAATAAATCCATATGATTCGTTTCCTAAATTAATGAGTACGGCGTTCGCCAATGATCAAGAATGCCTCATCCTTCAAGACATCCGGCAAATTGATCCCTCGCAATTGCAGGCTACGGAGCCAACCGGCCACCTCCACTTCCCGGAGGGTATAAAGCACTTCACTAAACTCCTCAACGGCTTCCTCATCGTAAGCGTCCGCTTCCACTCCTTGGAACCGATCCAGTTCCTCATCGTTATAATATTCGATTTTCTTGCTGACGGCGGCTAATAAACTATCCCGCTCGCAAGTCTCATGTTGTCCGCAGCAAACCTCCGGGATCTCCTGTGCCTCGGGGATCTCCGAGATCTCCCCCCGTTCCAGCATCTTCTGAAGTTTCTTATTCCGGAAATACCCGGCGATAGCGGCTACGACACCCAGGCCTATAAGACTTATGACAATGTACCACATAATTCAATTGAAAGTTGAGAATTGAAAACTGAAAATTAAAGGGCTGATTCCCTCATAGAGAAACCAGCGGCCTTAAGATCTTCCCAATAATGGGGATAACTCTTGCTGACCACTTGCGGGTGGGCGATCTCTATCCCCTCGGGACGTACCAAAGCGGCGGGAGCGAATGACAAAGCCATCCGATGATCCTCGTAAGTGGCGATTACCGGATGCGACTCCGGTTCCCTGCGTTCACCGTTCCACTCCAAGATGCTATCATTGCGATCCGTCAACACATAACCTAATTTACGAAGCTCTGTCTTCAATGCCTCGATCCGATCCGTCTCCTTGATCTTCAATGATTGAAGTCCCGTAAAGCGGAAAGGGATATTTAATAACACGCAAGTCACCACAAAGGTTTGAGCCAAATCCGGTTCATTCACGAAGTTATAAACCAACTTCTCACAGATATTTCCAGTATGCTTTAACACGACTCCACGTTTCGTATAAGTAGTGCCCACTCCCAATTGAGCGAACAACTTCGCTCCGGCGGCATCTCCCTGCAAGCTATTCTTGAATAAACCTAACAATTCGATCTCAGCATTTTTCGATAACGCCATGATCTCATACCAATAAGAAGCGGCACTCCAATCGGATTCCACCGTAAAACGAATCGGCTTATACTCTTGGGGAAGTACTTTGATCGTATTCTCCGTCCAAGAGGCTCTCACTCCATATTGCTCCATCAATTGCAATGTGATATGGATATAGGGCCTAGAGATAATAGCGCCCTCCAAATGCAACGTAACCCCATTTTCTGTTAACGGGGCGATCATCAAGATAGCGGATATATATTGAGAGCTGACATTTCCCGGTAGCGAGATCTCTCCGCCTTGCAAGGCGCTTCCGAAAATACGCAAAGGAGGATAACCCTCCTTCTCCATGTACTCGATCCGGGCACCTAAAGCGTTCAGCGCATCCACCAACACCTTGATCGGACGGTTCTTCATGCGTTCGGTTCCCGTAATCGTCCATTCGCCCACCACCTTCGAGAGGAAAGCAGTAAGGAAACGCATCGTCGTACCCGCCGCACCCACATTAAAATCCCGATCGTTCGAGTTCAATGCCTTTACCATCAAATTTGTATCATCGCAATCGGATAAGTTCTCCACATCGTATGCGCTATAACTTAGCGCATTCAAGATCAATGCCCTGTTACTGATACTTTTAGAAGCGGGAAGCTTTACGGTAGTCCGGATAGCGGAACCCGGAGCATCTATCTGATAATTCATCGCTTTCGTATATTCAAGATTCAAGAGGCAAAAGTACGAAAATTAGCGTACATATGGAGTATAACAGCGGGAAACTTTCTTTATGCTTCTTTTCGAATGCGAATCGTGACAAGGCATTCGTTTGAATCGCCCCAACCAGTAGACGTGAGGGGCAATAAAACGCCCTTTTAAGTGAGAGTATTCCCGTTTTTAAGCACGAAAGGCGACGAAAGCCTACACGTATAGTCGCGTTGGGCGACGCCAATACTGCCGTTAGGCATTATAAACAGTCACGAATAGGGTTGTCAGTAGTCGTGAATAGGCATCGTAACCCGGTTAGAACCCAGTCGTAACCCTATCGGATAGCCCGAAGAAGTCAATGGATATGAATTAGGATGAATTATTTTCGCTAGAATGAAAGGCGGTTTTTCGGTATTGTATTATCAATGAACGAATTATTGTTTTTTTCTTGCGTATTTGGCAATGAGTCGTACATAGTCCCGGAAAAATCGGTTCTCCGGGACTTCAGTTTACAAAATGTCAAAATGTCAAATCGCCAAACGGTCTTATCACAAGGCCTTCATCTTCAAGAAATGCTTCCAGAAAAAGAGGATCTGGTAATCAATAGAATTATTCCAGTATTGTGAATCATGATTACCCGGGCGAGTGATAAAGTCGTGGTCGATGCCTTGTTTTAATAACGCTTCGTGGTAGTTTTTATTCACCTCCAAAAAGAAATCGCTGTCACCGCAATCGAAGATCAAAGCGATCTGGTCTTTCCTCAAGGTTGGAACCAAATTGATAACCGTGTACTTCTCCCAGTTTTCCGGATATTTCGCCTTCTCACCTATTTGCACGCTCATCTCCCAGTTTTTCGGGAAAGGGCGGATATCCACGCCACCGCTGGTACTTCCCGCAGCGGAGAAAACATCGCTATGATGAAGGCCATTCCACATAGCGCCATGTCCACCCATGCTCAAGCCGGTAATAGCACGTCCCTTACGATCGGCCACGGTCTTATAATGGGAATCCACGTATTTCACCAACTCATCCGAGATGAAAGTCTCATACCGTACATCAGCGTTCAAAGGGCTATCCCAATACCACGTATTCTTACCATCCGGGCATACAAAAAAGACACCCTTCTCATCAGCGATCTTAGGTAGATCCGGCTTGATACCGACCCATGTACGAGCGTTACCGCCATAGCCATGTAACAAATAAATCACCGGACACGCTTCCGTCGCGGCCATATCCGGACTTACCACGACTACCTCTATACTTTTATTCATCGAAGGACTTTTCACTTGCAAAGTATCTACCTTCGCTGCCTGTAAACCGAGCGGAAGCAAACAAACCAACGCTACCGCTACCTTTTTCATCCAATTCATATCAGTGAATATTAATGATTAATTCCCCGTAGCCTTGTTTTCAAGGAACTACGGGGACAAATATACAGATTTCTACTCGATGCCCCAAGTCTTGTCCGGTGTAGGCCCCATCTCCAATTCTAGTACGCCACCTTTCATAATATCCTTATAATCAAGATAGCATCTCGTATAATCCATCCCGTTTAATTTAGCGGATTGGATATAGGTGTTTTCCGGGGTATTTCGGTTGGCTCGTATGATAAATGTATTCCCTTCGCCAACCTGAATCTCGGTCTTCTCAAAAACCGGGCTGGATATCTCATAGCGAGTATCTCCCGGACAAACCGGATACAAACCACATGCCGCCAATACATACCAAGCGGACATCTGACCGACATCCTCGTTTCCAACCAAGCCTTCTACCTTATTCTTATACGCCTTATCGCAAATGAAACGAGACCATTTCTGGGTTTTCCACGGCTGTCCCAAATGATTGTACAAGAAAGGCACATGATGAACCGGCTCGTTCGCATGATTGTAATAAGCGTTCCACAGGAAATCTGTTGGTGTCTTGTCGAACATCGTATCCAGATCGGCGATCACCCGTTCCGTTCCTCCCATCAGTTCCACCATACCCGGAATATCGTGAGGCACGAACCAGCCCTGTTGTAACTCGTTGCATTCCATACAGCCGTACCACTCCTTCAGCTTACCCTCTTCCGGCCAAGCCTCAAACCGGCCATTCGCTTCTCTCGGGCGGAAGCTATGTTTCTCCGCATCATATAAATTCCGGTAAGACTGAGCCAACTTCGCATAATAAGCCGCATCCTCCTGTTTTCCTAATGATTTCGCCAACTGAGACATACACCATTCCGTATACGCATACTCCAAGGTTTTGGAGATACTCTGCGGATTCGGGGTATAGCCCAACTCCGCATTCCCGAACATTCTCGAGGTTTTATCCGCATACCGATAAGCCTTTTCCATATCCAAGCTACAAATACCTTTCGCATAGGCATCCGCCAAGACCGATATAGCCGGATTTCCTAACATACAACCGCTATAGGCGTTCAACAACTCCCAGCGCTCATAGTACTCACGGCCACTCTCCTCTGCCATCGTTGTCAATGACTTCAACAAATCATTCACCAATACCGGATTAATAATCGTTTGCAAAGGCATCTGACTACGGAACACGTCCCAACCGCTAAAGATCGTACGTTTCGTGAACGTATCCGACTTATGCGCTTTTCCGTCCGCGCCCATATACTGACCATCCACATCCGTGTAAATCCTCGGATCGATCATCGTATGATACAAGGAGGTATAGAAGATCACCTTTTGCTCATCCGTTCCACCGCTGACATCCATCTTAGCCAAAGCCGTATCCCACAACGAGCGGGCACGAGAACGTACCGCGTCAAAATCCCAATCCTTGATCTCCGCTTTCAAGTTCTTTTCCGCACCCTCCAAGCTTACAAAGGAAATACCGGCCTTGAAAAGAACCTCCTCATTCGCCTCGGTCTCAAACTCCGTAAAGAACCCGAGGTGCTCACCCTCATATGCCTTTGGTCTCTCCGAAATCTTTGCGTTCGCTGTCAATGTCTGGAAAGCCGAGCTCTCCACGAATTCCCGATGCCGATCCTGCCCAGCCGGGATATCCACGCTCCATACACCATAATCTTTCAACGGTTTGGAGAACTGCGCATAAAAATACACGGTATACCGGGAAGAACCCTCACCATTCCCCCAGCCTCCGCCTTCCGGCGTACATTCCATTCGTCCGGCGATCGTATGGTCATCTATCACTTGAACCGCCTGATACGTAGAAGTACCTCCTACACGACGGGCTAAGTCCAACTGGATGCGAGACTGCTTATTCTCGGGGAAAACGAATCTCAGCATACCGCTATGAGGAGCCGCTGTCGCCTCCGCTTGTATCTGGTAATCGCTCAGCAATACCTTATAATATCCAGCCTTGGCCTCCTCGGATGATTTATCATACCGGGAACGATACCCGGCTACGCCCCCCTCTTTTCCTGAGTTCGTACGCAGATCGCCCACGGTAGGCATTACCAATAAATTACCCAGATCACCGTACCAGCCGATACCACTCATCTGCGTAAAGGCGAATCCCTCGATTGTCTCATGCTCGTAGCTATATCCGGAACCATTGTCGCCCCCTGTAATCGTATTCGGACTTACCTGTACCATACCGAAAGGGGTGGTCGCACCGGGGAAGGTCTTCCCCAAGCCATGGTAAGCACCGGCCGCCTCCGTATTCGTACTCGCCCCGATAAAGGGATTTACATAATCTGTTCCCGCCATCAGATCTTTCTTTTGAGAGCCGCAAGCTACGGTAACCAATCCCAATAAGCCGAAAGCAGAGGCTAATAATGTTTCTTTAATCATGTTATATTCGTAGTATTAAGTTATATTTATTTCCAAAAGAAGGGAATCATATGATTCCTATTCCGCAGGCAGCGATAGCGTGTGTTTTCCACTTTCCAACAAGATCGAACCCAGCGATATCTCTACATTATTCCCATCTAACACACAATTCGATACGTTAAATGGAGCGATAAAGGTCGCCGTACTATTCGCTGGTATCTCCAGATCAAGCGAGAGCGATCGGTTCTCCATAGTCCAAGACACACGTGCCGTACCGTAAGGGGTCTCTCTCGCCACCCTCGCCCACGTCACGCCATCCGGCACTTGCGGTTTGATAAAGAAATGTTTATAGCCCGGCCTATCCTCATCCGGCAAGATCCCTCCGATCGCCTGACAGAACCAAGCGCCAATGCCATTGAAACAATTATGAACCTTACTACGTTCTCCCGACCAGTATTCCCAAGTCGTAGAAGCCCCTTGATCGATCATATATAGATATCCCGGTTGCTCTCTCTTTTTCAGCATGGAATAGAGAAAATCAGCCTCTCCGTTCTTTATCGCCCAATCGGTCAAGATCGTAACACCCACCAAACCGGAACCGATATGGCCCTTACAATTCTCCAAAGTCTCTCGATATAAACCTTCCTTTACCTCGGGCATATGCTGTTCATCTGTCACGCCGACCAACATCGGATAAATCCGATCGATCTGGGAGCCTGTAGCGTACTGTTTCTTCTCCGGATCATAGAAAGTCTTCTGGATAAGCTCGTTCAATCGTTGGCGACGCTCTTTATACTTAGCGGCATCCTCCGCTTTCCCCAATACCTTCGCGATCTTCTCCATCGTAGTGAGGCAATCGCTTATAAAGCAGTTACTAACCAGATCTACCGATGACTGCGCCGTATAATCGACACCCGCCGGAGCCAACCAATCCCCTAAATACCATGCCCGATAATCCGTATCCGGCCAACGTTTCAGCAACCCATCGACCGTATACGCATCCACATAACGCAACCAATGTCGCATAACCGGATAATATCGCTCGATCAGACGGCTATCCCCATAATTCAAATAAGTCTGCCACGATCCCGTGATAATAAAGCCACACCAATACGGACCACCTCCCGCCGGATATGGATTCGGTACGCAATGCGGCATACCCCCATCCTCACGGATGCAATCCTGCCACATCTGCATCCAGTTCATATACACGGAAGAGCCCTCATACAATGTCTGGAAACTCTTACAAGAGGCATTTCCATCCCCACCGTATCCCATACGCTCATAATGCGGGCAATCTACGATATAACCACTGAAAGCTAGGTTCTTGAAAGTATATTTGATCATCGCATAGATAGCATTCAAGTCCGGATCCGAGCACTCGAAAGACGAGGCATCCTTATAATCCGTATGAATCAGATAGCCGGTTACCTCCTCGGGGGCTTTCGCCAAACCGGATATCCTTATATATTGAAACGCATGGTGGTTAAATTTATTTCGGAATACCTCTTTGCCTTGTCCGGAACCGATATACCAATCCTCATACTGTCCGTTCTCCTCTTGTGGCTTGAAATCTTCGTTTTCATTTAACCAATCCGTATATTCCATACGGACCCGGTGGCCTTCCGGTAATTTTGGGAAACTCAGCTCAACCCAACCATTCAACGCCTTTCCCATATCTACGAGCCAAATACTGTCCCCTATTTGTTTGATTCCTTTGGGACGGATAATCTCTTGTATTCGATTAGGCTCACACATCTGGGGACTTACCTCTATCCCGGGTACCTCCACCTCCAACACCGGCTTCCAATCCAGTTCGTCGAGCGTAGCCGTTGTCAAATCCGGCAACGCCTTCCGCCCATCCACACATTCACCCCCGAATTGATGGGGATACCAAGTGCCGGTACCGGTCTCACCATACATACTTCCCCGGCCTTCCCAAGAGCTATCCGTAACGAGTAGCGTACTTGCGGTACCATTTGCTTGGATCTCGTCCAATCGCAGTTTAACCAACGGCCCATCATGAACGGCATTAAAAGTAGCTTTTCTGTACCAGCCACGGCCCAACCAGAGCAATAAGTCGTTTATTCCCTGCTTTGCGTACGGCGTAAGATCGTACGTCACCGATAATGATCTTTTGTTTAATTGAGATACCGCAGGCGAGAGAACATCTTCCGATACCTTCCTCCCATTTAAATAGATCTCATGATACCCTAAGGAGTTTACATGAAGGAGTAATGTGGCATCACGGTCTTGAAGCTCGAACTTCTTCCTTAACATCGGATTCTTCTCATCCGGCATCCCTATATATTTCCCTTGCCATTCCGCTTTATCCAAAAGCCCGATCCCAAAGCGATTGACCAGACTCCAGTCCGAGAATTCCCCTTTATCGCCCCATACCCGGACTTTCCAATAGGCCAGCACACTAGATCGCAACTCTTTCCCTCGATAAGGGACCATCACGGAAGCGGACGATTCCACCTTACCTGAATTCCATAGATCGGCTTTGCCTTGAGCCAGCAAGGAACTATCCGTGGCTACTTGTATCTCAAAATACGCTTGTCGCATAGTTTGCCCGTCTGTCTCGATTTTCCAGCTAAAATGGGGATGGGTATTGTCGATCGCGACCGGATTCTCCAAGTTCTCACAACGAAGATCTTTTAAGATGATCCTCCGTCCGGATTCACAGCCCGACATCAGTAACAATAGGGTCACAAAGTAGATAGATATACATTTCATGATAAATAGATTGAGATTACGCATGAATATACTTTCTAATGGCTTACGATACTTATATCCCCGGTAAATATTAAGATTTATTAAACAAGAAAGGCGAGCCACTCGCAAATGACTCGCCTTCCTATGATTCCTCAAGAATGGCTAGAAGCGGATCTTGTAGGATTGGTTGCCAATATAAATTATATAAGACCCTTGTGGAATACTCGTGATAGTCTCGCCTACAGGCAAAGATAAGTTCCTATACAAACGCCCTTCGAATGTAACGATACAAGCTGTGTCCATAACAGGAGTCTGGATATGCAATCGCCCATTCTCTCCCCATACTCGCAAGCCATTGGGATCTACCTCTGCGTTATCAGTAGGATTATCTTTCACGATGCCTGTTACGGTAACAACGATATTACTCGTTACTTTCTCAATCACATAACGGCCGCTTGATACCGGACCAAGTACTGAGCCATTCGCTTTCACTGTCAGTTGAGGCGCACTGTAGCCGTCCTTCAAAGTCAGTGTGAACGCAAAACTCTTGCCGGATTCTACATTCGTGGAAGACTCCGCAATCAAGGTAGCGCCCTCTACAACCGGCAATGTCACCATGTAGGTGGTCGGGGTTGGCTCCGGTTCTGGTTCCGGATCCGGAATCCTATTACCTGCCGCCGTAATCACCAAGGTAGCCGTGATCTTCTCCAATGCGAAAGCACCCGTGCCAGAATTGTATGTATAATCCGTAGACGCTAGCGTATTCTCTCCCATCTTCACAGTAATGGATGTCGGGAGCGTATAGCCGGAGGCTGCTTTCAGCGTAAGTTCCACTTTGGAATCCTTAGCCAAAGGCTCGAAAGAAGCCGGATCGGAAGTGAGGTTAACAAGATTCGGGATTACCTCAAAGAAGCCCTCTTGTACACCTTTCGCCTCAATAACGATCTCGCCATCCACATTCTCAATCTCGATTATTCCCGTCGTATTGTCATACGTATAGTACTCAGAACCTGCTGCCCTAAGCAAATTCTTTTGCTTCAACAAACGACCATTCATCATCACCTTTATGACATAAGGGAATTTGTATCCCGTAGCTGGTGCTAATTCACATTTGAATGGCTCTCCTTCTTTCACGGTCTGTTCGGAAGTTTTGATCTCTATGTTCTCGGTCTGTTCTTTCACTTGGAAGATCTCCGCACCAGAAGCTTTAATGGAAACCTCAGCGGTTACGTTCTTTATTTCTATCTCCCCGGTCTTCGGATCATAGGAATAGCCGGAACCGGTAGCCAGCACTTTATCACCCATCATCACCTCGATCGTGGAAGGAAGCCCGTACTGTGGGGTCACTACAGATAACTTACCGGTCAAGGTCTCACCATGTTTAATCTTCTTGCCTTGCGAGATATCAGAAGTCAAGTCTTTTAACGTAAGGGCTACCGCATAGCTCTTCTGTACGCCTTGCGCCGTGATCGCTAACTCGCCGGTTACTTTCTTCAAAGAGATTTTTCCCGTAGCGGCATCATAGGTATAATCAGTCACGTCTACCAAGGTCTTGCCATCCATCACGATCGTAACCTCAGTCGGAAGCGTATAGCCCTCATTCGCTGAAAGTTTACATACGAAGGTATCACCAAATGCCGCCTTGGCATTCGTTGGAATGTCGGAAGTGATATTAACTAATGAGGCCGTAACCGGATAGCTATTCTTCACGCCTTCCGCAGAAATAGAAAGCTTACCTGTAATCTTAGCCAAAGAGAAGGCGCCTGTAGAGGCTTTATAAGTATAGTCCGTTCCGGCTATCAAAGTCTTACCGCCCATTATTACCGTAACGGTAGCCGGAAGCGTATGGCCTTCGGCCGCCTTCAAGCTCAGCTCCACCTTACCGTTAACCAATACAGGATCGAAAGAGGCGGGTTGGGAAGTGACACCCACAAGGTTAAGTATCACCTCGTAGTGACGGTCATCGATGCCGGAAGCTTTCACGGTCAAGTCACCGGAAACTGCTTTGATCACGACTTTACCTGTTTTAGCGTCGTATGTGAACTCTTCCGCTGTCAGTGCGTCATTGCCCTTCAAGATACTGATTGCGTCCGGAAGCTTGTAGTTCGTAGCGGCTTTCAAGGTAAAAGTGAACGATTCGCCTTCCTTTACGGTTGTAGCCGAGGTAATAGCCGGCGTGGAGGTTAGGTTCTTCAGGTCTGCCGTGATCTTGTAAACAGATGGTTCAGACACTCCTTCAGCGGTAATGGCTACCTCACCTCTCACATTCAATATCTCTACTTTGCCTGTCTTGGCATCGTAGGTATATCCCTTTCCTGCCTCCAAAGTGGAACCGGACATCTTTATCGTAATGGATGCCGGAAGCATGTAACCGTTATTCGCCGATAAGGTAAACGAGAATGTCTCTCCTTCTTTCACGGTCGTAGCGTCTACGATGGCGGGCGAAGAAGACAGATTTGTCAAGGTTGTCTTAACGGGATATGTGGCGGCTTGGATCGGATCGGCTTTAGCAGTGATGACGATATCGCCGGTCACGCTATTGATATATACGATTCCGTATGCAGGATTATAACTATACTGTTCCGCATTTAACGTATTTCCACCCATCGTAATAGTAATAGAAGATGGAAGTTGATAACCAGTATTCGCTAGAAGTGTAAAAGACAGAGGTTTCTGGTCTATGACAGTTGTTACTTCATCTCGTACAGTCAAGTCTTGCAAATTCATTTGAACCTGATGGGTTGTTATCGGGGCCTCCGATATAATAAATTTAGAATAGCCGGAAGTAGAAGGGACTGATTTTCCGTCCACCTTCGCAGCATTAACAGATACGCTGGCAGCTTCGCTCTCGGGAATTACCCGGCTTGAGCTCAATACGAACCGATAGCTAGCTCCCTCCGTAAGATTACCAACAGTGAATGGCTCTTTTGTATAATGATAACTACCATTTGTTCCCAACTCAATTTCGTTCTTCTGCTCGCCATCTACATAATACAACTTAATTTGATCTATAGATTGCGCATTTAAAGACACATCTAATTTAAGCTCTTTTCCTTGGAGATAAGCATCTGCCTTATTAAAGGTAAGAATAAAAGGTATTTCCGTATTTACGGTTCCAATGATAGGACTTGGAGTAATCTTTCCTTCGATACGATTCAAGAATACCATTGATTTATCTTTCTCCTCATAGATCGGATTGTCTGGATCGGACTCAACACATACCTGCATATCATAAGCCAACTTACCGCTCTTCGCCGATAAGACCTTCATATAATTGACATAGGCTCCTTCCGTTATTTGTTCTGGACTTACAATTACTTCAAAAGAATCATCAGACCCAATCACGGCCTTTGTTCCTTGATTTGATCCAGAAATAGAGCTATCACCATAATAAACATCTAATTGTCCTTCCCATGTGGAATAATTCTTGAATATATAACGCAGGATAACATTTTCGGTCACATTGACCAGCCCATAGGAAATCCCTTTTGTATTCTGATAGTTGCTATCGCTGTTATCCAATCCAGATACGTTCATGAAACTATCATCAAACAGGTTCCAATAGACGTTCACATTAACAGGGCGCTTCTCAGGGTCACCCGGCTCATCCGTTCCTGATTCCACTACTCCTGTATTATCGATGTATAACGGAGCTATAGCTGTTCCAACCATAACTTTCCACGTAGTACCTCCATCAGTAGAATAGACCGGGAGTATGCGCTGTCCGGTCTCTAAGGCCTTCGACAACTTACAAGTTATATTAGTTCCATAAGAGCTTCGTCTAAAATGAGGATCGTAGGGTACTGATACTGATTCTTGAGAAGCAATTAGATTCCCCTCTATTATCCCATTTGCGTTTACTACGGCCATAGATGTTTGCGCATCAAAAGCAATATTTCCTGCATTATAGAGATTCAGATATACATTAAAATTAGAGTCGATAGGCAATTGATCCATAAAATCCACTCCAATAGATGAATATCTTAATGAGCGTACACTCTCGTCTCTAGCCTTAGGTGGACGGATACCCATTGTCATGTTGATATCTTTATAGGAGTATCCCTCTCCTCCCTCAGCATCCAAGGCGGTAAGCAAGAAATAACCATTACCTGCCCCACTCCAGCCCCAGTTGATGTGGAAAGCCTCATTCTCTTTAAAACCGTCGCAAATGAAGGCGTGTCCACCTCCACTCTTATTCGTTCCGTCATAAATAACAGGGCGTCCTTCCCTTAATTCTGTTCGCAATAGATCTTTCCACTCTTTCCAGCGATAGTCTTCTTTATATAGATAATTGACCTCTTTGCTGAATCCAAAAATATTAATCATCTTTTGTGCAGCTACTCCAGAAATTGCACCACTACCAGACGATCCGTAAGTCATCTCGACATTAGCTCCGATTTGCCACATTAGGCTCGCTACGGCATTAGCTTGTTCTTCTCCATAACCATTTTTATAATCTGATAATATATTATCCCAATTATAAGAACCATACAAAACAGGCTGTTTATTATCATCTTGCACATTTTTTCCATACATCGTTATCCGATTGGGATTGGTAATTTCATCTTTTGGATATCCATAATATTTCATGACAATGCCCCATGCTGTCGCAACGCAACCTGTTGGCGCATGTTCACTCCCAATCGTCCCATCACTATAACGTACGTCAAAAATCGGTGTCAACAGATTAAAAGGTTCATCTTGCCCCCAATTTGCTATGCCAGGAAGTAGCACATTTTCCCCCGAAGCTCTTAACCCATTATTCAAGTATCTGCTCCATTCAGCCTGTATATTTGGAGTTATATCCAGATTGATGCGTTCGGCCCATGTGACCTGATCTTGATAATAAGCCAACATCGCCCGTAGGTTCTCCGGTAAATTATCCGGGTCAAAACTCCCCTCATCTGACTGTCCCAGAACCGGATAAGCACGATCATCGCCGGAGACGATCACGAACCCCTTGTTTCCCGGTACGTTAAACACGAAATAGTCCGCAGCACCATCAACCGTCCCGCTTCGTAACGCAGAACTTGATTTTCCCGGTGCCGCCGCATAAACCAACGATAAGTCTCCAGCCGAGCGCAAGCCCGAACCCGCATTAGCCACGTTCTCCGCCACCTTGCGGGCCGTGGACACATCTATCCTTTCCGCCCAGACCATCGTGGCCGACAGGCAAAGGATCAGCATTAGTAAAAGTTGTTTTCTCATGAATTATAAATTTATAATGAATAAATGATTTAACATTCGTTAGTAAGGGGGATGGGAACAACGGTGTTCCCATGGGTGGGAAAGCCCCGGTTGATAGGCATGGGAAAGCCTCGGTTCCCATGGCTGGGAGCAACAGTGTTCCCTACCCTAGGTATAGAGGCTCTCCCATCCCGCTATGCGCCTAGATCTCGTCCGGGCTTTCACTGTCGCCTCCTCCTCCTACGCCAACGGTCAGGAGTATGGGAAATTTGTAGGTGCGTGGGTCTTTTACGAGAGAATAGCCCGCACCTGCCTGCGTAGTGACACTCAGCCAGTACTGCCCCTCGGCGAGTGGAGGGATCTGGATGATGATCTCGCTCTTGGTGTTACGTACGATAAGGGAGACCTTCACGGGCGTGGCGCCCTCCTCGTCCTTGGTGAAGTAGACGCCTACAGATGGATCATCCCCCTTGATAAGCAGCGTGCTGCCGAAGATGATGGCCGGGGCGTTCGGAGTGATATGGAGGTTCTTCTCCTTCGTGGTAGAATCCGTGAGGCTCTCGATCATCGGGCCCACAGTGGCTACGTCGGCGTTCACGTAGATGTTTTCTAGCGCCTTCAGGAGGGTGGCGCTGGGGGTGAACATTACGGTGATCTTATTCTCCGTAGAGCGGAAGTCTGATTTCTTTCCGTCGAACGAGCCGTTGATAGTGAGCAGCCATTGCCCGAACTTGTTCACCACGCAACGGCCTTGGGCGAGGGCCTCGATCATCTCGTCGTAGGAGAGGTCGAGGATGTTGGTGATCGTCTCCGGACGATACTCGGTACGTTTCTTCACGATGCGGTTCGAGATGTCTGAGGTCCGCGTGGTTCCGGTGATGCGGATCTTTCCGGTGTAATCACCGGCTTTCTCGGTTAACACGTTGTCGTACAGATCTACGGTCAAGATGGTCTTTTCTTCTGCCATGATGTTTTTTGTCTTTAATGCCCCGTGGTAGTGAGGCGTTACCTTTTAATAATGTTTATCACCCTTATTCGCGAAATAAGGGGAGGAGATATCGCACGTCCAACATAAACTAAAAAAAACACGTATAACCACTATTTTTAACCGCATATCCACGATATATGCGCAATAAGCATAAATTTGGATTAATTAGAGGATACGATATCTGTATCCCCTTCAATTCCTATTTCTTAATAAATAGATAAAAGTGATTGTTTATCAATAATATTTTTTACATTTGCCAAGCCTTCCGTTGAAAATAGCCTATTATAGGTAATTTTTATGCTGAATAGGCTATTCCCCTTATTTCGCGAATAAGGGTATCATCCAGCCGCCAAAAGCAAATCCACCTCTTCCGTCACCCTAGCGTTCGCACGATTCAATTCTGACTGTTCCAAAGAGGCCAGATAAAAACGTGTTGTTTTTTCCGAGGTATGCCCCAACGCTTGGCTAATGATCGATAAAGGGACTTGTTTCCGCAAGGCGTTCGTTGCCCATGTATGGCGGAAAACATACGAGGTCAGATGAATGGGACGAGATAGCGCACGACCGATCTTCTTCAACGAGTTATTATACGAACGCAGTATCGCCTTGTATTCCTCATGCCCTACCTCTCTACCCGGAGATAAAATAGGGAAAAGGTACGGGGAAGAAGCGTCCGCATACTTATTAATCAACCGCCGCATCCCCGCTGTTATCCCGACACGGATTAAGGTCCCCGTCTTCTTACGCCGATATACGATCTCCTCGCCATACAGGTTCGCCGTAGTCAAGCGAGCCATATCCGCAAAAGGCATGCCGCAAGATAAATAGGCGAACGTACAATAGTCGATCACGCACGCCAAATCCGGCTCCTCAGACTTCAAGGTCACGATCTCCCGGAGCGACTCGTTTCCCAACGCCCTAGATCCGGCTCTTTCCCGCTTCAAGTTCAAGTATGCGAAAGGCGATACGACGCAAGCCGGCAACAGACCATCCCGGCAAGCTTGGTTATAAATCGAGCGAAAGTTGCTGAGGTATGTATTCACGGTATTCACTCGCAAACCGGCGGATTGCAGATAAGCGACAAAACGGCTTATTAAGCCCGGGGTTATCTCCGGGAAAAAAAGGTTTCTCCTACCCAGAAAGGCGCAGATCCAATTACGGGTCGTCCTATATAAATCGGCAGTGTTATGTTTCCCCGCTAAACGTTTCTCCCGGATGCGTTCGGTGGCATAGGTATAAAATGTGATGCCCGCCTTGCCCAAGCGGTTATTCTTTCTCTTGCTCATATCTCCTTTTTTGATGATTAAACGTATTATTATCTACCATCAAAAATAGCATAAAAACAAAATCAAGCCAAGTCCATCTCGCAAACAGCAAGCTTCCAACCCTTAAAGACCAAGGTGACAAGACGAAGCTCCGTATCCCCCTTAGTAGCGTGAACCTTCGGGTCTGCGGCGTAACGGCGTAACTGGATGGCGGCCTCGGCTCTCAACGCCTCGATTTCCGTTTCGGAAGCGTCCCGACGGGCGTATTTCACCTCCACGATATAGCTAAAGCCTATCTCGGGCTGGTGGATCAAGTCGGGCATCATGTAGAAATCGGCGTACCCCTTGTTGGCCTCATACTCCGGATAAATTATATAGGTACGGGTCAAGCCTAGATAAGCCAGTAGGAAACCTTTCACGTGCGCCTCCCCCTCTATGAACTCGCGGATAGCGCTCTGCCGCTCCAGCTCGGAGGAAAAATACTCGAACACAGGCTTCCAGTCTCCGTCGTAAGCCATGTCCTTTACCAGATCATGAAGCTTGTATAACTCTATTGAGAAGACATCAGCTTCCCGGTAAGCCTCGATCAGATAGGTATATAATTGCTCACGTACCGTCAGGTTGGGAACGCCTAGAAGGGTATCTCCACGCTTGGTACCCTTGATGGAGAGCAACCCGAAATAGTAAAGCAGGCTCTTGAAGTTGTCCGGCTTGGCGATATCCTCGGCAGGAAAAGCATCCTTGATTACTGCGGTGGTCTCGCCGTTGTTCACGATCTCCTGGATGATCGAAGCGTTCGTGCCGAACCGCTTGTCGAGACGGATCAAATGGCGGAGCTTGTTGTAGTCCGTGCGGATGTTGTTGTCGATCATCTTATCCGGGGCC
Source organism: Parabacteroides sp. AF27-14 (assembly GCF_003635425.1). Taxonomy (NCBI): domain Bacteria; kingdom Pseudomonadati; phylum Bacteroidota; class Bacteroidia; order Bacteroidales; family Tannerellaceae; genus Parabacteroides; species Parabacteroides sp. AF27-14. Next base: position 28,284 of record NZ_QTLZ01000012.1, read on the forward strand.
GATCTCAAGGGCAGGTAATTGCTGATGAAATACAGTACCATATCCGAGTTGTACATAGGCTCGTCCAGACTCTTCGTAGAGAAACGGTAGTTATCGTACCACGGCTTCATCAAGTTGATCAGATCGTCCACACTATCCTCAAAACCTGTCTCGCTCTTGTAATAGGCCAGCATCTCCCGTACCTCTCCCTCGCTAAAACCTATGATTCCATTAAAGCGGTAATCTGTCGTCATGTTGGCTCCGATATTGAAACCGCTGGTCACGTCGTCCATCGTCACTGGAGATACCCCAGTGATAAACATGCGCTTGATAGGCCCATCGCCCGTAGCCCCTTCTTTCAGTTTGTTGAAGAAATAACGGAAGAAGCCCGTACCGTGTGTCAATGCCTTGTAATGCTTCTCACCCATATTGGCGAGGATAGCGTTGGTGAAGTTATCATACTCGTCAATGAAGAGATAGATAGAGAGATTCAAGCGTTTAGCCTCACTGATCGTGTAGGTCAACTTCTCGTCAGCATTTGGCAGACTCTCCATTTTCTCCCGGAAGCCCGGATTGAAGAAACGTTCGTAGTAGTAGGCAAACTCCCGGAAACGAGCGGCACAGTGATCATTAAAAGAGCGGATCAACTCGTCAGGATCTGGGTTCACGCCTGCGAAATTGAAATCCAGTACAAGATATTGTCCCTGCTCCGGGGTCGGATGGGAGCCGATATATAAGTCGCCGAAGAGTTCCTCAAAAGAATCCTTACGGTTCACGTCATAATACCATCTGAGGACATTCAAGAATAGCGACTTCCCGAAACGGCGCGGGCGGATAAGGAAAAAGAAACTTGCGTTCCGCTCCACCTCCGCAATATAGCGAGTCTTATCAACATAATAATAATTGGCGGTACGGATTCGCTCGAAATCCGTCAGGCCATATGGAATTTGCTTCGTTGCCATAATATATCTCCTCCTGTTTATTTGTCACTTACGAATAAATCACTTGTTCGTAACTTACTTACGCAAAGATAACATCTACAAAATGATTTCACGAATCTTTGACCGTAGAATCATGCCGTCAAACCAAATCAATCGACAAACTCACCAGAAGGAGGATTCGCACCTTCTCCCACTCCCCACTTCTTATTAGGGCGGTCTCCCATAAACAATTCTAATGTTCCTCCCTTCATGACATCCTCATGAGTAAACCACGTCTTATTATACTCGGCGCCATTCAACTTAGCGGATTGAATGTATTTATTTTCCCACGAAACCCCATGAGCGATCATGGTAAACACTTTCCCGTTCGCCAACTGAATCTCCGATTTATCAAATAAAGGACTACCTATCGTATAAACAGGCACTCCCGGAGAAACCGGATAGAAACCTAAAGCGGAGAATACATAGAAAGCCGACATTCCACCACCATCCTCATCACCACAAACACCCATCAGATCATTCCTGAACCAACTTTCCATAAGCATACGAATCCGTTTTTGCGTCTTCCACGGTTGACCGGCGTAGTTATACAGATAAGGAATATGGAAACTAGGCTCATTTCCCATCACGAATTGCCCGACATTGCCCGTAGCGTCCGGATGAAGAGCGTAATATTGCCATTTTGACATTTTCATATCCTCAACAAATAACTGATCCAATCTCTCAATAAAAGGAGTGTTGCCTCCAAAAAGATCTATTAAATCCTGAATATGATGGCGTACATCCCAATTATAGGTCCAAGCATTATTCTCATCAAAATAAGCCCTAGCCCCGATACCTCCGGAAAAAATATAGTCGAACGGTTCTATAAACTTCCCATCTTTATCCTTCGGATGGAAGAAATGAGTCTCTTTGTTAAAGACATTCCGGTAATTATAAGAACGATCCTGAAAGAATCGATAATCCTCATCTTTTCCCAAATGTTTAGCTAATTGGGCGATACACCAATCGTCATAGGATGCGGCTGTAGTTACGGCTGCCGCTTGTCGCTGTTCAAATGGTCCTACCTCCGTAAACTCTTCTTTTTCTCCCGGATGCAAAGCGGGGAACCAGCCATTCTCATGATAAAAATCATCCAAGGCCGTTTTAGGTCCCCGGTACCAAGGGATCATGGACTCAGTCATCACCGTATGCTTCATACCCTCGAAAGCCTTTTCCACGTCAAACCGCAAGCCTTTATTCAAGGCATCCGCAAAGACACCTGCCGCATGGTTACCGTTCATGCAATGCGCATCCCCAAATACACAAGGGAAAGTAGGTATCCACCCGGATTGCTCATACATCCGGATATAAGACGCCAGTTTTTGTTCTTGAGCCTCCGGATTCAATAACACTTGCAACGGGTGAAGGGCCAGATAGGTATCCCATACCCAATCATCCACCCAAAAATCCACCCCATTATCTTCATGTACCTTTCCGTCATACGCACTAAAATATTTACCATCTTCAGAAATATTGATCATTCTTTCGTGCGCCCGATACAAGGCGGTATAAAATGTGGTCTTTTGATCCTCCGTGCCTCCTTCAATCTTTATTTTGCCTAACACGTCGTTCCATTTATCACGAGCTTGCGAGGCCAATTTCTCCAGATTGAAATCATTGATTTCATTATATAAATTCCGCTTGGCCTGCTCTACTCCAATATAAGAAATTCCATAACGAACATTTACCACATCCTTCGATTCCGGAAATTCAGCAAATACCAAAGAATGAGAGAGGCTATCAACTTGAATGGGCTGGGCATCAAACTCCAAATAAAAATAATGTTTTATCCCGGCGAAATTATCATATCCACACAAAGCTCCATCCTTTATATCGATCTCTCCTTTTCCATTGGCTTTCAACAAAATCAACCGTCGATCCGAATCCTCAAACCGAAAACGATAGATCGCCGATTTAGCAGCAGGCACAAAATCCACCCCTACGGAGAAATCATCCAAATACACCGAATAATTATAAGGCGTAGATTTCTCATGATCATATCGATATTTTAAATTCCCATCGAAATCCTTAACGTCCCCCCTATAAGGCAACAGCAACAATGAATGGCCTTGCCTATGGGAAGGACTATTTAGGGCCAGTCCCTCCATACGATCCGTCGTAAACTCATTATGAGTCGGAATCATTCGCAACATGCTGTTAGGCAGGTGGGTAGTGGGATAGGTAGGCACAAGTAAATGACTGATATTCCCAATCCGGTTATTCACATAATCTACTGGTGTTTTTTCTATTTTACTTATGCAACTACATAATAATAGAAACAAGGTTGTCTGAAATAATAGTTTCTTCATGAGATTGTAATTAATAATAACGATTCTCTAGCATCTGTCTCCCTACAAAGATGAAAATTAAAATTGATGAAGCAAAACTATCGTAAACTATTCAAAGCAAAACTCTCTAGAGAATTACATGCCGTGTTCCCGTATTATAACTAGAAAAGAGGCTACCTTCCTTTTGAAGTGAACCTCTTTTCTATCTAGAATAAAGTTTATCAAAAGGATACGGGTTGAATATGCATAGCGGCACCACCATCTGAAGCGAGCGGTACTGTTATTTTATCCTTTGCGGTAACAGTTAAAGTATCTTTGATAAGATGATTAGGATTGGTATCCGTGTCTCGCGCATCTTTATAAAGAGTTACTTTATAATCTCCTTTACCGAGGAAATCCAAGGCTATTTCCACATTACGGGCTTGACTATTGTTGATCGCCCCAACGTACCAATCGTCTCCATGCCTACGTGCGATCGCTACATACTCATTGACAGAGGCATCCGGTACGACCGTTTTGTCCCAAGTAGTCGGTACGGTTTGTAAGAACTCGAATCCCGGCTGGCCTTCGTAAGCTTCCGGAGTATCGCAGATCATTCCCAAATAACTCTCCAATACGACATACATCGCTAGCATATGGCAGCGAGTGCTAGTGACATAAGGGTTGCTTTGTTGTATCTTAAACTTGTCTTTCGGAAGAGCCCGAAACCCACCTAAATGATAATCGGCAGTTCCAGCCAATAAACGGGTAAAAGGCATAGATATATCATGATCCGCGGTCGTGACCATACATCCTTTGAAATTCTCATAATTGAGCGTCCCTTCCCGGGTAAATTCATTCGGATAAGTCCGATGTAATCCAGATGGCTTACTGGAACCATGGAACTGCACGAACAAATGATGTTTAGCCGCCTTTGCCATAAGGCGAAGTATCCTTTAATTGTTTGTTCTTTGGCTGCCCCAAATTCCGAAGGTTAATTATCAAAAATATATGGACAGGCAATATGGTGATGAGATCATTTTGAGATTTCCTGTTAATCTAGAAGTAAAAAAAACAATAAGTACTTCAACGACCTTACACTATAATATATTAATAATCAAAAGAATAAAACATCAATCATATTTTCGGGAAAACATGTACGTGTTTTTTCAAAAACATGTACGAGAATTCAGGAAAACACGTACGTGTTTTGAGAAACAAATAATGAGATCGTAAACGCCTTTGGAAAAATATACAATAACCCAATGGCAAGCCGAACATGGAAAAATTTCCTACCTTCGCGTAAAAACGGTATATTCCATGAACAAATACGTTAGCACGATTCTCTCAATCTTACTTGTATTCGCACTACCTGTCATAGCCAAAGACAAGAAAGGAGAATTAAAGAAATTATTGAGAGAAGCTATAGCCAACAAAAAAGCCCAAGTAGGAATCGCAGTTATTATCAATGGCGAGGATACGATTACACTGAATAATAAGGTACGTTATCCGTGATACATTATCTGGAACAAAACAAATTACCACTCACAACTTCTTTATATATTTCCCAAACAGAAGAAGATATGCACCGTGACCTGCGATTATGCTATCAGAATTGGACTTCTCCGCTGGATGCTGCCAAGCTGCTAGACCTATTTGTATCCCGCCCTCTCTTTACCGAACCTCATCAAACGTTCATCAAACAGACTATGATCGAATGTGAGACCGGAAAAGATCGGCTGGCTCAACCGCTAGAGGCAACCGATGCCATTATCGGGCATAAAACAGGAACGGGCGACCTGAATGCCCGATGGCAACTGATCGGTACGAACGACATAGGTTTCGTTTTCCTACCGGATGAAGAAAGATATACGATTGCGGTATTCGCTAAAGACTCGGAAGAGAGCCCGGAAGCAACTGCGGCAATCATTGCGGATATATCCCGGATCGTATATCAGTATATCCAAAGAGACTAGCGTGCAAGGGATTGCCATTTCATATACGTGCCGATCCGCTGTAACCACTCCTTCGAGACATAGCGCAAGCCGGACAACCCATGCTGGCTAAATGCGATCTGTATGACCGTAAATCCAAGGTAGACCAATACACTCGGGAATAACTCCAAAACGAAAACACTAAGCCTTATCACGAAAAGAATTAATTCACGGTAAGATAAGCAATTATAGTCCCAATGGCCAAAATAGCGCCGATCGCGGTCTCATAAGGAATCAGCCTCAACCGCTCACGAATGCTTATATCCGCTACCCCACCAGTAGCGTGGAAGAACGATCCATGCGGCAAATGATCAAGCACGGTAGCACCGGAATTAATCATAGCGGCTCCCCAGACACCACTGATACCGGCGGCGATAATAATATCCGCGAATGACGAAGAGGCAACTGTCGCTCCGGCTGTAGTAGAGGCTGTAGCGGCAGACATCAATACGCCGGAAACCGGAGCCAATAAAAGCTCTCCCATATTCGTATGCGATAACGCATCTAATAAAACATCCTTGATAGAGGAAGCCTTGATCACTCCCGCTATAGTGCCTGTCCCGACCAACAGGATCGAGACATTCGACATCTTCTTGAGTCCATACGAGAGGCTGTCCGTAATCAATGACCATTTCCTCATCGCCAGAATCCCAACGATTCCTCCAACGGGCAAGGCTATCATCGGATCGATCGCCACATGGAATAAAGGGCGAAACGACAGCAGTAGGATCGTCACTACCGGAGCGACCATGCTAGAGGCGAAGGAGGGGAGATCCGCTTGCAGGTTATCTATCTCCTCGTTCGCATAAAATCCATTTTGCCGGGGTAAGAAACGGCCTATGACATATACCGTAAACAACAAGCCAACCAACGCCGGGATCAAGTTCGCATACATGACAGAGTACAAATCCGCATGAAAATTCTCAGCGGCGATAATCGTATTCGGATTCGGAGAAATGATATTGCCACATTTTCCTCCACCGATCATCATCAACAAAAGGCTACCCCGGGGAACCGCCAGTTTCCGGCCGATGCTCAACGCAATCGGAGCCACCGTAATAACAGCAACATCAATAAACACTCCAATAGCCGTCAGCAACATCGTAGCGAAAGCGAGCGCAAAAAACACATGCCGTTCTCCCAATCTATAAATGATCGTATTGGAGATAGAAGCCGCCGCACCTGTTTTCACCAATATCCCCGACAATACTCCCGCCGTCAAGATCCGAATGACGGCCGGAGTTACGTCATTTACTCCACTGATCATTAAAGAGATCGTTTCCGGCAACGACACACCCCCTAATAATCCTCCTACTAATGCCCCTAAAATAAGGCTATAGACTGGCGATACCTTTCTTATAATCAAGAAAATCGACACTAATAATCCGATAAAAGCTCCCCATGCACTCATTATACCCATGTGTTAGTGATTCATATAGTAATGGATTACACGCAATTGTTGTTCCAAGGCACGCCCAATATTCCGGCAGGTGAAATCCTTATCCATCGCCTGCTCCAAGGAAACCGGATAAGGAAGAAGTGGCAAGACCGCCAGAAACCCAGATTTATTAAGCGCCTCTACCTCCTCTACGGAACCACCCATTACGATAACCGGGATACCCTGTCTCATGCCTGCCTGCAATACTCCGCATGGGGTCTTTCCCATGCAAGTCTGTTTATCCAGTTTACCTTCTCCCGTAATAATCAGATCCGCCCCCCGTATACATTCATCAAAACGCAAGGCATCCAGAACCATCTGGATACCGGGTTTAAGTTCAGCCTTTAGGAAAGCGACAAACCCTCCACCTAAACCACCTGCGGCTCCCGCACCCGGAATGTCGTCTATCTCTATTCGTCCCGTTCTTTTTATGACTTCCGCAAAATTTCGCAAGCCCTCATCCAGCAAACGGACCATAGCGTCGTCCGCTCCCTTTTGGCGGGCAAAGACATACGCCGCCCCTTTCTCACCATAAAAAGGGTTATTCACATCGCAGGCTATGGTAAATGAAGTTTCCCGCAATTGCGATAATGCCCTTGAGCAATCTATCTCATAAATCTGATTAAGGATCTGCCCACCCAATCCCAGCTCATTCCCTTTTCTATCAAGAAAACGAAAACCCAAGGCCTGCAACATACCGGTTCCTCCGTCATTCGTTGCGCTTCCCCCTATTCCTATCAAGAAATCCCGGCAACCACGATCCATAGCGTCTTTTATCAACTCACCGGTTCCATACGTCGTTGTTCTCAAGGGATTACGTTCCGACACAGGCACTAACGTAAGACCACTCGCCGTCGCCATCTCGATAACCGCCGTACGATTATCTCCCAGTATCCCATAAGTGGCCTCGACCGATCTCATCAACGGATCATGTACGACACAAGATACGGCTTCTCCACCCATCGCCGTAATTAAAGTCTCCACGGTACCTTCTCCCCCATCCCCAACCGGGATTTTCACGACCTCGCAATCCGGAAAGACCTTATGGATCGCCAACTCGGCACATTCAGCCACTTCAATCGAAGATACTGAGCCTTTAAATGAATCGGAAGCAACAACGATTTTTTTCATTAACCAACTTTTTTATAACATGAAAAATAAGATGCCCAAATATATAAAAAAGGAGTGTCCTTTTCCGAGGACACTCCCATAAACTTAACTAGGTATTCTTTATTTTGCCCGTGTACATTTGATTACCTCTTGATTGATGTATTTAACCTTCTCCAGATCCATCTTTTCCACCTTTCGGTCATAAGTGACCAAGCCGTTTATCTCATGTTCCACATCTGTAGTCTGCGTATAGATGGCCGTGCTTAGTCCGAAATAGTTTATCATCTGCTCTAGCTCGGTAAGCATTAATACATAGGTATCGGTCAAGATTTCTCTATTCAACATCATCTCATAAGCGTCATTGCGTACAGGCCACATATGCCCACGCACAAATAGACCTTTTCCTCCGAATTCGCCAAGGGACGCAGCACGTTTATCATCGGGACGGGGGATCGCCTTAGGCTCGATCTTGCCATAATGATGCATATCCACGAAATCTCCATTTCCAGGATCTCCATAAGCTTTCCGATAGCCCGGAGCGTAATTATATCCCGACATACCGTTTACCCAACGATTCGGATCGTACTTTTTCACCCAAGCTGTGATGTCTGTCGCTTCAAAGGCTCCCCAATTCTCATTAAACGGGACCCACATCACGATAGAAGGCGAGCTGACGTGTTGGTCGATCATCACTTTCAATTCGTCACGGAACTGTTTACGAACCGCCACGGAATCCTCACCATCAGGCTCCCAAAGATTCGGCATATCTTGCCAAACCATCAAGCCAAGCCTATCACAATGATAATACCAACGTTGAGGCTCTACTTTGATATGCTTGCGTATTACATTAAAACCCGCACGTTTCGCCAGTTCTATATCATATAACAAAGCCTTGTCGGTAGGAGCGGTAAATGCGCCATCGGGCCAATAACCTTGATCTAAAAGACCGATATGGAAAACAAACTCCCCGTTCAATAAAGGCCGAAGCACACCATCTACCTTTCCCATACTAACAGAGCGCATACCAAAATAAGAGGATACCTCATCGATTATCTTGCCCTTTCGATCTTTCAACTGTAATTTCAAACCATACAAGAAAGGATCATCCGGACTCCATAGACGGGGTTTCCGGATAGGCAAGTAAAAACTCATATTGGAATTTCCTTCGGTTCTTGCCACCTCTGAAGTACCATTATCCGCGATAGCCGTTACCTTTAACTCCTTATCCTCCGTATAAGCAATTACTTCCAACCGATTATTTTTTAAATCGGGCACTAGCTTAATCTGAGAAATATATTGTTTCTCTACCGGTTCAAGCCAAACGGTTTGCCAGATACCGGAGGTAAAAATATAATCTCCACGTGAGCCGTTCTTGCCCGAAGCGGCCCGGCCGTCGTTAGGATCATAAGCACCTACCACAAGGACATTTTCACCGGATTTCAAATAATCAGTAATATTTAAACTAAAAGCATCGTACCCTCCCGTATGGGTACCCACCTTCTTACCGTTGACAAACACAGACGAGATCCGATCTACAGCCCCAAAATTCAACAATACATGCCTGCCCTTCCATGCTTGAGGAACAGAGAAGCTACGCTTATACCACAGACAAGTATCACCCCCACGAGCTATACCGGATAATTCCGATTCCGGAGGATACGGCACACGTATCTTTTCTACTTTCGCGGGAAAGGCTGGAGGAGTGGTCGCCGTAACAGGATCGAGCAGGTCTTTTCCTCCCATATAATCCCATATACCATTCAGATTCAACCATTCCGAACGCACCATCTGTGGACGCGGATATTCCGGTAAAGGAATCTCAGCCTTCAATGCCTCCTCTGTCCATGGAGTAGGCAATGTGAACTTCTCTAGGATTTGCGCCTTTACGGAGAAGAGATCTCCCCCAAAAAGAAAGGAGCAAAGAGCTAAACAAACAACGGTAATCTTTTTCATAAACCAACTATTTAAATAATTCCGGATAATATTTCCGAATCAAATCTTGATCTTCTTTCTCCAACTTATCGATCAAGACCGGCTTATCTTGCGGGCGGAGACCTTTTTGGTTGATTTTGTTGATCAAGCTCCAATCCTTAGCCGGTTTCTCCGGGCTGGGATCGGCAGGTTCATGAGCCGGCAAATCATAGCGGGTAAAGTCGATGACGTAAGCCGGGGAATTTTTCGTATGCCAATCACGTAATAAGGCCAAGCGGAATTCCTTATTCATAAACCATTTTATCTCCAAATTATTATAAGAGTCTCCCAAACCAGAGCCACGTTCTACGAAGCGATAGTTCCAGTCGTCGTTCGATTTATATTGTTTTCTCCAAAGTTCGCCAAATTCTCCGAACGTAACGAAATGAGTATCCGGCCAGCGTTCCTTGGTACCCGTTACCCACATCTTCATGGCATCACAGATGAGATCCTTCCCGAACTCATGTACCATCTGCGCCTCCCAGATATTGGCGACCCAGCCAAAGCCATTCAACTCAAGACCTTTATCAAAGTGAATCGCTTCCGTGTGCATCACCTCACGATGCCCCAAGTCAAGCCCCCAACCTTTGTACGTCTCGATCGGGCCGACACCTCTACGGCTGTTGTATCCATCGATACCATGTCCGGTCTGTCCGCTACGGCGGGCACAGATGAAGTCCATCGTCCAGCCATCCAGATTCACGCAATCGATGAAATCGCTTTTTCCCTGCGCCGGCTTGCAGAAGTGTTCCGTCGAGGGATAGAAAGGATAAGAAGGAGAACCGTCAGCACCACCACCGTCTATATTATGCTGGCTCCAGATCACGGCGTGCGCCACATGGATGTTCTCTTTCTCCGCCAGATATCTTAGATTATCGGCCGATAAGAAACCTCCCATAATCGATTGGGGACGATAACCATTTCCTACCATTTTAGAAATGATCTCTATCGCCTCCGACATCTCACGGTTTACCCGCTCACGGGGCAGATACATCGCCGGAAAATAACCGGGGAAATAAGTAACCTCATCCCCATATTTCTTTTGGCACTCCACTACATAATCACGGATCTCCCGGTAATTCTTCCGTCCGTCCTCCAAGGCATTCATCGTGAATCCCCATGTAAGACGACCGTTCGGGTTATTCGTGGCGAAAGCCTCCCGCAAGGCACGTACTCCTTCAAGCGTATGCCAATCCACCTCATCGCGGGGATGTAACTTGACATCCCGGGAGACTTCCCAAGGCGTCGTACGTATCATGATACATAAGGTGACAAAACGATTTCCTTCTATCGTCAGCGGTTCCGTATTCGCCGGGACGACCACAGGATCCGCCGCCCTTAATTGAAAACCACTGAGCACAGAGACCATCCATACGATCGCCCATTTTCTCCAAACTGATATATTCATATTACTTTCTCGCATTTGTACAATCTATTACTATTTCCTGATCCGACGGAAACATCCTAAAGACATAATCCGAACCAGATTCAGGTTTCCTTATATGGCCTTTTTCGCAAGTGATCACGTAGTTAAAACCATCGAAGCTAGCGTTGACCGCCTTATCCTCTATAACGGTGAAAGGTAGCTCCTTCCCTGCTGCGGCCTTTAGCTCTAAAGCCCATGAGAAATCCGCCTCCTTTGACAGAGCGGCTACCTCGAAGCGGGTCTCATAGAAGGTGATCTTGAAAGCATGGCCTTTTGAGTCTTCGGCGGAAACTACCAAGGTATCCTTGCCTATCTCCGTCACTACCGGATGGTCCAAGGTAAGTTCCTCCTTATCTCCATCCTTGTCTAATCGGACGATCCGAAGCCCGGCACGATCGAGTCCCTCGCTCCACATGAATCCGTCCACGACGGGCAACGTATAGAATAGGAACTGGTTCCCGTCTCCGGGCTTTTCCAGATAAGCCGACTTATAGCTCTCGTCGAAAAGATGGATATCCCTAAAGCGGAACGTTCCCTTCTCCCACAATAAGTTCGCCCGATAATAACGGCTGTTAAACCAGACCGTCTTATTTCCTTCTCCACGGACATCCGTCAACGTAGTGACAGCCGTCGCCGGCGTAACCTTGAAGCATTCCTTGAACCACGCACCGGATTCGCCCAGCGTCTCCACCCGGATCTTATTTTCCTTCCTCAAGGAGTCCAAGATAGGGATCTGCATCTCCAGTCCCTTGCTCATATTACTCCACGTGAAAGAGTTCTCCTGTCCCGCTTGCGCATAATTGAAGGCCAGACAAGGCTGATCCACGATCGATTCCAAGAAATAATCCACCCAGCGGCGATCCATGCCCGCCTTCTCATACACGGGTTCCAAGGAGATCACCCCTTGACGCTCTTGTCCCAGACCATCATCATATTGATAAATAGGATCACTGCCCAGCATACGGAAAATAGGAACGGGGATTTGCCCCTCCTCGGTCTGCGCCGGCATATAGGCGTTTACCCGGCTCGGGTAATAGGCTTGGTTCCAGTAACCACCCCATAGGGTATAACCATCCGTCCCCACTTGGTCCTTGCAGTTGCACGACGCCACGATCTTATATTTATCGTACATATAGCCCAAGGTATGCGCGTCGATAAACCAAGAGCCGACCGATTTCGGGTACGTGCCGAATATCTCCTTGAACTTCGCCATATAGACATCCACCAGTCGCTCCCGTTCTTCTTTCGTATATCCGGTGCTGAAAGCGATATTCGCGTGCGAGACCCAAGAATGCTCGCCACGCCACTTGATCCCGGCGGCCTCGATCTGCGGTTGCGTAAGTTCCCACCAAGCGCCGATCTCGGAATGATCATTGAGTTTACTTTTCAACAGATCTTGGTACAATGGGTTGATCAACGCATCGTACTGCAATAAGAAGGTTGCCGGTAAATCATATTTATTCACCAATTTCACTTGCTCACAAACCGTCTCGTACAATAAACTATCAGCGTTCTCCACCCGGTAATCTGTCTGGCGGATGAAATTGATGATGTTGATAATACGGGGAGCAGCCGCACTCTCAACCGGTTTCTCTCCCGCGCTACGGCATCCCGCACAGCAGAAGACGATAAAGCATACAAGACCTATCTTCTTTATGAATGACATTCGATTCAATTTTAAATTCATTTACTCTCATAAAATATTCTAGAAATGGCATTTCACCGGTGTAAAATCATTTTTAGAGATCTAAAAAGCATTTCGCAAGGGTGAAAAGCCATTTCTTAGATCTAAAAAGGCATTTTACACCAGTGCAAGGCCATTTTTACCGGAATATAAGGCATTACCCTACCACCCCGGATTGTTCGGAGCCAAGTTCGGGTTCAGATACAACTCATCCAACGGAAGGGAATAATAGTAATGCTTCGGGGTCACAAAGTTACGATTCTCCGCCGGTTCCACAATCAAGAAACCATTTTCGTCTGTCAAACCGGGATTTCCCTCGTTCAAGACATCCAAGTTCTCGTATTCCGAACCTTTCAGCTTAATACCTTTTATGGCACCTATCAATTCCGTCTCAGCCGTCTTCCAACGTCTCAAATCATCCCTGCGGAAGCCTTCGAACGCTAACTCGATCGTACGTTCCCGACGGATCTCCGTCCGCATATCCAACCCATTACCCTTCACGAAAGCGTTGGTCAGAGGAGGCATCTCCACGCCTTTCCGGGAACGGATCACATTGATCGTCTTGTTCAAGATGTCATCGCTGATCGCCCCGTCTTTCTCGTAAGTGGCCTCAGCCAATATCAGCAATACCTCCGGATAACGGATGATGTGATAATCATATACATCCTTGTCAGAAGGAACGGAAGTCTCCGCCATATATTTCCACAACTTATAACCCGTACGTGTCTCGGGACGTATGGTAAATTGCGGCGGGCAAGTCAAGGCGCCGTCTTGCGGACTGATATAGTCGGTTCCGGGCATCAAGAAGGTCTGTTTCATACGAGGATCACGATTCTCGTATTCGCTCTTGATCGTGGCATATCCCTCAAATCCGGAATTAGCGTTCTCAATTGGCAATCCCGTACTCTTACACAAATACATATCTGCCAGCTTACGGGTAGGCGTCCCTCGCCATCCCCAATATACAGGGCACGCGTCGCTATGGTGGCGGATATCCGTCTCGTACCGACTGTCGAAGATACCTTCTTTTGAATTATCGCCCGCATTGATAAACAAGTAGCGGTAGCTCTCCTCACCAGAGCCTTCATATAAAGCATACTCACCACTATCGATCACTTTTGTAGCGGCATCGATCGCTTGTTGCAACAACTGCTGATAGTCCGAACGGTGCTGGTGATACTTCGCCCACGTCCCGGCAAACAAGGCAACCCTCGCTTTCAACGCCAAGGCAGCGCCTTGGGTTACACGTCCCGCCTCATCCGAGCTTAACTCACTTTGCAAGGGTAGTTTAGCATACACCTCGTTGAGTTCCGACAAGATGAAGTCTTCCACCTCCTGTTGCTTATTCCTAGAACCATACAACTCCGGGGAATCTACGGTAAGCACCTTCGTCAAGATAGGAATATCGTTGTATTTCGCCATCAACCGAAAATGCGAGTAAGCACGGAAGAAACGGGCCTCAGCCACATACCGCTCGATCTCCGAGGGATCGCCCTCGTACGTCTGGCTCTTCTCGATAATCATATTGCTCTGACGCAGGTCTATGAAAGTAGAGTCCCATAGGGCATCCGTATTCGGGGCGATCAACGTACCGTTACTCGTCGTATTCTCGTTCAACTCATAGGCGATATCGCTATCCGTATCCTTCGTGCCGAACGTCTCGGTACGTGTGTAGAGCCAATTGACCTCTTTCTCGAAATCATCCGGGGTTTTCCAGAATAGCTCGTCCGGCATATTATCTTTTGGCAACAGGTCTATATCTTGGCAACTTGACAAGAACAAAGCGGAAACAATAAAGCTTCCCAATATTATCCGATAGTTTTTCATGACTTTTCGCTTTAATTTTTAAAATACGACATTTATACCAAATGAATAATTACGGGTAAACGGATAGGAAGTAATGCTACCGCTGTTCTCCTCCGGGTCCCAACCATTTGGCGTGTTATGTACCTCAAATAAATCCTCGCCGGAAAAATACACCCGCACCTTCTGCAAACCGGCCTTCGAGGTCAAAGTCTGCGGGATCGTATAACCGAACTGCAAGTTTTTCAAACGAGCATACGCAACGTTAAACTTCGTGTTCGTAGATACATAATAATTGTAGTTTCGTTTATCCTTCAACGTGATCGCCGGATACTGGGCATCCGTTCTTTCCGGGGTCCAAGTTTTTCCATACCAATACTCGGCGGATTGATACCATGCCTCTGGCATCGGGCACCGGCTCTCCCCTTCCAAGAACATCGTCCTACGGCCTACTCCTTGTATGAAAGCGCTCAAATCGAATCCCTTCCAAGCCATACTCAAGTTAAAGCCGAAATTATAACGCGGGTTCTTGTCACCCAAGTATTTCACGTCACCGGAGCCTTCTTTACCATCACCTAATACGGATAGCTTCCCGTCTCCATCCAAGTCCTTGTACATAGCGTCACCTACGCTCAAGTCACCCGGGATACCCCCTTCCGAGAAACGAGATTTATACGCCTCCAATTCTTGCTCATTCTGGATGATTCCATCAAATTCATATCCGAAATAGGAATTCAACGGATATCCGGTCGGAGTCTCGTTATTACCTAATTTGATCAGGTTACTTCCAACCCGATCCACGACTTTGTTTTTCGCGTCACTGATATTAAAGCGAACCGAGTAGCTGAAATCCTTGATCTGATCCCTCCAGCCTAGAGAGATTTCCCATCCATGAATACTTAAATGTCCGCTGTTCGTGCTCGGAGCGTCCGCACCTAACATGGAAGGATATGTCTTCGGGATAAGCATGTTTTTATTCTCTTTCCAGAAGTAGTCGAACGATCCATATAAACGGTTATTGAGCGTCGAGAAATCAAATCCCACATTGGTTGTCTGGATCGTCTCCCATGTACGAGAGGTAGAAATAATATTTCCAGACGTAGCCATCTGTCCTTTCATGCCAGCCCCGAAAGGATAATAATCGTTCGATAAAGAGATCAATTGAATATAATCATACAATCCGATACCGGACTGATTACCCATCTCTCCGTAAGAAGCCCTTACCTTCAAGTCCTCGAACCAACCCAATCTTTTCATGAAGCCCTCTTCCCCGACACGCCAAGCCGCGTTTACACCCGGGAACCATCCCCAACGGTGATCCGGATCAAAACGGGAACTACCATCCGCACGGATCGTTCCTTCGATGACATATTTATTGGCAAACGTATAATTCACTCTGGAGAAGAAGGAATTAATCGTCCACTGATTTCCCTCGCTCCAAGCGTTTTGATCTTGGGCGCTACCCAATTGCAAAGACATATTTTCTTGTTGGTCGAAGTTAATACGCTTCGCCGTGAACCTATCATAGTTCTCAGACTCATGGGAAGTACCGACCATCACGCTTAAATCATGCCGGTCATTGAAGTTCTTTTTATAATCAGCATAGAGCGTGAAGTTCTTGGATAAAGTTTTCTGGTAACGACGCTCCGCGCTATTCGGCGTACGTTTCTCCCGGACCTCGTTATTATCCCAATCGTAATTGATGATTTTCTTGTTCGTCACGTTCTCATCCTGATCATACTTACGGATCACGGCTTGCCCCACCAATTGTAATCCGTCGATCACTTTCCAGCGTAATTGGTTGTTGACCGTTATATTACCTGTAGTCTTATTCACCATACCCCCGTCTTCCAATACTTGGGCCGGATTATCGAAACCCTCGAATGTATAGAAAGTTCCCGACGGATTGTACATCGGAGTCCAAGAGCGAGTCTTATAAATCAGTTCCCATATATTCTGTCCTTCCGTCAAACCCGAGGAATAGTCCCTGTTGCTTGCCTCATAAGCTAAATTAAGATCGTAAGTCAAGTTCTTGAAGATCTCGACGCTCGATTTAGCACGTACGAAGTAACGCTTGTTCACATCCTCACCAAATTTAGGGATACCTTCCTCCCGCTGATGGCCTAAAGACAACATATACGAGTATCTCTCTCCACCGCCGGAGATATTGACATTGTAATTCTGCATATTACCATTGCCAATAAGCATATCATTCCAGTCTTGATCCTTGAAGAATTGCGGATAGCCGGTCCAACGCCCCCATTCCGCATCAGTCAACACCAGATCACTATTCTGCCGGATCAGGTCCAATTGATCTCTCGTGTATTCTGGAGTGAATGATCCATCGGTGATCTCCAAGGCCATCTCCGCATGTTGTAATAGATTCGCCGGTTTCCTTAACAACGCAGGAGTCTTAATAGAGTAATATGCATCAAAAGCAACAGATGTCTTCTGATTGCGCTTACCACTTTTCGTTGTCACCAGAATAACACCATCCGAGGCACGAGCACCGTAAATAGCGGCCGTACCATCTTTCAATACGGAAATATTCTCGATATCGGAAGGATTGATCATATTAATGTTTCCCTCCGCTCCATCAATCAAAACAAGGGGAGTACCACCGTTGATAGAAGAGACATCACGAACCTTCATGGTCATGTCCGAACCCGGAGCGCCTCCGGCACGTGTAATCGTCAAACCGGGTACCTCTCCCTGCAAAGCCTGAGCCGCATTCTGAATCGGACGAGATTCAAACGCTTTCGCGTCGGCCGTAGATACGGCACCACCCAAGTTCGCTCTTTTTACCGTACCATAACCGACAACTACAACCTCATCCATTTGCAAAGCATCTTCCCGTAACTTCACGTTCAAATTCGCTTCCTTGCCGGGACGCAATTCCGTCATGGCATATCCGATGTAAGAGATTTGAAGGACACCGTTTTCCGATACCTCCATCGTAAATTTTCCATCAAGGTCCGTAACCGTTCCGTTGGTAGTACCTTTCTCAACTACGTTCGCACCGATAATAGGTTCTCCATTCTCGTCGGTCACTACACCTTGCACTAAATTCTTCTTTTGCAAAACGGCTTGTGAGGAAGGGGCGGCTTTCTCGTTTTTTGTAGAGGGATTAATCAAGATGAAATTATTCTCCGTAATCTCATACTTTACGCCTTCCCCTGCGAAAAGACGCTTTAAAATGGTTTCCACCGTCTGCTCTTTCACATGTACAGATACTTTCTTATTCAGGTTAACCTTCTCGCTCTCGTAGATAAAACGGAAGCCAGACTGTTTCTCTATCTTGAAAAGAACCTCCTTTATTGTCTGGTTATTAACGTCCAAAGACAACTTTGTCTCTTGCGAATAGACAGAGGCCGAGATCTGAAGTGAACATGCGATAGAGAATAATGTCGTCAATCTCATAATAGACAAAGTTTTTTTAAGGACCGGAGACTCTTCCGGCCTTGCTATATTCCAAAAATTCATATATTTGTAATTCGATTGTTTGTTAACACTAGTGTTACGAGCACTAATTTTAATGATCAAAAAGATGACGGGGAATGTTCCAGCATTTCCCGTTTTTCATGTGTATTCATGCGATTCCTGTTCTTTACTTCATAGGCAGACTTTATTTAGAGGTTATACTTATATTTTTTCCTTTCACGTTATAACTTATATCACTCAATCGGGATAGTACGCCCAATATATCCGTTATGGTTTCCTCCTGTATGACTCCATCGTAATGTATACTATTCCCCAAATCCTTTTGAAGATGGATAGTCACATCGTACCTCCTCTCCAGATATTTACAGACGGAAGCTAGCGGCATATGATCCATATAGAGTTTATCTTCCAGCCAACTGTACGAATGAGATAACACGCCCGATGTCGGTCTCATCTTGTTGGTTTGCTTATCGAAAATCGCCATGTCACCGGCGTTCATTAGCAATTTATCATTCCCATGATCCAACTCGATACAGCCTTCCACCAACGAGGCTTCAACTGTTTTTTCATCCGTGTACGCTTGCAAATTAAAAGAAGTTCCATGTACCTTTAAGCGTAATCCATTGTTCATCTTGATCACGAACGGTATCTTGTTCTTCGAGACATCGAAGAAGCCCTCTCCTTGGAAATTCACTTCCCTGATATTCTCCTTTGCGTTATAAGAATACGTAATATCAGATCCAGAATTCAGCTTAACAACGGAACCATCCGGCAAGACCACCTCCGATCGGCTTCCGTAATCAGCGGTCATTCGAACCAGCATTTCCGGCTGTTTATCAAATACTCCCATTTTCGAAAACCCGAGGACAAGCAATAAAGTAGCCGCCACTCCTGAAATGATATATCCGATATTCACCAAGCGTTTCCGCTTATTATCTCTCTCTTTATTGATACGATCGATCTTATCCCATGCGTATTGAGCATTAAAAGTTTCTTGCTCCAGATAAGAGCCTGTTTCTTTCCAGATCTCTTTATACCGTTTAAAATCTTCTTGATTAGACTCATCCTCAGCCAACCATTCATCCAGAACCGGATCCACGATCTCTTCATTCATCCTCTCCGATAAATGGTCAACGATGTGTTCTCCTATTTGCTTTTTCTTCTCCATGAGTCTAGTCTTTATTTAAATGACACCACAAATAAAAAAAGGTCCTATACGAACCTTGAAAATTTTCTCATTATTCTATACCTCCTTCATCTCCAGACATTCCTTCAACTTCTGTAAAGACATCCATATTAGATTTTTAATTGTTTTCACGGATATAGATAGTTTCTCCGATATTTCTTTCTGCTTCAATCCTTTTACCCTGTGAAGAAGTAACACTTCTCTGCTCCGATCCGGCAAATGGTCTATACAATCATAAAGAGCGATCCTAAACTCTTCTGTTTCCAGTTGATTATCCTCATAGGATAGAAGTAATAAGTCTTGATTCTCTGATAAACTTCCCGTCTGCACCTTTGATCGGATAAAGTTCAAGGCCAGATGTTTAGCCATCCGATATAAATATCCTGATACATTTTCCTTTATCTCTATTCTCCCCCTATTTTTCCATAAATTCAAGAAAAGCTCTTGAACAACATCCTCCGCATCATTTCTATCCATCAATAGACTATACACATACTGACAAAGACGCCCGTAATAACGATCAAACAGTTTATTATAACTGATATAATCATTATTTCCGATCGCTATCATTAAAACCTTATCGGCATGAATTTCCTGCATACAATCTTTATTATCATGAATATTCGCAATCGTCTTTACAGGTAAATGAGTTTCGGCAAGACTATGGTTTTGTTGATAAACCGTAAATCACTCAACCATATATATTTATAATCTATTCCTCCTTTTTATGAAATCTCAGATCTATCAACTAAGCATCTTTTTAAACCTCGATTACAAACTGATTCTGTTCGCTTTATATCTTCGTTCTTCTTTTTGTTAGCCATAGTCTTGCCGAGACTCAGTTGTAATAGATCTCAGAAATATATTTTACAAGGGATCAATCGTGTCTTTCCTCAAATCTCCTGTAACGCAAATGTAGAAAAATTATTATTCGATTGGTTATTTTAATATTTATTTTCCTGCAAAATTATTATTTTTGGAAAAAACAGAACGTAATCTCCGATTTTATCTACGAATAGTTTAAAATCTAAGTTGTCATGAAAACATATGCTGAAAGAAAACAGAGAACACCGCATACCCTTGTTGGTCATGTTGGTAATTCCAAGCAAGCATCTTTGTGTGAAATATTACAGTCTTCTCATGATAAGTTGCTTGAGAGGAAGGCTATTCAATGTCAAATAAATAATAACAGTCCAGGAACTAAAATAAAAGACGAGCTAAAAATACCATCAGTCAATAATTTTGTACCCATTCAACGATATGCTACCTTCACGGAAGGTGGGAAAATTTATAATATTTCCAATTCTGGCCAAGCTATTTGCGGCTTGGAATATCCAAATCACGAATTGTATGTATTAGATTTTAATACTATTATGCAAAAGGAAGGTGCTATGATTGAGTTTGTGCCAAAGGAAAAAAGACAATTTACAAGACCCAATTCAACATACCGTACAAAAGAGTATATCCGGGTAGAACCGAAATGGAAAAAGGAACATGATTTTTCGAGTAAAAAGTTAATTTCAAGTTTTTCAAATCTTAATGATGTTACAGGTGGATATAATGAAGAATTTAATTCGCTCTATCAAGAGGTGAACGAGATAAGAAAAAGCAGTGAGAATTTAAGGAAGTTCTTTGTTCAGTTGCAATTTAAATGGCCGGTCGAACAGAGTCAATTTACTTCTGTCTATGAAATGTATAAAGAAATTCACATTAAACTTTCCTCTTGGCTCTACCCAGAAAGAGGTAAAAAGCCTGTAACTGGAAGTTATGATACCTTGATCGAAAATTTAACCACATTGAAGTCTGATCTGGAAGTAGCCTTGTCGCCCTCTTCCTATATACCTACCGTCTTTGATAATAATAGTGAAAGGGATGATGTCCACGAGATGTATGGTCCGATTGTAAATAATATAGATTCCCTTATATCGAAATTACGACAAATAAAGAGTCGTATCTCAATTGATACCTTAGGTCTATGTACCAGAGAGGCATTTCTTTACGAACAAACCCACTCTGAAGAGGTTAAAATGCCCAGAGGGTGCGATATGGTTGCCTCTCTGTTTGGCCGATACGAAAGTCAAAGTAAATCTAGCATGTTGAATTTTACAGTGAAAGATAGTACCGCTCATCATTACGCTACCATTATCTCCCAAGACAATTCGGATTATATAACGATAGAAGGGTTTGCCAAAAAGAATTATGCGGGTGTAGACGATACTTGGGAATTTTTTATGCATGGACATTTTAATACCTCTCCCGAACAAGCATTTACGGATTATACGAAAATAAGATATACTTATTTCGATCAGTTTAAGGGAGGAATCGATCCAACAAGACCCCATACATCCAAAGAAACAGGTAATTGTTATTCTGATACAATTAATTCTTTTATGGGTAATTATTATAAAAAGAATGAGTAAATAGAACCTCTATAATATTTCTACAGAATAGGAGGCGACCTCTAGCGATCGCCTCTATTTTTCTTAAAGTTTTTCTATTCTACTTCTACCACAACCATTACAGGAAAATGATCAGATGGCGTACGAGCGACATACTTCTGCATGGAAACTTCTTTAGGGAAGTTCGCATCCTGTTCCTTTTGAGCGCTTTCTTTTGCTTCCGAACGATACGTATCCGTCAAGACTCCGTACTTTTTCACATCAAACTCTTTCGTAAGGAATAAATGATCGATACGACTGTCTGTTTTGCGATCCGCATGGAAGGCATTAAACGTGCCGTTGGGTACATACCGGAAATCCGCTATCTGATAAGAATCCCGCATAATACCGGAATTGTCCAGTAATAAGTAGGATTCATTATGTTGATCCACATTAAAATCACCTGTCAGAATCGCCGGTAGCTTCTCCGGAAATTCTTTCAACTTCTTAAGGATAAGTTTCGCGCTTTCCGCACGGGCCTGTACGCCAATATGATCCATATGTAAGTTAAAGAACAAGAAAGTAAAGCCGGTTTGTTTATCCCGAAATTTACCCCATGTGCAAATACGGGGAAGAACGGCATCCCATCCCTTATTGGGGCGATCGGTTATCGTAGACAACCAAAAGTCCCCATGATCCAGTACCTCAAACTTCTCCTTACGATAAAATATGGCAGAGTGTTCCCCGGCTTGTTTACCATCATCACGCCCTACCCCGATATAATCATAACCGGGCATCGCATTTTTAAGGTCTTGCAATTGCTGGTACTTGCCTTCTTGAGTTCCGAAAATATCAAAACCGTGAAACTGAATCAACTGGGCGATATACGGATACCGTTGCCCCCAGCCATTACCATTCGTCGAGTCACCCGCATTCGCGTTACGCAAATTATAAGTGGCAACTACCATAGACTCCGCCTGCAACGCAAACACGGAGCAAAGGAGAAATAAGAAAGAATAAATTAGCTTCTTCATACCTTTATAATTATTTTTAACATCCTAATCCTTAAACTCAAAATTCAGCCTCAATCATAATCGGGAAATGGTCTGAAGGGTAATGACCGTATTGGAACTCATTCAACGTACCATATTTATTCACGTGAATATTCTTGGTAACGAAAATGTAGTCAATTCGATTCTTCATCGGAGCATTCAAATTAAATTGATTTGTCGTTCCTACCGTTCCATAGGGTGGTGTTTTTGAGATTTCCCGTGAATCCAACAGTAAACCATCGGATTTCAATATTTGTATAGGCTCAGAATCCGGCGTACCATTGAAATCACCTACACAGATAGCAGGGGAATCCCCCGCTATCTTTTTAATATTAGCCAACATAATCAAAGCAGACTCATGACGGGCCACTTTACCGATATGATCGAAATGCACACTAAAGAAATAAAATTCCTTTCCCGAAACCTTATCCTTCAACTTCGCCCAAGAACAAACCCTCCGGCATTGCGCATCCCAGCCAAAAGAAGGCTTATCCTGTGTCTCCGACAACCAGTAATTTCCCGAGTCCAATAATTTAAACCGATCTTTCTTAAATAAGACCGCGGCATGTTCCCCTGCCTCTTTTCCGTCATCCCGACCTACACCAACAAACGTATACGTACCATCTTTCACCAAATCCTTCACTTGGTGAATCAGTCCTTCCTGGATTCCAAAGACATCAAAGTCATGGAAATGAACCAAAGATACCGCCATGTCTTTGCGGTGTGCCCATGAATCATCCTTATCCCCCTCATTATCATACCGCAGATTAAAACTACCCACGTTCAGTTTACACTTCTGTTGTCCGGATATCCCTATGCAGAAAGTAAATAAAGAGATAAACACTATAATTAAGTTTCTCATGATACCCCCTTGATTACCAACCCGGATTCTGGCTTAGATTCGTATTGAACTGGATTACAACCTCCGGTATCGGATACAAGTACTGACGAGTCGGCCAGCTCCGTCCAGCATAATTATACTCCATCAAATAACCACCTTGAACCGGCTTCACGTTTAGCACATTACTCTTATTTGTACCTACATAGACACCAATCGCAGCATATTTCTCATCAGCGATTTTGTCCGTATCATAGAAATAGGCGTCATAATTACCATCGCCATTCACATCCAGCGGTTGGTTAAGTGACGGGATAAAGATACCTTCCCAAGGATCGTTCACCCAAAGATCGCAACAATTCCAACGTTTCAAATCATTTAGGCGCAAGCCTTCCAGACAAAGTTCAATACCACGTTCGCGACGGATCTCCAACAAGGAAGGATCAGAGATCGTCGGGTAATAAGAAGCGATATAAGGTTCCGCAGATGACGGACGGGTTGTCAATGTACCTGTCTGTGGTGTGCCTCCCGTAATTCCCGCACGAGAACGAAGCGCACCTATCGTAGCCGCCCAATCCGCATCAGTCAGTTCGCCTAATTCAGCCTTAGCCTCAGCATAGTTCAACAAAACCTCAGCATAGCGCATGATAGGAATGTCATTATCATTCGTAGCCGCATCATCGTAAGCCACGTCATCCATGGCAAACTTCGTAAACTGATATCCCGTCAATGTATGTCCCGTGAAATTAGCTGCCGTCGGCTCATAAACACCAGAAGCATTCTTACGGGTATAATCCGCTCCCCGGATCGTCTGGTTCAAGCGGGTATCACGTCCTGTTGTCTCCTCCACGAAATTCTTATAGCTTCCATCCGCTTTTTTCTCGACATAAGGCGTACCATCCGCATTCAAGTATGACAGCATAAATTTACGGCTCATGCATAAGTGTGGTCCGTAAGTAGAGGAATTATACCACCAATTCTGCTCACCCAGTCCTAACACCTTGTCAGTCTCGATAGCCATCATTACCTCCGTGGTAACGGCCTTATCGGCAATGAAAAGTTCGCGATACGCTCCACGGCCATCGCTATAAGCACCTGAAGTATAAAGTTTGTACGGTCCGTTATCCATAACTTCCTTAGCCGCCTCAGCCGCTAGTTTATATAAATCTTTGGCCGAATATTCCGTACATCCCGTACGAGCGATATCCAATTGGTCAGCGGCATGGTATTTACGCCAAGCAGCCTCAAACAAGCAAACACGAGATTTGAAAGCGGCAGCTGTCCATTTATTTACGATCGTTGAATTATGCGTGACATCCTCTTCCAATATATTCGTATACGCATAATCCAAATCCTCCAAGATATGCCCGATAATCACATCACGTGTATCACGCGGGTTATAAAGATCCGGGTCTTCAGCCTCGTTAAATACCTTATCAATCCAAGGTACCTCGCCATATTGTACCAATTTATCAAAATAGAAGCGAGCACGGAACAAGCGTGCGATACCATTATAATTGTCACGGATAGTCGTGCTTAGTGACTCATTCACGTTATTCTCCAAAAAGAAATTTATATTACGAAGAGCGGACCATGACCAACTCGTCGCGCTATTCGTAGTATAAGCGCCAACCTCCATACCACCCAAGGAATTTTTCACCCCATAATCTGCCGTAGCATCACGCCGGAAAGCGCTTCCTCGGGAAGGCAAGACATTGTAAAATGAGTACGTATACGTCTTCAAACCATTCTCGGAGCTAAACACCATATCCACAGAAGCCTCCGACTTTGGTTCCTCATTCATCTCGCACCCCGAAAATATAGCCAAAAGTGCCACCAGACCGCTTAATAATATATTCTTTTTCATTTCGTATAATCTCCTATTCTTTAAAATGTAACATTCAGGCCGATGCTGAACGACTTCATCATCGGGTAATTATATCCATCACCACTGTTGCTGGAAGTCAAGTCCTTATCCGATTCACCGATATTCGATACATTGACATCCTTGGAATATTTGTAAAGCGGAGACCATGTAAAGAGATTTTCCCCGGAAAGATAAATTCCTACATTTGTCAAATGCAACTTCTTAATCCATTCTGATGGCAAATTATAGCCAACCTGTATGTTCTTCAAGCGTAGATAGGCCGCATTCATCAAATAGCGCGTGTTGGCGTTCTTATGACCTCCATAGAAAGGCGCATAGTAACCCGTGTAACGAGGCAAGAAAGCATCCGGATTCTCTGGAGTCCAATAGTTGTCCACATGCCAAGAGGGCATCTGGTTATACGGACGATTGTACTGCCCCCAGAACGTAGAGGCTTCATTAGACGGATACCAATCTTGCTTACCCACCCCTTGGAAGAAAGCACTTACCCAGATATTGTTCCAATCGGCAGAGAGCGTAAAACTATAAATATAACGAGGCTCCTCGTTACCAATGATCTTACGGTCGCCCGGATCATCTACCGTATTCTGTCCGCGGTCAATATAGCCGTTGCCATTCAAGTCTTCGAACTTAATATCGCCCGGATACAACTTATAGGTTTTCGATGTTTGCATAAGTGGGTTATAATAGGATTGCCCCGCAGCTTTCGCAGCGGCCTCAGCCGCATCGATGCCAGCTTGATCCTGCCACAAGCCATTGGATACAAACCCCCAAATCTCGCCGATACGCATTCCCTCGTAATAATTCTTGTCGAGCGACTGATTTGCGTACTCGCTCAATGACATATTCGCGTTATTAAACTTGTCGATCACTGAATAGTAATCCGCCAATGTTCCCTTGATACTATAATTAAACCGCTTACCAGCTAAATCAAATCCATCTTTCCATTCCAAAGACAACTCATAACCATAGGTAGACATATCCGCATAATTACCTTTCGGCGAGGAAGCACCGAACACATCCGGTACGGTCGGGCCATTCACGATCATGTCGGTTGTTTTACGGATATAATAATCTCCGCTCACGGTCAAACGATTGTCGAAGAATCCCAAATCCACTCCGATATCATACGTCGTGGCGGTTTCCCACGTCAAGTTGCCGGGAAGAGCCGCCGGAGATGACATATAATTCTGCCGCAAACCGTCAAGAATATAATCAGACTTGCTGATACCCAATGTCTGGATATACTGATAATTACTCAATCCGGCCGCATTGCCCAAAGAGCCCCAAGAAAACCGGACCTTAGCGTTAGAGATATGTTCGGACTTAACATTCCACCAAGGTTCTTGCGAGATTCGCCAACCCACGGAAGCCGAGGGGAAGAAAGCCCAACGCTCATCACTCGGGAAGCGGGAGGAACCATCGTAACGTCCGTTTACCTCCAATAGGTAGCGATTGTCAAAGGCATAATTCAAACGGAAGAAAGCGCCACCAAACTGATAAGCCTTCCATTGTGAGGTAATGCTCCGGTTATCAGTACCCATCACCAGATTCATGTTGTCCACGTCATCCGTCAACAGGTCATCATTATAAGCATAGATACGTTTGAAGCTAGATTTCTCGTAATTCCATCCAGCCATAGCCTTAAAATAATGTTTCTCGGCAAAGGTTTCCTCAAACTCCGCGAAAAGGTTCGTAGCTAGATAGTTCGTATGATCAGTTGTCTCCGCCAAGTTGGAGTAAGTACCCGTGATATATTCGATCTTACTTTCGCCATTCGCATCGGCCGACCGCGCATATGGCGAACGCACCTGTTTCTTAGTCTTCTCTTGCGTCTTCTGTTGATAAGTAAAATCACCATTCACACGCAAACGGTCACCCAAGAACTTCGCATTGAATGTCGTAGTATTCTTCAAGTTGGAGTTCTTTGTCGTAATACCGCTACGTCCATAAAGCAAATCGCCTACGGTATAGACGGCAGAATAAGTCATCGTACCATCAGGGTTGAACAGTGGCGATGACGGGTGTCCCTCGTCCGCAATATTTCTCCATACCACACCAGAACCTTCCGAATAGGTAATCGGATTGTAGTATTTATTATGGGAAAACTCAAAGTTATTGCTGATCTTCAACCAAGGAGTCAACTGATAACCTCCTTTGAAGCGCATATTATAGGTCTTGAACTTATCCGTTTGCTCATCGCTATCGAAAAGTCCATCGTAACTATAGAAACGTCCTGACAAATAATAATCAAACTTCCCGTCGGAACCCGAGATGGAAAGATTTTGATTCTGCGCAAAGACACTCTTCTTATACATCAGATCATAATAGTCGGTTCCTTCCGGATAATATACATAACGGCCTTTTGTACCGATAGAGCCATCAGAGATCACCGTCCCGAAATCGCCCGTCTCATGACGGCGCTTATACTCGTCCAGCCAAGCCACGGAAAATTGCTGTGTCTTGTTGATACCAGAAGGATTCGCTTGATTGTAATTAAAATAAGCGTCATAAAAATGCTTTGCCCAAATATAACCATCGGAAACTACATCCGGCACATTCTGTGGTGATTGTAATGAATAGCTAGAAGACCATGTCACCTTCGGCTTACCTTCCGTAGCGTTCTTCGTCGTGATCAAAACCACGCCAAATGGAGCACGTGCGCCATAAATAGCGGAAGCGGCAGCATCCTTCAATACGGAAATACTCTCAATATCATTCGGATTTAACATAGAAGGGTCTCCTTCCACACCATCAATCAACACCAAAGCACTACCCCCATTGATAGAACCGGCACCACGTACGTTAAAATCCGCCGTACGCCCCGGTTTACCATCAGACAAGGAAATATTCAAGTTCGGGACAACTCCTTCTAGCATCTGAGTAGCGTTAGCCGTAGGACGCCCCTCGAATACATCACTAGTCACTTGCTCTACCGCACCAGTCAAATTCACTTTTTTCTGGGAACCATAACCCACCACGACTACCTCATCCAGCTTCTGCGTGTCCTCATGAATAGATATAACCAAATTATCTTTATTGCCTACCGGAACATCTTGAGCCACATAACCAATATAAGAAACCTGAAGTATCGCATTCGGAGTTACCTCAATAGAGAAATGACCATCTATATCCGTGATGGTACCATTGGTAGATCCTTTCACGACCACATTCGCCCCGATGATTGGTTCCCCTTTCGGGTCTGTAATCGTACCGGTAACTTTCTTATTACCTTGTTGCTGAACAGTTTTTACCGATGATAAAACGATCTGATGACCCGATTTCAATACATAAGCCACATTCGCTTGCTTTGCTATCGCATCCATTACAGCATTAATATCCGCATCTTCCACGTCAACAGAGATCGGAGAATTCAGACCTTTGATCCCATCATTATAGAAAAAACGATATTCAGTCGTTTCCTCTAATTCTTTAATAACCTCCCGCATCGGTCTATTCTTTACCGACAACGATATCTGGGCGGCAATCGCAACTCCGGAAAAGCCCGACAATAATTGGGCATACAAAAGTGTCCGGAAAAAAGAGTGCTTGAAATTACTCATTTTTAAAAGTTTTTTAATAATACATAGATTTTAAACAGGTAACTTTACAAGCAAATCATTTACATATTCTATCTTATTTATAACCGGCTAGTTATTTCCTTGAAGATATTATATACAAGTGATTTTGCTTAAGAGGAAGAAGGGCCTTGCCTTTCTTCTTTTTTTACTACAATCATCTAGCTCATCTCATAGGCTTCTTCTTTATTAGGTTAACACTCAACTTTCTATTTCTCATTTAAATAAATAGTATCACCTACCGACACATACGTAATCGGAGCCGTAAAGCTTATTATTTCAAATACATTATCCAGACTATTATTCCGGATCACCCCCGAGAAACTGTAGCCTTTAATCTTATTGGACAAAAAACGAACTTCAACATTATACATTCGATTCAACAATACCACGATCTCCTCCAACGACTCGCCAGAGAAGGCCAGTTCATTCGTACGCCAAAGACGGGCATAAGAAGCATTTGTCGGGTGATTAACAGATAATATATGACTAGACTTATTAAAAACCGAACTCTCATCCGGAGACAGAATCACAAACTCTTTTCCAACCGCTGTTCGTACACTGCCTTCAAACAAGGTCGTAACCACCTCGTCATCTTCCTCATACGCCTTCACATTAAAAGCTGTGCCTAGCGCCTCGACTTCCATATCCCCCGCATTTACCAAGAAACGGCGCAATGTATCTTTCGAAACTTCAAAATAAGCCTCACCAGATAAAGAAACTGATCTTTCTTTCACGCCATAATCACTCTTATAATTAAGTTTAGTATGCGAATTTAACCATACTTTCGTCCCATCAGGAAGAACCACGCTAGCACGTTGCCCATTATCTGCCAACACCACATAATCCAATGGATCAGGTGGTGGAACCTGTCTCATATTATACCAATGGGAGCCAATTCCAAGGCCTATACATATTAAAGCCACCGCCGCATAAGAAAGCCACTTCCATAAGGTATGCGGTTTCTTCTTTATCTCCAGAGTTTTTTTCTCTTGTCTCATCCGCTTTTTAATCTCACAAAACATCTGTCCTTGTAGCTTAGGAGGAAGCTTTTTCCCGGAAGATTCTTCCCATCTAGACTTATAAAAAGCCATGATCTCTTCCTTATGATCGGGATCTCTAAACCACGCCAAAAGAGTTCGCTCTTCTTCCGGTGAAGTCTTACCACTCATGAAGCGATCCAATAATTCGATATGTGTATGCATTTTTCTCATCGTGTAATAAGTATATCCCGAAAAAGAACTTTACCCTTACACGGAAAAATCAAGAAAGCCTTGATTTAACACAAATTAATACCACACTTGTTTTCCGCCTTCATAAGTAAACGGGCGATGTTCTTTTCCTCGTGTATGGTTATGAATACGAAAAATAGATTCCCGTGGAATATTTTGATAAATTAATTTATTGTCTTCGGCATACTGTTTACCTAATGATATCCACTTTTTGTCCCAATAGAAGAGTTCATATAATTCTCCCGTTACGATCTTATTATCATCATTCCTCGGATAAAATTCCACCTTCGCTATCTGTTTAGGTTCGCCTAGATCTAGAACAACAAATTGATCTTTTTGAAATTGATCTGGTTGATAATAAGACACTCGGTCCTGATCTGTCACCAAATCGAGACCATGTCCTTTAGTCCCTTCATTTCCACCCCACTCTCCGGAAAACTGCTGGCCATCGCCTCCAAATACTTTTATTTCCGCTATAGCGTAAAAATAGCCCAATGGCTGTGTTTCTTGAAAATCACAGATCAAATAACGATATTTTTGGGAAACAGATATACGGAAACTATCCACATAAAAGGGAGGATTTTCAATAGAATATATCAAAGAACGATCCGAAAGATCTTTCTTGTTACAAACATAAAAGCGGGTTCCTATCGTTCCTGCGGCTTGAAGCGCCGTATTCATTCTATATGGAACTTTTGAATAGAATGTAGCAGAACTTTCCGCTTTTTCAAAATCTGGTAATAACTTACGTAATTTACCTTCACGAGTCAGAATAAACGCATCTCCAGCAGGTCGTATCTCTCCATCATTATAATAAGCGGGAAGATAGAGCATGTTAACCCCCATTTTAGGAAAACGTACCTTGGAACCTTCCGGTCGCCCCCAACACACTGGATTCCAACCAATAATATCATAGCAACATAAATAGACATATTCTTTGGGATGTTTCTCATTCCAAAGTGGTACCTCTATATCTTCGCATACGACATACTGGTCCGTGATATCTTGAATCCCCGGATTTTTGAATAAAGGAGGTATTTCTTCTTTAGACAAGATAGCGAGCGAGTGGGGTTGTATCCGATAGTTATACCTATAGACTTTAGGAGCAGTCCTACAATATTGAATAGTAATAGTCGACGGAAACATATCAATTTTAGATTGATAGACATCTCTCCAAAACATCCCGTCTATCTTAATGTCATCCTTAGTAAGGAAAGGTCTTTGTGTATTATCATATATCATGCCGAATTGCTTACTCCCTATAATCTCGACCCATGAATGAGGATATTGTGAATTTCCCCAACAGGGAACCATATTTAATGCAGCAGGTATACCATTCGCCCTCAATGCAGCAATTTTATATGTAGACTTTTCTAAACAAGTTCCCATTTGAGTGGCTACTATATTTTGGAAAGTCATAGGGCGCAATCCTTGATATTTACCGGTAAAGATTATCCATTCATTGAGAAAGCCCTGCTCTACCTCATCCGATATAGCTTTACCAATTTCTTCATACGAACACATATACATAGAATCTCGTAGTGAAGCATATTTTCGATCAAAATAACTCCCAGCATGTTCCCAATGACAATTATCTGTAGTGTAAGGGAGTACATAATCAAAGAAAATATCCCAGTCCATATTCTTACACCAAGGATATCGCTCTTTATTTTGAAAACACTGATCTATATGATGTATAAGATAATCAGAAGACAATTCTTTCAAATCAGATAAAAAGCGAGGATTTACTTTTGTATAAGAATACAATTTGTTTATACTATCATATATAGCGTATTGGATATCATATAAAAAGGAACCGTATGTCTCTCTATAATTAGCGAAAGCATCGAAATACACATGGTTTCCTTTCACCGAGTTACTATCTAATACTTGCTTCCCTATCATATTACTTATTAGAAAGCGGGCAGCTTCCTGTTTCTTCTGATTATCCTTATAATGATCTAGAACAGCTTCTAACTCCGATCTATTTTCTCCGGAGTTATCCAACGCTAATTCCAATAGAACATTTTCATTCGAAGAACAAGCATAAAAAGTTAAAATAATAAAGAAAAAAAAGTATCTTACTATCATAGCTAAAATGCTTTTTTACTACCATGTAAATGTAACCTTTGATAGATCAAAAGAATACAGATGATAATCATCATCCCAGCCCAAGGCTATTAGTTCTTTATCATCGTTTGTCACACAAATATTGAATAGTTTTATATCAGTAACTAATCGACAAATACATTTTCCACTCCAATCATATACTAAAATGTCATTACTTAACATAGTATCTAACATTCTTGTATTAGTATGCTGATTCAACTTTTTCCCTGAATATAAAGTATAAATATAACGATCAGTCGCATATATATCCGTATAACCGATTACATTCTCTTTGCCATGCTTTATGCCGTTCCTGCCAGATCTACTATCATCAATGTATATTAGGATAAATATCGTGATAACGTTTTATGAGCATTGGAATCGTATCTATCTGATATAGTTCAAAGATAGCGCCAGAGGCCGCAACCGTAGCCAATCTATCTAATACTGAATTATAAACCATATAGCCTTGATAGGCAAATGTTTTACTTTTACCTCCACTATCGTTCCCATCATTTGGAAAATCGCCAAAAGACTTCACATATTTACCTGCACAATCAAACAAAGCATATCTCTTAGTATTTGTTTCCTCTTTATCAAGGAGTCCAGAAACGACATACCCATGCTTTGTTTGAATAGCAGAGAGAAACATATATTCCAAATTCACAATAGAAGAAATACTTTTAGATAAACTTTTGGTTATAATTTGTTTCTTTTGTATATCCAATATAATCACATTTGATTTATCTTTCTTTTGCATCAAACGAGGCATGATGTTTTCATCTGGGCCTTCTCCTGTTTGGGAAAAAGATAGAATACTGTCTTTTGTATAATATATTTTATCCAAAAGAGAATCACCTAAATAATTCTCTTTGATTAGACATTTCTCACTCTCAAATAGCATCATCCTCCCAAACGAACTTAACTTATAAGTATCCGCATTGAGTTGATTTGCTTTTATATTAACGACTTGTAGAAAGTACTCTTTGGGATCTATTTCGTTCTGTTGACAAGAGACAAAGTGTATAAAAATAAAAATTATAATTAATATATATTTCTTCATATTATTCTTTTCAAACAGCTGAATCATTATACTTCTCTTTGCTTTTACATAGCCTAAATAGTCTAAATATCAGTTTATCATCATCATAATTTGGATTTTTATAATGATTTTCAGAAATATACAATCCTTTTTCATCAATATACATCAGATTTGGATTATATGTATATTCAGGAAAAACAGTCTCACCTATTATATTAAAGTTTTTATCTAGAATTATAATAGAAAATATCTTTCTTCCAAAATCCCACAATTCCATATAGTTTTCTCTATTATCTATCTCTGTTTTCAAATAGCAAACTCTATAATACACATCACGGTATTTATCATATAATAAGTTACCATAATTTGGATTTTCACACATAGATTTTAATGTTCCATTATAATCATTCGGCATCACAACCCTATCAATATAATTACTTTTTACATTCACTCTTTCAACAATATTGTGATCTATAGAAGTTATAAATATATCTTCTTCATAGAAAAAAGAATAGATAAATTTATCACCATTAAAACATCTACTAAAATACAATTCTACACCAGCATTCTTTTTTTTATTATCTGCACCACTAAATCGGGGATATTCAAATGGAAGTTCTTGTACATTCCCTGTATTTAGATCAATCATTGCAGATACAGGGTTGGGATATTTCCATCGATTACACTCCGACAATACAAAAAGATTATTATTAAATTTAAGTATAGGGTGATAACTAAACGACAAAGAGTTACATGCGTTTAAAACATTTCCATCTTTTGATTTTCCATAATAAATTTTTTTATTTATTTTCCCCTCTTTATTTACACTATATATTTCCGGGAGCTGTAAACTCGTCAGATAAATACTATCTAGACTGTCAATATAATACCCTAAGAAAAAACCAACTCCATTATCTCCCTCTATATCAAGATCTATTTTGAAGGCCATTTCTTTTGTCTGTATATCATAAAAAACAATCTGATTTTTGAAACCATTTTGAAAACTAATATATTGATGTCCATCTTTATCTGTATAAGGAAATAGAGCTTTAATATATGGTTCTACATCATAATTCAAATCAAATGTCATATTACTATCCTTTTCCAAGTAATACATATAATTTATTTTTTCACAAGACAAAAGAGCAATTAAGCTTGATAATATTATTAGCAAATAATATCTTTTCATTTTATAAGTATTTGAGATAAGTTTCAATCGTAATAATTAGGTTCTACAACGAATTATATAGATAAAAACAAAGTTATTTTATTACATATTTCACTACAAAAACGTTATAGAACCATAAAATTAATCACATGGAGCACAACCGATAGACCCACTATTACAACAAGCTCTTGTATCTAAGTTCAACCAGCAACTCCAATGAGTAGTACATTCTTCACCCGCAAGAGCTTCTATATTGCTTAAAGCTAATCCAGACAAAGAAGGATCAATATTATTTTTTAGAATATTAATCATCACCAAACAGAAAACAATAACAATAAGAATAATTCTTAATTTCTTCATAACGCTCATAATATAATTATTTATAAGATCTTTATATTTTGCCTAATCTTCTTTAGTTAGAATAAGATATCCTCTGTATATTTTTTTACATTTAAATAAATTTTAGACTTTCACATCACCTCCTTTCTGATAATATTTTGGAGCGAAGAACTTGCTGTGATAGTTTCTAATATATCAGGCAAGTTTCCCTTTTATAATTTGACTTTATCAAATCGTATTTCCCCGTACATTGAGTTTAATTAATTGATTTGTATTACATTTTACTGTGATTGTCTCATCAAAGAGTCCCTTATTTTCAGGTGTCACTCCCACTTTAATATGAAGAGATTCACCGGGCTGAACTGGATGTTTATCAAACAAAGCTTGAGCACATCCACAAGTGGTAGTTACATCTATAATAACTAAAGGTTGGTCTCCTGTATTGACAAGCGTAAACAAAGTGTCTTTACTCTTCCCTAAAGGAATAGTTTCTAGTAAGAGTGATTCCTTTTCCACTTTTACGGTTGTCTGAATTGGTGCAACAGGTTGTTTCCTACCTATTTCTTCCAAATATAATTCTTTTACGTTCGGGTTATGGACAGGATTACCTATCACTACCACTTTATTATTCTTGTCTAATAAAAATACTTGAAACCGAATATCTTTTGGAAAATGATTGAGCTGATTTAGACTGTCTGATCGATCCAAGCAAATCGGCTTGTCAAAATTCTCTCTTATTAATAAAGAATGTATCTCCCACTGATCATCAAACTGAAAAAAAAATAAGAAAGGGATATTCTTCTGACTGATAGAATCTGTATATCGGATAAATTCTTTCCAACGGGATAATTGCAATTTACAACTCGTACAACCAATTGAGTCTACAAAAACCAAGACTTTGTAATCCGAAGTCGGGATTACGAAATTAGTTGTATCAGATGCAAATCTGGTAAAGACCATATTTTCCGGAAATAGAATCTGCTTACCCTGCCATTCTTTAACCAACAATGTTATTATTTCCTTTTGCTTATCTTGACAAGCTGATAGGAAAATTGTTAATAGTAATATGATTAGATCTAAAGGTCTCATTTTATGTAAATGTATATACGTTTGTTCATCATATAATATAATACGTATATCCGATAAAAACTATCTACCCCTACAAACCACAAGATATTTAATGCTTATTAACTATAAAAAGAGTGTTATAAGGCAAAGAAAGCCATCAGAAGAAAGTCGATCTCGCAAAAAACGCAAAGCCCTACTCAACTGTGTCTCCACAGTCTTTTCTGAGATAGAGAGGCGTTCCGCTATTTCTCTATATGATAAATGTTCATGACGGCTCAAACGGAATATCTCCCGACGTGATGGCGGTAATTCTTCTATCAAGCTATTAATATATTCCCGTAAAGACTCTGCGTCGATTCGTTCTTCCATAAGCGAATCGACATCTGATAGCTGTCGTTGTAGGCTTTCCGTCAGTTTTTCAGAGAGTAACCGGTTTTCTGTCTCTTTATAAACCAAGTTACGGGCTATGGTGAATAGATAGGCATCAAAGTTTTGTTCCAGATCTATAGTCTCATGCTTCTCCCAGATTTTAAGAAAAACGTTTTGGGTCAAATCCACCGCCATAGATTTATCATATAGCAACGAATAAACAAAATGATATACATGCTGATTATATTCCCAAAATAGAGTTTCAAAAGCCTTTTCATCTCCATTCTTCAGATCTATAAGCAAATTTCCATCCATTTTCATATCACATATATATTATATATCCCCGCCATACCAACTTATCTCCATTCTGCTTATTCGCAGTTCATATACTTTAGTTCTGATGAAACTACGTTGATTTGAATAGAGGATAAAGGTGATAAGAGATAGAAAATCAGTGAGTAACTAAATGGTAGAATAACCAATAGCAGTATAGATCTAAATAAAAATAGATATAGATGATTGTTATTTAGGGACTTACATTAGATAAAAGACGTAGTTTCATCAGAACCTAGAACAAGGTTACAAGTGAAGATTCAAATATAAACAAACATCATTACATATCGCAAATATACAAAAAAATGTAAATACAGTATGAGTATCCTTGAAATCTAGTTAAATTCTACTTGAGGACAAAGAATGTCCTCACTAATTATCCGCTTCGCAAATGATATATTGATAAAGGTCGGAATGCCCGGTTTTATCGATTATCTTATGCTTTTCGAGTTGGAATTTCAGTTGGGCCAAACCAAGAGCGCCAAAGCCGGGAAGGTCTAATAAAGAGTCGAGTCCGTTTTTGAGGGCGTAACGTAGAATATCTTCTATGGTTTCTATTTTCAAGGTTGTAAGGCATTTACGGATATAGGGCGCTAAGGTGAGACGGGTAATGGGTTGGCATATCCGTTTCGCGGCATTTAAGGGAACGGGGGTAAGTGATCGGGGAGATTCGATACATAGACCGTTTTGGAGCGCCTTTTTATATAATCTTCTCAATTCGTATTCCATGTTCCTGTTCTCTATCCACAGACGTTCTATCTCAAGGTCTTGGTTCGTGATTGTTTTCTTGTATTCGGTCAGGAAGCCCATGTTTTCTTGCAAGCGGAGCGATATGACCTTATATCGGCGACAGATTCCGTCGTAGGATATACCACAACGTTTGGCTACGTCTTCTATCTTGGCTCCGGAAGTTATTTCCGTAAAGATAAGTCGGTCTTTCTTGTCGTGTATGAATGTTGATAGTTCGGCGATAATGAGTTTAAGTAGGGGAGAGATGTTTTTAAGGGATCGCAGGCAGAAAAGGTAATCATCGAATTGGGAGATGATCTCGTTTATCTCTTCTTCCTTGTCTTGGATGATAAGTTGCAGGTATAGCTTTTGTATTCCCATACGCTCGATATGGGAAATGAATTCACGCAAATTGGTCAGATCGACTAGGCGAACACCTTGCTTCACGACGTAAGATGTTATTTTTTTAGATATCGCCCATTGCTGGATTTCTTGAGATGGAAAGCCGGTGATACGAGCGGCTTCTTCAATAGTAATAAACTCAGGCATAACTATTTGATTAAAGTAAAACTTATACTATTTATCTTTAAAAAGGGCGTTATTTGGCGTTATATTGAAGAGCTGGCCTTTCATTATAAAATAAAGAAAGGGCGATTGGCTGAAAATATTGTTGACAAAGGCTCGGCCAAGCCTCAACACTCAATAAAGTCAGCCGCACGCCCCCCCTTATCTGTATACAATAATCTATCTATACTATACAGTAGCATAGATAACACGTATATCTAATAAAGGGTTGCGGGGCTTTCTCTGTGCATTGAGTGTCTCGAAAAATTTGGCCGATTTTTGTCAACTCGCACAAATATCGCACGCAACACAAGGCTTCTAACTTAAAAGCCTTTTATTGTCGCAAATATACGTATTAAAAATATTTTAGTCTATGATAATCCATACGTTTTCTATTTTATCATTGTTTTACTACCAACAAAGAAAGAATAAGTAGATAAAAACCTACGCTTTTACCTTTTGCTTTTCTGTCTTAATTACTAGCTAGGCAAATATATGATATATTCTTTAATTATAATTGATTATTAAGGAAAAAATCAAGATGGCGATCCATCAAACAGTACGAAGACTACTACCCTAAAGTTTATGGAATGACCTTACAAAACACTTTTATAGCGCAAAAAAGATTAGGTACATTGCCAAATGGCTTTTTTAGGTAGAAAGTTACCAGTTAACTAACATTTCAAAGTAAGTTAGCTTCAACGGCAAAGTAAGTTAACTTCATAAATCCGGGTTGAAATCCGCAAACGACATACAACACGCATCTACACTCCCAACACTATATAACCGCTATGGATATTTGAAGTATTGATAATAGGCGGTTTACTTCTGTTATCTGTAACTCCAACCTTATCAGTCAACAAGCCTTTCATTAAAAGATAAGCACATCATAATGGCACGACTGTGCCATCCTAGTGGCACACCATTGCCATAAGGAAGGCACAGCTATGCCACGCTGATGGCACTGCCGTGCCACGATATGGAAAATGATTGGCACTGCGGAGGTCTGTTAACTAGACAGTTAAGGATGGATAAATAATTATTCCCCTAACTTATCAAGCAACTCATACGACGGAACGAAGAAAAGAGTTCCCGTTATCGGCGTGCTGAAGTCCAGCAGACGATCCGTATTGCCTACGGGATCACCGACGAACATATTCTCCAGCATTCGTCGGGTGGTGCTGAACGTGCTGGCATAGGCGATAAAATAGGTACCGTATTCACCTTTGGAGGTATGGGCGAATGGCATGTTGGCACGGACTATTTTCAGATCGTCTCCGATGTTCGTCACGGCGTTATGAGCGTTCTTCGGTTTTTCCTCATCTGATAGCTCAACATCGTTGAATTTACGGCGACCGATGACTTTCTCTTGCTCTTCCACTGGAAGCGCATTCCATGCCACCATATCATGAATGTATTTTTGCACAAACACATAACTTCCGCCCATAAACTCGGGGTCCTCATCGCCTATTACCGCGAAACGATAGGGGTCTTCATCCACGGCAGGATTCTCCGTACCGTCCACGAAACCGATAATCGCCTTACCGTCTCTATACCGAAAACCGTGGGTCTCATCAATCGATTCCACGACACCTCGCAGTTTCTGGTCTATAATGGAGGCGAACTCAAAGCACAGTCCCATCTGCTTACAGCGGATGTGGAATAGTAAATCCCCGGGGGTAGAAACAGCCGTAAGCTTAACTCCTTTGATCTCTTCAAACGGTTGCAATTCTTTGGGGTTTCCTTGCTCCGGAAAGAAACGTTTCCAAGCATCCGCCCCGAATCCTATCGTACAACTGAATTGCATATCAGGATAGCGATTGCGCATACTACGTATCAAAGCGGAGAAATTAGCGCACACGTCCTTTACCTTATCAATCGTGTCGGGGAGATCTTTTAGAGCATAGACAATGAAAACCGCATTCTCGCCCGGTTTTTGGGTAACATCTTGCGGATAGTTAGCGTTCAATGGATTTTGTAGAGAGTTCATAGCACATCTTTAATTATATTGTTATTATATG
Source organism: Parabacteroides sp. AF27-14 (assembly GCF_003635425.1). Taxonomy (NCBI): domain Bacteria; kingdom Pseudomonadati; phylum Bacteroidota; class Bacteroidia; order Bacteroidales; family Tannerellaceae; genus Parabacteroides; species Parabacteroides sp. AF27-14. The sequence goes on from NZ_QTLZ01000012.1 coordinate 68,274, forward strand.
GATATAACTCTATAGATGCGCTCTTGTTCAAGGAAATGTAACGAAAAATGTCCTAGCGGTTATTTTTCAATATCTATTTGTAGAGACGGGGCACGCCCCGTCTCATCCCTTCAAAATAGTAACTAAAGAATACTATCAGTCTGTGGGAGACGGGGCACGCCCCGTCTCTACAACTGGGTAGTTATTTCACCTCCACGCTGATCTTCTGCTTGATATCTGAGGCGGAGGCTCCTAGTTGGAGGATGAACTCGCCGGGTTCTACGACGAATTGGCTTTGTACCTCACTATAGAAAGCTAAAGAGGATACGGGGATGTCCAACGTGATTCGCCGACTCTCACCGGGTTTAAGGAATACCTTCTTGAAGCCTTTTAACTCCTTGACCGGACGCATCACGGAACAAACCGGATCGCTTACATACAATTGGGCCACCTCAGCTCCTTCACGGTCTCCGGTATTGGTCAGGGTGAAAGTCGCTTGGATCGTATCCGCTTGATCGTACGTCTTTTTATCCGTATTCAGGTTGGAATAGTCGAATGTCGTATAGGATAAGCCGTAACCAAACGGATAAACGACCGGAAGCCCCTTCGTATCGAACCAGCGGTAACCTACCAAGATATCTTCCTCATAATTCACTTTCAGATCCCTGCCGGGGAAGTTGCCCAACGCATGCGCCGGAGATTGATCCAAGCTCACGGGAGTGGTGAACGGCATCTTTCCGCTCGGATTCACCTTGCCGGATAATACGTCTACCAAGGCATTTCCTCCTTCCATACCGTTGAACCAAGCCCAAACGATAGCCGGGGAACAAATATCTACGGCGGCCATATTCAACGGCGATCCGGCGATCATGACCACGATCGTACGAGGATTCGCCTTTACCACCTCTTGAATCAACTCAACCTGCCCGTATGGGATATCCATATTCAGACGGTCGAACGACTCGGTATCATAATCATGGTTCAAACCACAAACCAAAAGGGCCACGTCACTCGTGCGGGCAACCTCTACCGCCTCTTTCAATAACGCGTCGCTTTCCTGTGTCTTGGAAGAGAAAGTACCAGAGCTTTGCCCATTATTGCTTCCCTCCACGAAAGTAGATAGCTTCTCATAACCTTGGGCAAAACGGATATCCACCTTATCGCCCCATTTCGCACGAAGCGCCTCTAATGGAGTTACCTCGTAAACCGCCTTGATCTCGGAACTCAAGCCACCATTGGAATGTTTGCGGGTAGCGTTATCGCCAATTACCGCCAGACTCTTGATCGAGGAGAAATCCAACGGGAGAAGATTATTCTGGTTCTTCAATAAGACAATGGCTTCGGCAGCCGCGTCGTAAGTGGCTTGCTGATGCTCCTTCGTATTCATGGAGCCGGGGCCGAAACGCTTTTTCGGGTCCAAGACATTCGTCTTGATCATCACACGTAAGACATCGCCCACCTTCTCGTCCACCAAGCTCATAGGAATCTTTCCGGACTTAACAGCCTCGATCAAGGGGTTGGCATAATACCAATCCTCATATTTATCGATCAGCGTGCCCATCTCCAGATCCAAGCCGGCCTCCATAGAAGGAACCGTGCTATGGGCGGCTCCCCAGTCGGTTACATATACGCCATCGAATCCCCATTCATTCCGAAGGATCTTGCGAACCAAGTAGTTATTCTCCGCGCAGAACTCCCCACGGAATTTATTATAAGCGGCCATTACCGTCAAGGCGCCTCCCTCCTGTACGGCCGCCTTGAAAGCGGGTAAATAAATCTCACGCAAGGCACGCTCGCTACATTCCACATCGACAGTCGTACGATTTGTCTCTTGGTTATTCACGGCGAAATGCTTTACGCTGCAAGCCACGTCACGGCTCTGCAAGCCTTTGATATAAGCGACCGCCAATACGGAGTTCATATAAGGGTCCTCGCTCATATACTCGAAGTTACGGCCACAAAGCGGGGAGCGAATGATATTCACACCCGGGCCCAGCAACACATCCTTCTTACGCCAGCGAGCCTCCTCGCCCAGCACCTCGCCCCGACGGTAAGCCAACTCCGGATTCCAAGCGGCGGCGAAAGCCGTGCCGGTCGGGAAATAAGAGGCGGAATCATTTGTCCAACCCGCATACGCCCAGTCGTGGCGATTGATCTCCGCACGTACCCCGTGAGGCCCGTCGCTCAAGCTCCACTCGGGAATCCCCAGACGCTCTACTCCGGCAACATAGAATTTTGAGTTACCATGCAATAATCCGACCTTTTCCTCCAAGGTCATCTTCTTAATCAGTTTCTCGATACGTTTCTCCATTTGTACCTTCTCTTTATCCGTGACCTGCGAGCTCGCAGCAGCCGCGTTCAAGAATAGCCCGCAAGCGATCACGCCTATTATCTTTTTCATTTCCTTTTTATTTATAGGTTTATTATTGCGCTTGAATCGTTACCGTCGCCTCGGGTAAGCCCTCGGCTATGGCTTTTAAGTGGATGTCGCCTTGTCCGCCCTTGTTCCGGATCACGACCAAGGCTTTTCCATAGTAAGCTTGCCGTTTCGGTTTACGGAGGCTGTTCGGATCGTTCGGATCTCCGTTATCCGTTCCGGCGATCTCACCCGGGCCCTCCACGGAGAAACGGATCAATGGAGTAGCGTTGGGAACCCGGTTACCATCGATATCGCATACATCTACGGTTATAAACGATAGGTCCGAGCCATCCGCTTGGATGACGCTACGATCCGGGGTCAAGACCAAACGGGCCGGCTCTCCTGCCGTATGGATCTCTTTCACCAAGACCTCCTTACCCCCTAAGCGGGAGACGGCTCTCAAGGTTCCGGGCGTAAAAGGCATACGCCAAGAGACATGATAGGTACTGTCCGTTTTTTGTCGTACGCCTAGGCTCTTTCCGTTTAGGTATAGTTCCACCTCATCGGCATTGTTATAATAGGCCCAGATATCCACCGGTTCGCCTTCCTTCCAGTTCCAATGCGGGAAAATGTGCAATACGGGTTCATCCGTCCACTCGCTTTTATACATATAATATATATCCTTCGGGAAACCCGCCAGATCCACGATACCGAAGAAGCTGCTCCGGCTGGGCCACCAATAGGGGGTAGGCTCTCCCAAGTAATCGAAACCCGTCCAGACGAACAGGCCGGATACATGCGGAAGCGTCTTCACCAGATGCCAAGTCTTCTCGTGCGTAGAGCCCCAAGGTACATGGCAATTATCATAAGAGGAGCAAACATGCTCGGGAGCCTCGAAAGGCTTGTCCCACGATTCCGGACGGATATAAATATGATCAGACGGCATCTCATAATAGCCACGGGTCATCAAGGCCGAGGTAGATTCGCTCACGATCAGTTTCTTTCCGGGGAAATTCCGGAGGAACGGCTCGAAATATCGCTCATGGTAGTTGAAGCCCAGCACATCCAAGGCATCCGAGCGGAACAGATGATTCGCAGGGTTTACCTCGTTACAGCCGGCGGTAACGACCCGGGAGGTATCCAGCCGTTTCACGATAGCCGCCAGATGACGGGTGATCAAGGATTGACGACTAAGGGTCGTATCCTTCAGCAAAGCGGGATCGATGGCATGGCCGGCATTCAAGATCAGGTTCGCCGCTTGCAGATCCAGCTCGGTAGCGTCGGCATGACTCCATTGCTCAAGTACCTCATTGCCTATACTCCACATGAAAACAGAGGCGTGATTCCGGTCACGCAAGATCTCGTCCGTCAAATCCCGCTCGTGCCACTCCGCAAAATACCGGGCGTAATCGTACGGAGACTTACGGCGTTCCCACATATCGAAAGACTCATCCTGTACCAGAAGGCCCATACGATCGCAAAGATCCAGCAACTCGGGTGCCGGGGCGTTATGGCTGGTACGGATCGCGTTCACACCCATCTCCTTCATGATCTGTAGCTGGCGCTCGATAGCCCGTGTATTCACGGCGGCACCCAGACAGCCTAAATCATGATGCAGGCAAACCCCTTTTATCTTCAAAGACTTATCATTCAAATAAAAGCCGGTAGCGGAATCCCAACGGAACGAGCGAAGGCCGAATACCGTCTCGTAACGATCTACCACCTTACCAGCCACTTTCACTTCCGTGACGGCCGTGTAGAGCGAGGGAGAATCGGGACTCCAAAGTTTGGGATTTGGGATCAAGAACTGATGATCGGCAGATGCCTCCCGCATACGGGTGTCGTAACAGGGCGTATACGGTACCCGTAATAGAGTTGTTACGGGTGCCGTAACAACTCTGTTACGGTCATCGTAAATAGAGGTAGAGACTTCGGCCTCCCTATCCGCCTCCGAGCTATTCCTTATTCTCACCTCCAAGGAGAAGGTAGCCTCCTCCGGTGAGATCCTCATATCATGCACGAAAGTACCCCAGTTGTCCACATGTACCGGATTCACCTTTACTAACCATACGTTACGGTAGATACCGGAGCCTGAATACCAGCGGGAATTCGGTTGCTCGCTATTATCCGCCTTCACGACAATCACGTTCGGTTGGCTTCCATACCTCAAATAAGGCGTCAAGTCATAACGAAACGATACATAACCATTCGGACGGAATCCCAGCGAATGACCATTGATCCAGACCTCGCTATTCCGGTAAACCCCGTCGAAATCAACATAAACAACCTTACCCCGATCCGTCTCCGGAAGGGTAAATGTCTTTCGATACCAACCAATCCCGCCCGGTAGCGCGCCGCCGCCCGGGGTAGACGGGTTATCGAGGGAGAAATCCCCCTCGATACTCCAATCATGCGGTAAAGATAAGATACGCCAAGTGGAATCATCGCTGTCCGGGGATGAATAATCCTGAACGCTATCCGACAAGGCAAATTTCCAATCGTCATTCCATGAGCTACGTTCACGCACCTGCTCCCCGGTGGGGGAACAGGCGGTGAGCAATAGGCCCAGAAGCCACGCGAATGGCCGATTCATCAGTGGTATCATTAGTGATTATATAGTTTAATTGATACTACCCAGTTGTAGAGACGGGGCGTGCCCCGTCTTAGCACAGACTGATGGGTATTATTTAAAGTTACCATTTAGAGGGGTTGAGACGGGGCACGCCCCGTCTCTACAACTAGAGGTTTACCTTGGTAAGATATTGTCACGTCCTTACCAGCGGGGTTCTCCGGCGTGATGAGACGTACCGTGATCTGACGCTCGCGGATCATGCCCGGATAGTCGCCCTCCCGTGCGCCGATCGTGAGCGTTCGCCTCGCATCATCATAAACAAACGGGATGGTAGCGTAATTTCCTTTCTCGTAATCGTAGGTCACGCCATTATCCTCATATAAGGTGAAGGAGCCGTCGGCACCGGCGTAAACAGAGACGATTAAGTCTTTCTGCTCCTCTTTCGTAGACTGGATTACCTTTCCGTTCGGTACGATAGAGCCGGCTCTCACGAACAAAGGCATACGCTCGTAAGGAGCATCCACGTCCATTGTCGTTCCGCCTTGCACAGGCTTGCCGTTGTAAAAATCGTACCAAATGCCGGCCGGGAAGTACACCTCACGGTCGCGAGCCTTATACTCATACACCGGGCATGCCATGAAGGCCGGGCCAAACATAAACTGGTCGTCTATATCGTAAGTCTTCTCATCGTCCGAATAATCCATCACCAAGGCACGCATGATCGTATAATCCTCAAAATGCGTCTTGGAGGCCAAGCTATAGATATACGGCATCAATTGATAGCGCAACTCGGTATAATACTTCATCGATTGGTACGTAGGCGATCCTTCCGGAGCGATATTATAGATCTCGCGGCAAGGATATTGCCCGTGGCTACGGAACAACGGACAGAAAGCTCCGAACTGATACCAACGGTTGTTCAACTCCCTCCATTCCCTCAAATCCTCGCTACCTTCCTTAGCGGCCATATAACGGTTCTCCACGCTGAAGCCACCGATATCCATCGTCCAGTAAGGGATACCGGACATGGCGAAGTTCAAGCCGGCGCTGATCTGCGCTTTCATATCCTCCCAGCGAGTACCGATATCGCCACTCCATGTAGCGGTAGAGTAACGTTGCTGGCCGGCGAAACCGGAACGGGTCAATAGGAATACACGGTCATCCGGGTTTACGCTACGTTGTCCGTCGTAGATCGCCTCGGCGTTAGCCAAAGCGTAAGCGTTGAAGTATTTCGTGGACGGGCCCAGATAAGTCGGTCCGCAAAGCGCCTTGCGATACTCGATATCCGTATTATCCTGTACGTTCGGCTCGGAAGCGTCCATCCACCAAGCGTCGATGCCCAAGGAATACAGATGCTCGTTCATCTGTTCCCAGAAAAGCTTGCGGGCTTCCGGGTTGTACGCGTCATAGAAAGAACCGATATAACCCGGATAAATCCAGTCGCGGATACTATCCTTAATCGCCTGCTGATACATAGCACCCAGCGCGTCCAACTCTTTATAATGCTCTGTCGTATAATAGAACTTCGGCCATACGGAGATCATGATACGGGCATCCTTATCGTGGATCTCCTGAATCATGCCTTTCGGGTCCGGGAAGCGTTCCTTATCAAACTCATGGCTACCCCATGCGTCTACCGGCCAGTAGCTCCAGTCCTGTACGATCACATCCAAGGGAACCTGCCGCCGGCGGTATTCGTTCAAGGCGGTCAATAGCTCCTCTTGCGTCTTATAACGCTCACGGCTCAACCAGAATCCCATCGCCCATTTCGGCATGATCTGGCTCTTGCCCGTAACCGTGCGGTAACCGCTGATCACCTTATCCATGGAAGACTCTCCGTTGATGAAGTAGTAATCGATATCATCCCCCATTTCCGACCAGAAAGCCAACCGCTCCCGCTCCTCCTCCGGTAGCGGAGATAATACCTTCAAGCCGATATAAGAGACATCGCCATCCGGCAACCATTCGATACGGATCGGATAGCGTTTGCCCTTTTCCAGATCGGCCGTAGCCTTGTAATCATTCGGGTTCCATGCCGCACGCCAGCGTTCCGGGATGATCTCCTCGTTATTCACAAATACCTTGGTATAACCGGCGTAATGTAGTTTGAAATGATAAGTACCCGTCTCTTTCGCCTCGATCTCGCCCTCCCAAGTAGCGGAAGCGCTCGGCTTCGGGAAGTCTGCCGGCAGGTTCTTGATGGTTTTCAGATTCTCATAATCTACCTTATCTTCATCCCGCTGGATTAAAACGGAATTCTTCGCCTTATCCGTATAGTAGGTAGCGGTCAACGCCCCTGCCCTCCCGTCTTTTCCGTATAGACCAAAGACATCGCCCAAATCGGCGTATGGACGCTTGTCGCCGAAACGGCTCAAGGAATAGTTATGCCAAAGTACACCATACCCTTTTGAGGAAACGATAAACGGCACGCTCACCTTCGTGTTATATTGGAAAAGCTCCTCGTTCTTGCCTTTGTAGTTGAACTCATCGCTCTGATGCTGTCCTAGGCCGTAAAGCCCTTCCTCGTCCTCGCTCTCAAATACCTGACGTAAGGTATAACCTTTGGTTCCTTCCACCTCGATCGGCGTAAATTCCTTGCCTCCGTTTGTCTTCTCACGAAGGATCGTGTGTCCGTTGGCGTCGGTAAAGCGAACCTCTCCGGTCTCCCGTGAAAGACGGGCCTGTGTGGTTTGCGTACTTACGATGATCGTATCCCCCGAGGTCGTTATCTGAAACGATGGGGCGGGTAACGATTTCGTGTCTTTGATCAAGTTCACTTGGTTGGAAAACTTACCATCCGGAGAGGCGATTACCCGGATAATATCATCAGAGATTACTTCCAATTTAACAGCCTTCGCCTGTCCGGAACGGATATCGGCGACCAAGCCATTCTCGACCTTCCGGTAAGCGGAATCAGTCATGCAGGAAGTCAGCAGGGAAAGCCCTAACGTGAATACCGCGATGTGTTGTTTCATATTCTATAGATTCTTTAATTATTTCCGATCAGCAATGAGTCCGAACAGGTTTTTCCATACAAGAAAAATGGTTCTTCATTCGTTGGCAAAATTAAAGGGTTCGCGGCGAACAGGAAGCCATAAATGTTTTGGGTTACGGGGAGAACCGTAAAAAGGTAGGGGAAGAATGTTTATTTTAAGGGGATATTTTGTTATATCCCCTAATTACGTGGCATTTATTTAGAAAAAGTTTATTTATGATAGTCAGAGGGAAGCCTTCCGAACTCATCCTTAAAATACTTCCGGAATAACTTCACATCATTGAAACCGCACTCCAGCGCGACCTCGTTGACCCGCATCTGGCTCTTCTCCAATAACTGCGCCGCACGCTTCAAGCGCACCGTACGGATCAACTCCACCGGAGTCTTACCCGTGATGGAAAGGCATTTCTTGTAGAAGTTCACACGACTCATGCCCATCTCCCGGCTCAACCGTTCTACAGACAACTCCGGATTGGCGATCTGCTCCTCGATATAGCCGATGGCCTTACGCATCAACTCCTCATCCATGGAGCTAGCTTGTACCTCCGTCAAGGCGATGCCCATGGTAGAGGACTGCATAAAGGCCTTTTGCATCTTCTTCTTCATCTCGATCAAATGCCGCACCTTCAAGAGAAGCATCTCCATATTGAATGGCTTGCTGATATAATCATCCGCACCGGCTTCCAGACCGACCAGTTGGCTATCTTTAGCGGACTTTGCCGTCAGTAGGATCACCGGAATGTGGGAAGTCCGGATGTCTCCCTTGATCCGGCGGCATAAAGTGATACCGTCGGTGATAGGCATCATCACGTCGCTGATCACCATATCCGGCAGCTCCTCCGGAATGAGTTTCCACGCATCTTCTCCATCCGCCGCCGTGAGTACCGAATAAACGCCACTCAAGCTTAACTTCATAAATTCCCGGAAATCCGTGTTATCGTCTACGACCAGCAACGTAGGTCTTTCCGCCGGAGACGCATCCTTATCAGCGATCTCCGGAAGCTCCTCAACCGGAGGCAAGATATCCCCTTCGGCAATTCCTTCCGGAGCCGAGATAATATCTTGGTTGTCCAAGGGGATCACCGGCAGCGTAACCGTAAACGTACTACCCGCTCCCGGCTCGCTTTTCACGGTTATCGTCCCATGATGCATCCGCACGAATTCCCGGCATAGGTGCAGGCCGATACCCGTACCTACCACGGGATTTCCCTTATCCGGGGAAGACACCTGATAAAAGCGATCGAAGATAGCTCCTTGTTTATCCGCAGGAATACCGATACCGCTATCCGACACCTCGATAACCAGTTTGTTCTCTCCCTCCTTCTCCAACCGCAAGCTAAGCGTCACCGAGATAGTACCTCCCTCCGGCGTAAACTTAAAAGCGTTACTCAGTAGATTAGAGACGATCTTGAAGACCTTATCCGTGTCAAACTTCATCGGGAGAGACGTGAAGACCGAGGAGAAAGAGAAATGAATCCGCTTTTGCTCCGAAAGCTCCTTGAAGGAATAAGCCACGTCACGCACGAACGGGACAATATCGCCGGTAGACAAGACCAAGCTATCCCCTTGCATATCGATCTTGCGGAAATCCAATAACTGGTTCACCAATTTAAGCAACCGGTCGGCGTTCCGGTAGATCAACTTCAATATTTGCTGGGATTCCATGTCTTTCTCCGTTTTCATCAACTTCTCCAAAGGAGTCATGATCAATGTTAGCGGCGTACGGAACTCATGGCTTACGTTCGTAAAGAAACGAAGCTTCATCTCGTCCACCTCATGCTGCTGACGCACAGTAGCCCGTTCTTGCTCCTCCTCCAACTTCTTTTGCTGGATACGGAAAATAAAACGTATCACGCCATACGCCAATAATATACCAGCTATGATATACAACGCTATTGCCCATCCGGTAGCCCAGAACGGAGGCAGGATCGTGATCTGCAAGCTCGTGATCTCCTTGCTCCAAATCCGGTCGTTATTCATCGCCTTTACCTTGAAAGTGTAAGTTCCCGGGTTCAAGTTCGTATAGGTAATACGACGTTCCAAGGCGCTTACGGTAGTCCATTCCGAGTCGAAGCCCTCCATCTTAAAAGCATATTTATTCTTCAAAGGAAGGAAATAGCAACAAGAAGAGATGGTAAAGGAGAAATTACGTTCCGTATAATTCAGTTTCAATTGCTTGGTACAGGTGATATCTTTATCCAAAATCACATGCCCGTCATACGCCTCTCTCGCCGTTATCGGGACATTATTCACCATAAGTCCGGTTATCACCGCCGGTGGAGCATAGCTATTATAACGTATCCGGGCAGGATCAACGAAGGTAAGACCGTTTGTCCCGCCAAACGCCAACTCACCCGTTTCCAGTCCGCAAGCGCTATTCACGTTAAACACACGTCCTTGAACGCCCTCATTCTCATCATAGCTATTCCAATCGAACGTATAATTATTATCCGTATCCCGATTCGGAACGATATTCAATAAGCCGTTCTTCGTTCCCACCCAAACCGTATGATATTTATCCTCCAAGATAGACATGATGCTGTTATCCGGTAATCCGGAAGAATGGTTCAACCGATACATCTTATCATTCAACCTATCATATATATGTAGCCCATGATTACTCCCGATCCATACCCATTGGCGGCTATCACAAAATACGACATTGATGATTTGATCCTCAAACACGGAACGTCCATCCTTCGTGCCGTTAAAAGAAGTAACAGCCCCCGTCTCCGGGTTGATCCAGTTCACTCCTAAAGAAGTTCCAACGACAATATTCCCCTTCTCATCCCCGGAAAGGCTATATACGATATCCGAGTTAATCGCATTCTCCTTATCCCCCATGCGATAATACGTCCATTTCCCGGTAGATTGATCCAAGCAATTCAGGCCGCCTTCCAAAGTACCGATCCACAAACGATTCTTGGCATCGACATACAAACTATACACGCTATTATTGGATAAGCCGTCCTTACTGCCCGGGATATCCCGATAATGCTTGAAACGTTTCCCGTCAAAACCGGTCAACCCCTCCATATAAGTACCCAGCCATAACTTGCCATCCAAATCTTTCGCCATACTAATCACGACATCGCCGGAGATAGCGTTCTCGCTTTCCCGCCCCGCCCGGTAGCGGACATACTCCCCGGTTTCCCGATCGTAACGTAATAGGCCGTTTCCGCTAGTACCGATCCACAGATCCCCTTCTTTATCTTCTACGATACAATTAAAGTCATTGTTAAAGATATCCCGCATCAACTCCAAAGGGTACCGGATAGTCTGGAATTTAAAAATGCTCTCATGATAATAGTTGATGCCGTTTTTATAAGTGCCGGCCCACATAATCCCCGTATCATCCCGATACAAGCAGATCACGCTATTCTGGCTCAAACTCGTTTGGTTAAACGGGTTATTTCGTATATAACGCATCCGGTCCAGACGTTTATCCAAGATATTGATACCGCCATGATCGGTAGCGATCCAGATATTACCGTTCATATCCTCCGCCACGTCACGCACCATTATAGAGGATAAAGCGACCGGGGTTTCGGTCGTATAATGTTTCCACTCCTTGCTTTTGGGATTTAGGCGAAAGAGACCTCTACTATATCCGGGATTTAAGAAAAACCACAGATCCCCGTCACTATCGGCGAACACATAGAATAACTGGGCATTCGCATATTGAGTCAGATACTCATCCCGATAGACAGGTTCTCCGGATGCCTTATCGATCCCCTCTACCACTCCCGAGGTATGGACTACATATAGACGATCGCCCACGTCACTCATATCACAAACCCGGCCATCCTCTTTATTTAGCGGATACGAATAAATCTTTCCCCTCGCTTGATCATAACGGCAAAATTCATTCGTATAGGTAGCGAAATAGAGTTGTTTATCATTGTCGACAAATATCTTAGCGGGAGGATTCTCTAGACGTAAGCTATCTAATATTTCCTTCTCCGGAATAAAACGGTCATTATCGGGCTCATATACGCAAAGTTGGTTCGTATTATAGGTAATCCAAATACGCCCATCGGCGGTTTCTTGAAGCTCGGAGACATGCTCCTCCCTAAAAGGCAACCCGCTTTCCTTGTATTTATAATGCTTAAACTCATACCCATCAAAACGGTTCACCCCAGAAGTGGTACCCAACCACATAAACCCCTTCCGGTCTTTCAGGATACAAGTGATCTCATTGGAAGACAGACCGTCCTGTACTCCCAGACGGTTGAAAAGAATATCTTCCGCCGTAAGTCCGGACCCCAATATTCCCCAAGACAGGATCATTATGATACAGAGTAGAGTTTTCGTTTTCATACTTAGCAAATATAGATATTTCCCGAGAACGAACCAAACCAACCGGTATCTAATTCTGCTGCAATGCGGGTTGCAGTAAACATACACGTAAAGTATCCATATATAAGAACATGATTATTAAAAATTATCCCGTACATTTGTCTTTCGATTGGAATTGAAACGAATAAGGCGCAATGATTGTTGTAAGAGATTTTGACAGACTGAAAGGAAAGGAACTGGTAGCTACGATCGGATTTTTCGATGGTGTGCATCTAGGACACCGTTTCTTAATCGACGAGATGAAAGAGATTGCCAAAGCACGTAACCTGCCATCGGCCGTAATCACCTTCCCGGAACATCCCCGGGCCGTATTGCATGCGGATTACCAACCGAAGCTATTAAATTCTTTCGAGGAAAAGTTACAGCAATTAGAGACTACCGGAGTAGATTATTGCATCGTATTGGATTTTACGATCGAGCTATCCCGGCTCTCGGCCAAGGAATTCATTACCTCTATTTTAGCGAAGAGCCTGCATGTAAAGACCTTATTGATCGGATATGACCATCGTTTCGGGCACGATCGGACGGATGGCTTCGAGCAATATGTCGTTTATGGCACCGAATGTGGTATCGAGGTGCTGAAGGCATCTCCCTATGACGAAGGAAATACGGCCGTCAGCTCTTCCGAGATCCGGAAATTACTTCAAGCCGGAAATGTAGCTGAAGCCGCTTATTTACTGACCTATCCCTATCAATTGCTGGGCCATATCGTCAGCGGCTATAAAGTGGGACGCACGCTAGGATTTCCCACGGCGAATATACGGGTAGATGAGCCTTTTAAAGTCATTCCGGGTATTGGCGTATATGCCGTATGGGTGGAGGTGGAAGGCGAACGATATAAGGGAATGCTTTATATCGGTGACCGTCCGACACTCAATAATGGGAAGGACATATCCATGGAGGTCAACATTCTGGATTTCTCCGGAGATATCTACAATGATAGCATTCGTGTCTCATTCGTTCAATACGTACGCGGAGACATCAAATTCGATTCCTTAGAAGAATTGAAAGCCCAACTGGAGAAAGACAGATGCACCGTAAATAATTTATTATAATATGGAAAGATATTACGAAGCGATTGATTTATTAAAAGGCATGATCTCCCGTCCGTCTTTCAGCCGGGACGAGACTGCCGTAGCGGATTTCCTGCAAGCAGAATGGCAAAAGGCCGGACAAAAGGTGTTCCGCAAAGGCAACAACCTGTGGATCATCGCCCCGGATTTCGATTTCGGTAAACCGACCCTTTTACTCAACTCCCATATAGACACCGTCAAGCCCGCTTCCGGTTGGACCAAAGACCCGTTCACTCCCGAAGAGACCGAGGATGATCAATTATATGGACTGGGCAGTAACGATGCCGGGGCGAGCGTAGTCTCCCTCTATGAAGCCTTCTGTATCTTAAGCGAGAAAGAGCAACCTTATAATCTAATCTTCCTTGCGTCTTGTGAGGAAGAGGTATCCGGGAAGAATGGCATTGAAAGCGCATTGGCCGAGCTTCCTCCTATCTCCTTCGCTGTCGTAGGTGAACCCACGGGTATGCAACCCGCCGTAGCCGAGAAAGGGTTAATGGTACTGGATTGCACCGCTATCGGAAAGGCCGGACATGCCGCACGTAATGAGGGCATCAATGCCATCACTTTAGCGATGAAGGATATAGAATGGTTCAGCACCTATCAATTCCCGGAGAAAAGCGACTTCCTCGGACCGGTGAAAATGACTGTCACCATCATCCATGCCGGTACACAACACAATGTCGTTCCCGATAAATGCGAATTCACGGTAGATATCCGCACCAACGAATTTTATACGAACGAACAGTTATTCGAGCTAATCAAGGAAAAGGTTCATTGCGAGATCAAGGCCCGCAGCTTCCGCCTTAGCTCCACCCGCACGGATCTGGATCATCCTTTTGTGCGACGGGCGATCTTGATGGGAAAAGAGCCTTTCGGCTCTCCTACGCTTAGCGACCAAGCCTTGATGCGTTTCCCCTCCGTAAAGATAGGGCCGGGAAACTCGGCACGTTCCCATTCCGCGGACGAATACATCAAGGGACCGGAGATCCGGGAAGCGATCGATACCTATGTAAGGTTACTGAATGGATTACAACTATAGCTTATGTTAAAAAAGATACTGGGGACAATAGGCTCGCGTTATCTGATAGCTTTCCTTAACCTAGCGCTGATCTTCATCAACGCGAAGGTGCTGGGAATCGAGGGCGTGGGGATGATCGGGTTGATCGTGGCCTCGGTAAATATAGCGGTAATCGTCAATGGGATTTTATGCGGGAATACGATTGTCTATTTCATGAATCGTTACTCCATGCGGACAATTTTCCTTCCCGCATATCTGTGGACACCTATCGGCTCTTCCCTAGCTTGCGGCTTCATGTATCTTACCGGGCTTTTACCCACCGGCTATCGGCTGGATATCTTCTTGTTGGCGATCTTGAGCTCTACGGTAAACGCCAATGCCCGCTTCTTGTTGGGTAAAGACAACATCAAAGGGTTTAATCTCACGTTTATATTGCAAGGAGGACTGCTATTTTTCGTCTTACTCTATTTCTATTATATATTGAAGCGCCCGGACGTACGGTCGTATGTCTGGGGATTATATGTCACGAACGGCATAGCCTTTATTGCCAGCCTATCGATGCTTGTTCCTTATTTCTTAAAGGAGACATCCCGGTCTTCCGGCAAATCACTCTACGGTCTATTAAAAGAAATGTTTGCCTACGGCCTGTGGGCCGGCGCGGACGGGTTGGCGGAAACCTGTACTACCCGACTCAATTATTTCTTGATACAACGTTTCGCCGGGTTGGGAAGCGTAGGCTTGCTAGACGCTGGGACCAAGATCTCCGAGAGTGTATGGAATATTAGTCGCAGCGTAAGTTTCATCGAATACAGTAGCGTGGCCAAGACCTCAGAGGCAACGGAACAAAAACGTATTACCTTACAGCTTTTCAAATTGACCTTTTGCGCTTTAGCCCTCGTGATGGGATGTATCTTATTGGTACCGGAATGGATATATACGGATTATCTTTTCAGCGCCGAGTTCAAAGGCATACGTAAAGTGATAGGCGGATTATCGATCGGAATCGTAGCGTTAGGCTGCAACAGCATCATCAGCCATTATTTCATCGGCAGCGGAAAGATCCGGTACAGTACGGCAAGCTCGTGCGTAGGGCTTATTGCCTTATTAATCTCCGGCTTTCTACTCATCCCGTCTTACGGGGTCGTAGGTTCCGCTATCACGACCAGTATCGCCTTTACCTCTATGCTGGTTTTCTCATTGACGGTCTTCTCCCGGCAAACACTTACACGCTGGAATGAGTTCCTTCCGAACAAAAAAGACTTCCAAGCTTGCAGAATTCATATACAAAAATCCTTGTAATTCTATCACGAATTTTATCGATAACGCTATCAAGTTCACGGAAAAGGGGACAATTACGCTTGAAATGATTTCGTGCAAGGTACAGGTCTCGGGTTATCAAAACATAGACTGTACCTTATAAACAAACTCCATCCAAACCCAATAACGGATCGCTTTTCCTAAGAACATGGAGATCGCCACGACCCATATATTAGCCCGCAAGAAACCTAGAGCGACAGCGATAAAATCACCGATACCGGGAAGAAAAACAAAAAAGCCCATCCAAGAGCCTTTTCCCTTGATCCAATCCTGCACCTTCTGTAGTTTTACCGGATCGAGTTTGAGGTATTTCTCGATCCACTCTACCTTTCCCAGCATCCCCAACCAATAGCAGCTCATTCCACCTAAGAAATTACCAAGCGTAGCGGCGATCATACAAGGCCAATAAGCCGAACCCGCCAATAATACACCCGTCAATACGACCTCGCTGCTAAACGGCAAGATCGTAGCCGCTAAGAAAGAAGCGATAAACACCCCGATATACCCGTAGGCTATAAGAAATTCCATATACGTATCATTAATAATGCGATAAACATAACTACCGAGAAATGGAACAGCCAAAAGATATATTTCCCCCGGTTCACCGTAAAAAAATGGGCGATCAAGATAGACGCCGGAACACAGGCCATTTCCAGAAATTCCTCGGACGACTGCTCATAGATAAAGAACAATCCAAACGACCAAATGGCCATGACAATCAGAAAAGAAAGAAACTGACGAGTACGCAAATTATCCTCATACTCATGTGTAACGATGTTTAATGAGGCAATGATCGTTAATCCCGCCACTAAAACGATCTGTATCCAATCTATAATTCCCGTCCCTAGTACCGCAAGGAAACGGATCTTGAATAAGGAGGTGAAAGGTATGGTAAATGCCGTGAAATCCCATTCCCAGACACACCATCCGAAAACAAACCAATAAACCGTCAAGATTCCGAACAAGGAAGCGACAAATGTCCGGATATTCAATGTCCTGAAATTATACATCCCCAACCAAAACAGCGGCAAGAACCAAAGGATGTGTATCCACAACAGACTTCCGATACTGATAATCAAGGATGCGTTATAAGCCTTATCCGTAGCGTCCGGGTCATGATAAGAGGTAAATAACTGATAAAGGGCCAATATCAAACAAAACACCCCGACAGATGTTGATTTCAAGGGAAAGAAATCCGGGTTTGTACTTGTCAACAAGGCATAGAAGAGAAAGGGAAGCAATGTCTTCTCACGAATCAACATCAACGCATAGTTTACCCGATGCACCAGAAACGCACCACCGGCCATCAGCAAAAAACCGATCAAATAGGTAAACAACTTACCCGGAAGAACCAGACAAAGGGCATTCCATAAAGGAGGAGCCGTCACCTCTCCATACACGGGATAGCCTACCGAATCCACATACCCCACGATCCAACAAAAAATACAAGCGCAAAGCATGTACAAATGGGTCATAGGTGTCGCTATAGTATATCTACGTCCGTAATATGAAGTTGTTCCTCTTGCCATATACCTTATTCTTTCATATTCACATCCTAAAGGAATGAAATAAGTGGCAAAGGTATGAAAATATTTCTATTTGTTCGTATGAGGATTCTATACGTTACGATATTGACGTTACGATTCTTTTTATATCTACTTCCTTTCTTTTTGATTCTTATTGACCATTAATCATGACAGGAACTGTTCGTGAATCGACCAAACTAGAAGGCGAGAACGGCGATAAAACGCTCTTTTGGATGAAAATATCCTCGTTTTCATGCACGAAAGGTGGCAAAAGCCTATACATATAGTACCGTCAGGCAACGTCTATACTGCCGTTGGGCATTATAAACAGTCATGAATAGGGTTGTTAGTAGTCGTGAATGGGCATCGTAACCCTGTTAGAACCCAGTCGTAACCCTATCGGATAGCCCAAAGAAGTCAATGGATATGAATTAGGATGAATTCTTTTCGCTAGAATGAAAGGCGGTTTTTCGGTATTATACTATCAATGAAAGGATTGCTGATTTTTTCTTGCGAATTTGGCGACGAGCCGCACTTGGGTAGGGAAAAATCGATTCTCCGGAGGTTTCGTTTACAGTTTGTCAAAATGACAAATCGCTTATCGGATAGAAAGCTATCAATAACATCTTGAGGGTGTCAAAAGTCCGGTTTATTAGATTTGACACCCCCAAGTATAAACTGTTTATTTAACGATCTGATACGAACCCGCACGATACTCGTGAGCTTGGCTTTCGCCCGGAAGTGTCACGAGAGCGACCGCTCCTTCGGGAATGGTGAAATCCCAAATCCACTGGTCTCCCTCATACTTCCAAGAGCTCTTGATAATCCCTGCCGCCGAATTGTACTCCGCGTTTACGAACTCCAGACGCTTATCGGGAATCGGCTTCATGATAATGCGCTTGAATCCTGGCTCCGACGTATCCGCAGAGATACCAGCCATGGTCTCCCACATCCATTCACATACACATCCATAGGCATAGTGATTAAAGCTGTTCATGCCTTGCGGTCCCATGCCTTTATCAAGCATATAGCTATTCCAACGCTCCCAAATCGTTGTCGCCCCATTATCTACCGAATACAGCCAACTCGGATTCTTGCGCTGGAAAAGAAGCTCGTAAGCGATATCACTCATTCCATTCTCCGTAAGCGTAGGCATCAGGATGGAAGTACCCAAGAAACCTGTCTGAAGGCAATTGCCATGCTCGGCGAAGTTGTCACGCAGTCGTTTCATCATGTTCTCCTTGGCTACCCCTTCGACCAGCTTGTTCTTCAAGGCGAATAGGGCAGGCGTCTGCATGGTATTGAATATCGCCGTCTTAAATTCTCCATCGGCATTCAAGAATTTATCCAATATATACTGTTTCGCTTGAGCAGCCATCGCTTCGTATTTCTCGGCATCCCGTCCCGTCGCACGAGCCATATCGCTCATCATTCCGGCATCTATAAGCCAGTAATTCGCACTTAGATAATTCCAATAATCATAGGCTTCCGGAAGCGTTCCGGATCCATCCTTCGCTGTATGTCTGCCGCTGCAACTCTCAAGCGGCTCGTAACTGAGCCAGTCGGCCCACTGGTAATTGCCATTCTCCGCGCTGAGGGCATGATGGTCATACTTGGTCTCGTTGATATGATTGAGATATTTCTCCATCGCCGCCCAGTTCTCATCGATAATCTGAGTGTCACCAAATTGCTTCCAGACAACCCAAGGCACGATAACTCCCGCGTCCGACCAGCCCAAGCGGTTCATATCAGTAGGAGACGCACCGTATTGAGCCAATGGAGCGACACCGGGATACGCACCGGTTGGTGATTGTGTGTCACGCATATCACGCATCCATTTATGGAAGAAATCAGCGGTATTGGCAAAGAAAGTACCAGTCTCAGCAAATACCTGCGTGTCGGCGGTCCATCCCAGCCGTTCGTTGCGCTGCGGACAGTCGGTAGGAACCGAGAGGTAGTTGGAACGTTGTCCCCATAGGGTATTTGAGATCAACTGATTGACTAGTTTGTTGCCGGTCGTTATTGATCCGGTCTCCATCTGTTGGGTAATCGAGGAGACAGGAATCGACTGGATCGACCGGATACGCACCTCCTGATCGGCCGTGATCGATACGAAGCGATAACCATAGAACGTGCGATGAGGGCGATAGGTCGTATAGTCCTTATGATCCGCAAAGGTATAGTCGAGTAACATCCCGGTATCCGGAGTGCGTAGATTCAAGCGATGGCAACTACCTTCAGGCCCATCCATTCCTCGGCTCTTCGCACCATTTCCATCGTTCAATATCTCAGAAGGACGACAATTTAGTTGGGTACCCTCCTTTGCCATGAACTCGAAAGCAGGAACCGCCGCACAATTCTGGCCAAAGTCCACGACAAGTGTCTCGCCCGGATGAACTACCATTTCCTCGCCAGCCGCATATTCTTTCGTTACAACAACCTTTCCATAAGCATCTTCACTCTCTCCGGTGACCCCTTTCCATAGATAGGCCTTTTGAGGAGAAAGCGCCAAATCTTCACGAAAATAGACCTCACCTCCATTTGAAGGAAGTATCTCTCCCTCAAATTCCGTATTCTTTTCCGGTGTCGAAAGCTTATCGAGCGTATCGTATCCCGGTAACTCACGGGCATCATATTCCTCACCATCAAAGATAGCGGCATGTTTGACCGGTCCGGCGATCCCGGCTTTCCAATCGCTCGTATTGGAACCTAAGTACGCCTTGCTACCATCCGCATAGGTAAGCTCAAGCACTCCACGGAAAGCGACCTTGGTACCCACCATTCCTTGCTGGCCGCTGTATGTGATGATCTTATCGGCCCACCATCCCGGTGTCACCTGCACAGCGAAAACATTCTCCGCTCCCGCTTGTTTCGACAGGGCATTGCTTACCTCATACGTAAACGAACGCTTCGTCTTGTAGGGATGCGTAAAACCCGGTTTGAGAATCTCTTCTCCGATCAACTTCCCATTCACGTATAACTCGTACACACCCAAGCCCGTGGTCATCCAGCGTGCCGAGTTTATCTCTTTTTCATTCTTTACGACACTCACGAACCAAGCGGCACCATCGGCCGCACGTTCATTCGATCCGTTGATCTCACCCGTTATGACAGGAGCATTTGCCACGGATATCCATTCGGAATGGTTCCAAGCGGCATCATCCAATGCGGAGACACGCTTCCCCGATTCGTTCGTCTGATCAGTCGAACATGCATAGAGAGCCGAACAAACAACCCCTAAAAGCAATAGTTTTCGTTTTTTCATACGTATATTCTCTCTAATTGTCATTTACAGATCAAACCCGATATCCCGACGGAAATACTTCTTATCGAAATCGATCTGCTTAGCTCCGGCGAAAGATTGGGCCAAAGCCTCTTCCTTATTAGCCCCATACGAACTGACCGCGATCACACGGCCGCCATTCGTCAGGATCTGGCCGTCTACCAGCTTCGTTCCGGCATGGAACACTATATTGTTCGAGGATACGCCATCCAATCCCGTGATTACCTTATTTTTCTCGTAAGCCTCCGGATAACCGCCGCTTACCAACATAACCGTAACCGCCGCGCGAGGGTCCTGTACCAATGTACGAGCCGCTAAATCGCCTTCCGCTACCCCTTCCAGCAAATCAACCAAATCGCTTTGGATACGAAGCATGACTACCTCTGTCTCTGGATCGCCCATACGACAATTGTATTCTATCACCATCGGCTCATTCTTCACATTGATCAGACCCAAGAAGATGAAACCTTTATAATCGATATGCTCCGCTTTCAATCCCTCTACGGTAGGACGGATAATACGCTCGTCCACCTTCGCCATAAAGACCTCATCAGCGAAAGGAACCGGGGAAACAGCTCCCATTCCACCTGTGTTTAAACCCGTATTGCCCTCACCGATACGCTTATAATCTTTCGCTACCGGAAGCACCTTGTAATCGTTGCCATCCGTCAAGACGAATACGGAGCATTCGATACCATCCAAGAACTCCTCGATCACGACCGTCTTGCTCGCGTCGCCAAACATTCCGCCCAGCATATCTCCCAACTCTTTCTTGGCTTCCTCCAAGTTATCGATAATCAGTACCCCTTTACCGGCAGCCAATCCATCCGCTTTCAATACATAAGGAGCGGAAAGAGATTCCAAGAACGCATAGCCTTCCTCTAGGTTTTCAGTGGAAATACTCTTATAACGAGCGGTCGGGATATGATGACGCATCATAAACGCCTTGGCGAAATCCTTGCTACCTTCCAATTGGGCACCTTCCCCACTCGGGCCGATCACGGGGATGGAGCTTAATGCCTCATCCTTCTTGAAATAATCATAAACACCCTTCACCAATGGATCCTCGGGACCTACCACGACCATATTCACTTGGTTCGCCAACGCAAAATCCTTGATAGCGGCAAAATCATCCGCTTTAATATCCACGTTGGTTCCTACCAACGCTGTTCCCGCATTACCGGGAGCGATAAATAACTTATCAACTTTCGGGCTTTGAGCGATCTTCCAAGCGATCGCATGCTCACGCCCACCAGAGCCTAATAACAATATATTCATATCTCTTCTAATTTTCAATTCTCAATTCTCCATTTTCAATTCCCAAGGTAGTCATCGAAATACCTCGTAATCTTCTCATGCAAATGCGGACGGTCCTTACCGGTCACATTATGCTCATGGCGAGGATACACAAAGTAATCCGGATACGTATCAGCCTCTACGCAAGCCTTTAAGAAACCAAGGCTGTGTTGCCACACTACCACCGGATCGATATCCCCATGTATCATCAACAGATGGCCTTTCAGATTACCGGCCTTCAGTTTCAGGTTCGCGTTCTTATAACCTTCCGGATTATCCTGCGGGCGATCCATATAACGCTCGCCATACATAATCTCGTAATTGCTCCAGTCAATAACCGGCCCTCCGGCCACGCCCACCTTAAAGATCTCCGGATAAGTCAGCATCAAGTTCGTTGTCATAAAACCGCCATAACTCCAGCCATGTACCCCGATACGGTCGGCATCCACATAAGACAAAGATTTCAGGAACTCGACACCCTTCACTTGGTCCGCCATCTCATTGATACCCAAATTACGATGAATCACGCTCTCAAAAGCATGTCCACGATTTGCCGAGCCGCGGCTATCCACGGTAAACATCACATAACCTCTCTGTGCCATATAGAGGTCCCAACCACGAGCCCCGTTTTGCCAGTCGCCCGTAACAAGCTGTACTTTAGGGCCTCCATATACATAGACAATCGTAGGATACTTCTTCGTCTCATCCAAATCCGGCGGTAAAGTCAACCGGTAATTCAAGCGAGTCTTACCATCGGCAGCAAGGATATGTCCAACCTTGATCCGCGGCATCCGATACAATTTAAAGGGATCCGGAGCGGAAAGTAAGGTAGAAATCACCTTAGCGTCCTTTACACGGATTAAATCGATATCCCTCGGGGTAGAAGGAGAACTTACATAATCAATCGCATATTCGCCGGAGGGACTCAGCAACCAACGGTGCACGCCCACTTTCCAACTCAAGCAATTCATGATATCACCCGTTCTCAAATCCGTCTCCCAAATATAACGTTGCATCCCCGTTCCTTGCATATTCGGAGATACGGGATGAGGTGCCGTTCCCTCGAAAATCACCTTATTTCCGTCTTTGCTAAAGCCTAGCACCTTGGTAACCACCCATTCCCCACCGGTTAGCTTCCTTAATTCCTTTCCAGTCGTATCATACAGATATAGATGGTTATAGCCATCCGCCTCACTCTGCCAGATAAACTTATCCGGATCGTTCGGCAAGAAAAGCACGGGATGCTGCGGCTCCACATAACAACGATCCGTCTCGGTAAACAGATCAGCCTCTTTCTTTCCCGTCAAGGCAGAGTACCGCACCAAATGCATCTCGTTCTGCTCACGATTCAACTCAGCGATATAAATACTCTTCTCATCCGGACTCCAAGCGATATTTGTTAAATATTTCTCTTTCGGCAAGCCTGTCTCCAACCAAACCGTCTGCCCGGTAGCTACCTGATAGACACCCACCGTAACCTCATGGCTCTTCATTCCAGCCATCGGATATTTATGAGGAACCGGCGTAGCGCAACGAGTATCGATATTCACCAGCGGGTAAGCGGTCACCCTACGCTCATCCATACGATAAAACGCTAGAGCCGAGCCTTTAGGAGACCAAAACATACCTTTCGTAATCCCGAACTCCCGTTGATGGACAGCCTGTCCGCATACGATTCCATCCTGTGTTTCACGTGTAACAATCGTATTTCGTCCATCCGGGGATAAAATATGCACATTGTTTCCCTCCGTAAAAGCTAAGTTATTCGTAGCCGGGCAAAAGTCATAATTCGCCCAGTTATTCTTCAAAGCATAATCAGCGACTACCTTATTCTTCTTATAGTCATAATGAATCCGGTGCTGTTTGCTAGTAAAAGCCAAGACCGAACCTCTTTCATAGGGTACCGAAAAGCTAGGCAAGGAACCAACCGTCTGCAGATTTGCCGCCGTCAAGGCCCCATTCAGTCTTTCCAACGAAAAAAGGACCTCTTCTTTTTTCCCCGGCTTAGCTCCTAACACGCTATCTCCCTTAACATATAAGTACTCGTCCCCGCACCATCGTAACTGTTTCAAGTCACGAGGTACGAAGCGGCTATACGTTTTTCCTCCCGGAATCAAGTCGTGCAAGGAGAGTTGCTTATCTTGGGCGGTAATCGACATCGTTAATAAAATCAGACATAGGCTTATGAATAAAGATGATTTAATCCTCATAATCATCATACCCTCTCCGTTTTATAGGCTTTATAGGTTTGCTAAATGGGCGCTTTCCATCCCGCTTATGATCGCCAAACCCTTTCTTACGGTCATCCTCATCCCGATAACGCATTTTCACAGGACGTTCTCCTTTTGGCTTGATCGGCTTACGAACCGGGGCATCCACGAATTTCTTGCGGACCGGACGGTCCTCTCCCCGATCCTCTCCAAAGATACGTTTCCCCGGAATGGAAGCGAAACGCTCCTCATCATCCTCGCTATGGGCAGCGGCGAAACGACGCTCCGGACGATCCACACGACCCGTACGGAAGTTTGGACGATCATTGCCTCTACGCTCGAAAGAGCCTTCCGATCTGTGCGGACGCTCCTCTCCATCCTCATTCAATGCCTTTTTGAAGTCCTTATTGGTTCCCTCAAATAACTCATAGCAACGGTATTCGCACTCCAAGGAACCGTTCATCAATTTGATCTTCTCGCTCGGGCGCAAGCCGATCTTATCGAAACATTCATCTTTATAGCTCAAAATCCAAGCCTTATATCCCATGAACACATGTTTCAAACGCTCGCCGATCATATTATACAATCCCAATAGATCACGAGATGATATACGCTCTCCATAAGGTGGGTTCGTCACCAATATACCCGGCTTCGGAGCCTCTGTATATTGTTGGAACGGTTTCACCTTCAGATCGATATATTTCATCAAGCCAGCGCTACGGATATTCTCCAAGGCGATATCGATAGCGGCTTGGGAAATATCGGAGCCATAGCAATGGAAAGCGAACTCACGCTCCCCGCTCTCATCATTATAAATACGATCGAACAATTCCTCATCATAGTCCACCCATTTCTGGAAAGCGAACTCTTTCCGATGGATACCCGGAGCGATATTCAAGGCGATCATGGCAGCCTCGATCAACAATGTACCGGAACCACACATCGGATCTACGAAATTAGATTCTCCTTTCCAACCGGTTTTTAGGATCATGCCGGCAGCCAACACCTCATTCAACGGAGCTTCCGTTTGATCCACCCGATAACCACGCTTATGCAAAGACTCGCCGGAGCTATCGATAGATAAGGTACAATCGTTATGCGAAATATGGATATTGATATATAAGTCCGGGTTATTGACACGAACGGACGGACGCTTCTTGAACTTCTCGATGAAATAATCCACGATAGCGTCTTTCGTACGGTAAGCGACAAACTTCGAGTGATTGAAATCCTCGGAATAGATCACCGAGTCGATCGCGAACGTCTTGTCCAGCGACAAATACTTCTCCCACTCTACCTTTTTCACCTCTTTATAAACGGTATCAGCATCTTTGGCCTTGAAATGATAAATCGGTTTCAGAATGCGCAGGGCAGTACGGCAGTGGAAATTCGCTTTATAAAGCAATTCCTTATCACCCGTAAAGGAAACCATACGACGACCGATCTGCAAGTCGTTGGCACCTAAAGCTAATAACTCCTCGGCCAAGATCTCTTCCAACCCGTATAGGGTTTTGGCCACCATTTCAAATGTCTCGCTCATTTTAATTGAAAATTGAGAATTGAGAATTGAAAATTATTCCCAATTGCGTATTACGTTGTTTATTATTAATTATTCTCATTTCGCTCTCTGACATGCTTCGATCTCCTTCCGGCTACCCTCTTGATAATTTTCAATTCTCAATTTTCAATTGTGTAACCGTACTCCCTGCCGGTACATCCTCCGCTATCCAGACGTTACCACATATCGTAGCCCCTCTGCCAATCCGGATTTTACCGATTAAGGTGGAATTAGAATATACTGTCACATGATCTTCCAAGATAGGATGACGGGCTACGCCACGGATAGCGTTACCGTTCTCATCGGGGGGAAGTTTCTCTCCCGCCAAGCTGACGCCCTGAAAGATTCGGACGTAATTGCCGATCACGCTCGTCTCGCCGATCACCGTACCCGTCCCGTGGTCTATCGAGAAATGATGACCGATCTTCGCGCCCGGATGGATATCGATACCGGTCTCGGAATGTGCCATCTCCGTAATCATACGAGGAATATAAGGAACCCCGAGCTTATACAATTGATGGGCGATCCGGTAATTACCGATCGCCCGGAAACCGGGATAACAAAATATGACCTCACCTAGATTTTGAGCGGCGGGATCGCCATTGAAAGTCGCCTCCACATCCGTAGCCAGCAGACCGCGAATCTCCGGAAGCGTAGAGATGAAAGCCTCCGAAATAGCCTCTGCCTCAGCGGAGATCTTTTCTTCCGGGCAAGTCACGCAAGATGTATCTGCGAAACAAAGTCCCGCATAAACCTGCTTGGATAATAAAGAATGAAGAGTCTCAACATTTACGCCCGTATGAAAACGGATCGTCTGTTTACTGATACGGGCATTCCCATAATAACCGGGGAACAGGATCGCACGGCATAGATCGATGATCTCTTTCAGCACCTCGCCCGAGGGCAGCGCCTCCTCATCCCTGTACGCATGGAACAATTGTTTATACGATGCCTCATCCGACAGCTTCTCCACCGTATCGCCCAATACGCTACTATGCCTCTGTATATCCATTATTTGCGGAATATTCTTTATAATGCGCAAAAATAGTATTTTATTTGAGAACACCTTCACGAAGAGGCATCAAAAATACAGCCAACGACTAATATTACGTTCTATAGCGCTAAATTCCACGCCAACCTTTATCAACTTACGCCCATCCGCCTGATAGAGTTACAAATAAATAATCTTCATATCGAATACTTTACCACATCCAATGCTCCACTTTCATCAAGAGCCAAGGCGACCAGAAAACCATCGGAAGGGTCTACAGCAATCCTCTTTATTGAACGATCAAAATTCAATCGTTTCTTTAATTGGCCGTCCCAAGAAAGAACCAGCAATGTGGATAAATTCGAAAAATCCACAGAACCATCGTACAAGCAATACACATACCGATCCGTACCGAATATATCGATAAAGCATTTTGTCGTTCCAAGAACATCCACTTGGGTATCATTCTTCTTCAGTAAAGGCACGATAGGCTCCTTCCCATACGTAAAGCTCCTTTGATAAGTTCCCTTCAAATCGTAAAAATCAATTTGGTTGAAGAAACGCAAGGCAGCAACCACACTGTTTTGCCGCTCATTCACACAAAGATTAGGCAAATAAGCGACGTGCTTACAAGAACGATACGTTCTTGCTACTTTTGGTGGCTCCACCCAATAAATTCCCTCTTCCCGATTCGCATAACAGAAAGGACCATAAACATTTTTCTCTACGATCGGAACCGCATAAACTTCTTTCGTGGTGACATTATAATGCGTAGAGGGAACAAGTTCGGGTATTAGTATATATTTCCGATCAAAACGCAAAGAATCCGCCAGCACCTGCATCTTATTAAATGTAAGTTGGTTATCCACGATCCAGAACTCATCCTTTCCGGCGGGTTCTTTTGTATTTGACTTCATAAACTCCGGATTAGAGAAATAAGTGGCACCATATCCTTTCAACGCAAACGCATGCAGGTGCGACAAATCATCTTTGTCGAATACTTGAATGATCGTATCACACCCACGAGCCAACAACACCAAATAAGACTCGGTAAGACCAATCCCATCATAGCATACACCAGAATCCCCTTTCATTAACAAATTTCCCTCCAGCCGTTTTTCTTCTCTTTCTGCATCGGAACAAGCGAGAAGAAACAAAGCGAAGAATACAATAATCCCATACAATACTCTCATGACCTTTCTATTTTAAATAAACATAAGATCGGATTATCGTCCTGTGTACGATTCTCCGCTATCCGTCTCAAATCCTCATAATGTATCTGATTACGCAACAGCACCGTCGAACTGATCTTCCCGATAAAATAATCTTTATACACTCCGCAAATACCGTAAAAGCCTGTCAACCCCGTAGCCCTTATGAAGTTGGGGAACGCATACGAGAATGCCTCTTTCCTATCCTTGTCATAAAATCCGAAGTAAGTTACCTTATCGCACATATAGGTCGCATGCAGGATCCGTTCGGTCTCCAGCAGCCCAAAAGAATTTACATAGCCGGAGCGAAACAGATCGCCAGAGAAATCTCTCCCGCCTCTCCCTTTCTCCTTGACATACTCGATAGGAGGCATACTTTTATCTCCGAAGCGAACTTTATAAGCAGGCTCCAACATCCCGTCCTTCACTTTCCATACTTCGGGGGTAAAGGGGAAATGCGCATACCAATCCCCAGCAAAGGCATGCAACGTCTTGCTCCCATTGATCGTATGGCCGGACGTGAAATAAGCCGATCCCAACAATGCGTCTTGCTCTCCTTTCCTGTCCGTGGCTTTCAGATAGAAGTTTTCCCTTTGCGGTGTCGCAAATCCCAAAGGATAATACCAAATCCAATTCTCCTTATCCAAAGGGGCGCAGTCCACAAAATAATCAGCTACATCTTGCGTGGATATATATTGATAGGTATCCAGATCATAACGCAATAAGGCCGTCCCACCAAAATCCACCAATGTCAAGATTCGCTCTTTCTCATCCACGAAAAAGTGAGTTAGATAAAGATACTCTTTCGGCCCTTGTCCCCGCAAGCCTACACGAGTAATAAAATTTCCTTGATCACTGAATACAAAAAGCGCATTTATCTCATCACTTCTATCGAATACAAAAATACGATCGTCCACCCAGCAAACCCGGTAGAGATCTTTTAACAGCACGCTATCCTTCGTCTCCAAAGGAATGAATCTGCATTCCAAATGTTCCTGCAAGCCAACCGTACAATCGTTTCCGAAATCCACCACGTCCCACTCTTCCGATCGATTCTCGCATGCGGTCAAAATGGAAGCCAGACTTATCATCACTAAATAATATAGTTTTCTCATGTTTTTCATATTAGATTCAGACCGCTAATATACGTAACTTTTTGAAATACGCCAACTGCACAAGTTTTCCTAAGCGCACAATCGGAATTCACGAGAAGTACTACTTCCTTGGCCTATGAAGTATATCTCCTAGAGCAGTTGAAGTATATATTCTACAAAGGAAGGAGTAGTACTGGGAAAAAGGCCTGTTGGGATATAACCCTAAAAACTTTCGATAATTAGAAGGGGATACAGTGTTTATTTCCCACATAGTTATTGTACATTTTTCCAAATGCATTTAAAACCTCATTATCTGTTTCCCAAAACACGTACGTGTTTTCACAAATTCTCGTACGTGTTTCCGGAAAAACACGTACATGTTTTTCCGGAAACATCATCAACTTTTTATTAGTCTGATTATAAAGACATTATCAATACGTATATTTTAAATACTTACTGTATTTTTCACTATCAACAAAATACCTTATGGTTATGATTTTTGAAGCCCCAAGAAGGCTTTATTTACGAGCTTATCGACTTCCTTATACAGCCATTGTATTTCCTTTGTATCCAATCCATTTTGCTCCCACTCCGTCTTATGAGCATCGAATAAATCGAAAATCCGGTTCTCTACCGCACGAAGCTGTTGGATATAACCAGATTGGTCATCATTCCATAACAGTTGCCAATGCAAATACTTTTGGCCGTTACCACGATGTATGGAGTAGACATTCTTCTGTAATTGAACAGAATACCAATCTAATAGGGCTGTTTTATAGGATGCGTCGTAAGTAACTAAAGCGCTTTGCTCCTTTCCCATTTTCACCCAAAGAGGAATAGCGACAGAGGTAGGAGGATATCCCAAGGCAGTCCACATCGTTGTCAATTCCGGATTCATGCCGGATCTCACGCCTTGGATTACGATAGAGGCCGTACTTTCCAGACGAGGGATGAAATCCTGCTCCACAAACCAACCCGTACGATTGTTCGGACTTTGTCCCTTGTCCATCAAATCGATATCCAGCAAGCTATTATAAAAAGAGCGGGAAGCCTGTTGAAAGATACGCTGAGGAGTAAATCCTCCGTCCCGCATTTCCTTAAAGATCTTTTTCGCGTTCTCATAACGTACATATCCTTTGCCTTCATCCGTACGCCCCTCGAAAGAGAAATTCGTATAAATCAAGTAACCTTCCGGCGCCAGATTCGGATCATTCGCGTCTTTCTTATAATATCGCTCATTATTCGTCTCATAATAAGCCGCGCCACCATAAGCATCGATCACTCCGAAATTAGCCTCCACACGCATCGGGCGAGGCAAGGTATCCAAGAAATGCTCGAAATCCTGCACCGTCTTACAGACTCTCAAGGCTTTTCGCATCAAGTTTCCCTCTTGATCCATCTCCTTTATATCATCGTCTTTCAAGTTATAAGAAGCCGTATTCATGATAGAGAAGCCCGTCTCATTGCTTCCGGTCCACACGGCTCCCTCCGGATCATCGCTATTTACCAGCCCCAGAAAACGATAGCCACCTTCGTCAAAATAACCGATATGGTTATACGGAGCGCCGGTATCCCGGTGTTTCCACATCAACGGACGCCCGTCGAGAGTAGCCTTTCCAGTGATTATAATGGAGGTACAAGCCTTGTCAACCACCGGAAAACAAAGACATAGAACGAATAAAAGAAGTAGTTTTTTCATATCATTTATTGATTTAATAAGATTTCTTATGAGGAGCGCCAAATTCCTTACAGCTGACCTCGTCTATATCTACCGTCCAAATCTTCACGTTACGGACCGCCGGATCGCTATAACGGAAAGTCTTATCGGAATATTGCTTCATGATAATATCCAAGGCTTCCACCTTCTTGTCGAAATCCTCTTCGTAAGCGACCTTTCCCCAAGCGATCACACTCTTCGAACGCATACGGTAGCTACAAGCTACCTCCGGGTGCTGGAAAACCAAGGCATGGTCAATACTAAACGTAATACAGACTTTCGGATTACGTTCCAATATAGAGATGCTTCGTCCATCCTGCGCCGAGTGTAAATAAATCACGCCATCCTTATAACCGAAATTCATCGGTAATACATAAGGCGTTCCATCTGTATCCGCCATGCCCACAAAGCAAACATCGCTCTGACGGATAATCGATTCGATCTGTTCCTTGTCCGTGTGTATAAGTGTCTTCATATTCCTTATGTTTAAATCTAACTTGATGCAAAATTAAAAAAATCATCTGTTTCTGCAACCCTTTATAACCCGCACTCGTCTATTAAGAAAAGAACCTAAAAAATTAAAGACGATGAAGACGAGAGTATCACTTTTTATATTCTGTATACAGATGATCGCGGTTTGCGGATTCGCCGCCGACAAACGTATCGATGGGAATGGAAATCCGGAAACCCGGGAGATAAAGATTAGCGATTACGACGAGATTACGTTCGTTGGCTCCGCTGATTTCGAGTATGAACAGTCGGATAAAGCGCCTTATCTATCCGTAACGATCGATGAGAACTTATTTGATTACCTCGTGACCGAAGTAGAAGGCGGTACGTTAAAGATCTATCCGAAATCTATCAAGAAAGGTTTTAATAATAACTCCTACGACTTGAGGCCGACCGTCTACAAGATAAAATCCAACTCCAAGGAACTAAAAGAGTTGAATACGGTAGGTTCCGGCAGTTTCATTATCAGCAAACCGACGAAAGTAAACCGGATGGAGATCAATATGGCCGGTAGTGGAAACGTTGAGTTGAGAGGCCCCGTAAAAGGTTATAAGCTCGAATGTAACATGGCCGGTAGCGGAAATATCATCGCCAAGGATATACAGCTGGACAACCTATCTTGCAGCCTCGCCAGCAGCGGGGAAATCGAGGTAATAGGAACCGTAGATCGTGCCTCATTCAATGTAGCGGGAAGTGGTGAGATTAAAGCCTTTGACTGCCAAGCACGTAAAGCAGAGTGTAATATCGCCAGCAGCGGCGAGATCAGCGTATATGCCACGCAAATCTTGGATGCTAATATCGTAGGTAGTGGCGAGATCCATTATAAAGGAGATCCGGAGATCAGTAAGTCTATCATGGGTTCCGGCTCGATCAACAAAGTCAAATAAACATTTAATACATACGAACGATGAAAACAAAATTAGTAGCGGTAATAGTCCTCATCTTTTGTGCCTTCATGGCAGAGGCTAGTAAAGTAGAAGGAAATGGGAATATAATTACGAAAGAGATATCGGTAGATAACTATAGCGAGATCGAACTGGGTGGAAATATCGAATATTCCGGCAATAATTTTTGGGGAAATAGAAGCAACAAGAAATTCCCGGTATTCAAATATACGCATGGACGAAGCACTTCCTTGAAAATTACGATCGACGAGAATCTATTCCCACTCCTCTCGATCAAATCCAATAACGGACGGTTAGCTATCCGCATACAAGACGGGACCCGTATCAAACCGACCCAGTATGTAATCGAAGGAAGCTCGAAGACTCTGAAATACTTAAAGACTTCCGGCCCGATGGATTTTGAGGCGCAGAACGCTTTTTCCGAGGATCAACTGGAAATCAAGATTTCCGGCTCCAGCGACGTAAAGTTCCCACATAACGTGAAATTACGATTAGGTGAGTTCTCGGTATCCGGCTCCGGCGATCTGGTTTTTGAAGATTTGGACTGCAAGAATCTTACCAGCAAGGTTTCAGGCTCTGGAGACATCACCTTGAAAGGTAAGGCGGACGAAGCCCGCTATTCCGTATCTGGTAGTGGAGATATAAAAGCATACGACTTATCTGTCAATGATTTGAGTTGCTCGGTAAGCGGTAGTGGAGATGCCCGTGTTTATGCCAAAGATAACATGAACCTATCGGTTTCGGGCAGTGGAGACATCCGCTATAAAGGCCCGGCAAACGTGAATAAATCAAAGTCCGGCTCTGGCTCCATCCAAGGTGCGAATTGATCGAACACACACATTATTTTAAAATACACACATTATCAAATTTAAAAAAGCTACTGGATGTGATATCCGGTAGCTTTTTCTTGCTATTTTTGTAACCAACTCTTTATTTATAGAGTCTAAATTAAAAAGTAGAATCACAAAAACGATACTTATGAAAACAAAGGCTATCTTATTAATGGTATTTTTCCTAGGATGGGTCACTACCGGTTGGGCCGCAGATCATGTAAAAGGCGATGGTAAATTGACCTCGAAAAAGATTTCTGTCGCCGATTATAACGAGATTAAGGTGGATGGCGTAATTGATTTCAATTACGAGCAGTCTGACGCTCCCGCTACCGTGGAGGTTACCGTAGACCAGAATCTTCATCCCTATGTCAATATCGAGGTGAAGGATCGTGTCTTAACCATCGCTTTCAAAGGAGCGAAGGTAGATCATTTCACGAAGTTTATCGTAAAGACGAATTCTAAATGGCTTGCCGCCGCAAAAGTTTCCGGAAATGCCAACTTCATGGTAAACAGTCCGCTTACCGGAGACGAGACCGTTATTAAGGCGAACGCCAATAGCTTGGTGCAACTGAAAGAGACAGTTACGGTCGGTAAACTGGATTTGAATGTATCCGGTAGCGCAAATATGGTTGTCAATCATCTGGAAGCCGACAAGATCGAATGTGATATCGATGGCTCCGGCTCTATAACGATCAAGAAAGGTAACGCGAAAGAAGGAGACTACAGTATCGTCAGCAGTGGTGATATACACGCTTTTGGGTTAGCGGTTCCTCAGCTAAGTTGCAAAGTAACAGGCAATGGCTTAGCGGAAGTACATGCTACCGATAATTTAAAGGCCAACGTAATCGGTAAAGGAAATATCCGTTATAAAGGCCCGACAGCAGTTCAACAGAGAATAATCGGTAAAGGTACCGTAGAAGAAGTAAAAGAATGAAAACAAGAATTATATACCTATGTCTGCTGGTGATCCTCTCTACGACAGGCTGTATCCCTACGCAAACCATAAAAGGAGACGGCAATATCACCACGGAAAACATCCCGGTTTCCGAGTATGATTGTCTTGAGTTAGAGGGAGGAGGCATGGTCGTGAATTACACGCAATCCGAAGCTCCTGAAGGTTTGGAAATAAAGACAGACCGGAATATCTTCGAGAAATATGAGTTTAATGTAGAGAACCATAAGCTTAAGATCCGTCCGAAAAAAGAATTCAGGAAACATACGAATTTCCGTCCGACCGAGTTCATGGTTACGGCCAACTCCCGCAATCTAAAGAAACTAGCGGCGGCAGGCAGTACCCATGTAAATATAAATTCCCCTCTACAAGCCGAGGAGTTCGAGGCAGGATTAGCCGGTAGCGGGATTATCCAATTCCACGACACGGCCTCTTTTACAAACCTAAAGATAGAGATCGCCGGTAGCGGAGATTTCGTTGGCCATAAAGTGTATTGTGAGGAATTAAACGGGGATATGGCCGGGTCTAACACGATCGTTCTAGGGGGAACCGTAGGCATAGCTGAATTCTCGATCGCCGGTAGCGGTACAGTACGTGCTTTCGATTGTAACATGGATGAGCTTGAGTGCAAGATTGCCGGTAGTGGAGACATAGAAGCCTCTGTCGTAAACAAAATCAAGGCAGAGATAGCCGGTAGCGGTTCCGTAAAATACAAAGGAGATCCCCAAGATATCCAAAAAAAGGTAATGGGCTCCGGTAAGATCGAGAAGGTGGAGTGATTCTTACAACCACCCCTCCTTTTTATACCATTCGATACTTTCTTCCAAGCCTTTACGTAAAGGATAGGCCGGGATAAAACCTAAATCATCTTGAAGAGGCGTGACATCGCAAATCCAGTTACGCTGCTTCAAGATGATGTATTTATCACTATTTAGCGTCATACTTTTCTTCAACAACTTACCGATCCATTCTGAACAGTGGCAAGCGATACGCACCAACCCCAGCGGTATACGGGCATGCAATACCCGCTTCTTTCCTAAGATATCTTGTATCATACGGGCAAAAGACTCATCCGTGTAGACATCTCCGTCGGCTACAAAATAATGCCGGTTCTTTATCTCCTCTTTCTCAAGGGAAAGGAAGGCCACGGTCGCTAAATCTTTTACATAGATAAACGTGATTCGCTGGGGAATAGCGCCTACGGCGAAATCGAGCCCCGACTTTACGCTTTGTATTTCCATGAAATAATCCTTCTCTCCCGGCCCGTATACTCCTGTAGGCCGCAAGATCACGTAAGGAAAATAGGTTTGTTTACGGATGTAGTTCTCCGCCTCTAGCTTACTTTGGCCATAAGCCGTGTCCGGCCGCTGCGGATCGTCCAAGCGTATCGGGCGGAAAGTCTTCTCGTCGCCTCGCCCATAGCTGCTTAGGCTGCTCATCAAGAGGAATTTCTTCGGTTTGCAACCGGCGGCGGCTAAAGCCTCGATAAATCGATGCGTATTCTCGGCGTTCACACGGAAAAAGTTTCGCTTATCCAATGTCTTCGTCAACCCGGCGTTATGGATCACATAATCCCATGCCCCATGCTCACGGGCAAAGTCTGAGAGTTGAGCCGTAAGCGCTTCCTGATCGCCATATTTCAAGTCGATGAAATGAATCCGCTTATCTTGCAGATGCGCTTTACTGCTACCTGCACGGATACCCGCCCACGTCTCATAGCCACGGCGAAGCGCCTCCTCTACCAAGAAACCGCCGATAAAACCACTCGCTCCGGTTATCAATATCTTTCTGTCCTTCATTTTTCTTTCATATAAAATGTATAATAATACCACAACAACCCGATCCAATTCAAGAACAGGATCGTCAGCATCCAAAGAATCTTTTGTTTCTTACTGATGAAAGGGTTTTGCGATACGGCCTTACATCCGAACAGGATTACGGCAATACCTACGATATAACCGATCTCCGGCAAGCTTATCCAGCAAATGATTTGTGGTATCATAAAAATAGAGTCATTCGTGAAAAAGAATTATTCGTGTTGGTGTTTCCTCAAGACTCGGTGCGGCAAGTCACCATGCCCCACCAACTCGATCGGACAAGCGTATTTCTCGCCCAACCATTCCTCGGAGACATTCGCTCCCGGGTGATAATGCAAAGTCTCGTTTACACAAGCGATATTTTTCACCATCGTCAAAACCGTACCGATATCATGGGAAACCAAGATGATAGCGCTCTCTTTATTGATCTCTTCCAAGAGCTGATAAAAACGAGACTCGAATCGTTTATCCACATACGAATTAGGCTCATCCAAGATCAATACCTGCGGACGGGAGACAATAGAACGCCCCAATAAGACCCGCTGCAACTGGCCGCCGGAAAGCTCACCGATGGCCCTGCCCGCCAACTCCTCCAATCCCATCTGTACGATCACCTCGTCTACACGCTCTCTCTGGGATCTATTGAATGGACGGAACAAAGGTTTCTCCGCGGATAAACCGGAAGAGATCACTTCCCGTACCGAGATCGGAAACTTCTTATCGATCTGGCTCATTTGGGGTAGATAACCGATCTTCAAGGAAGGAACCTCTACATTTTCATCGTAAAAACGAATCGTTCCGGAAATAGGAGGCAATAGACCTAGTATCACCTTTAAAAGCGTCGTTTTCCCGCCGCCATTCGGTCCGATAATTCCCAAGAAATCATTTTTCCACACATCCAGCGTTACGTTACGTAAGGCGATCTTATTACCGTATCCGGCGGTAACCTCTCTCAACTCAATCAGCTTGTCCATCGGCTAACGATTTTGCGATATGAATCATTTCCTTACTCCAATCGTAATCCAGCGGATTAATCGGGATCAGACGGCAACCTGTTTCTTTAGCGATCAACTCGGCGTTCTTCTGGTCAAACTCCCGTTGGATAAACACGACTTTCGCATTATGTTCCCGTGCGGTCTCGACCAGTTCCTTTAATTGTGCGGGAGACGGTTCTTTTCCGTCCATCTCGATGCAAAGCTGGGTCAAGCCATATTCGTTAGCCAAATAGGTCAGGGCCGGATGGTAAATAATAAATGTCTTATTGTCAAGAGAATGTAACAAACCGGAAATGGTCTTTTCCGTCTCTCCGATTTCTTTCGTCAGTTGTTCATAATTCGCTTGGTAATATTCCTTATTCTCCGGGTCCAAAGACACAAAGGCATCCAAAGTGTTCTTGGCAATCACCTTCGCTCCAGAGATAGAGCTCCACGTATGCGGATCGACGCCTCCATGATGATGGTGGTGGTGATCATGTTCCTCTTCTTCCTCGGGGCTTTTAAGTAAATCAATTCCTTCGGACAGGTCAAAAACCTTGAGTCCCGGATTATTATTCCGTATATTATCCATCCAAGCCTGTTCGAACCCGATCGATCCGATCCTTAAATAACCTTGGCTTTTACCCACCTGCACCATTTGCTGGGGCGTAGGATCATACGTCTCCGGACTTTGCCCCGCCGGAACCACACAATTAATCTTAAATTTATCTCCGGCTATCTTCTCCGCAAAATACCGTTGCGGCTCAATCGTCACGCTGACGATCCTCTCATCTGTCCGCTTATCGCCGCAGGCCATAAGTATCAAGACGAAAAGAGCCGATATCAATACCTTAAATTCTTTCATACCACATATATATTTTCGCAAAGGTAACGAATATCGGGTAATAAGGCAGCAAGGAGACGATTCAAAGTTATCAGGAACTAGCTTGACAACTTCCCCGGACAAGGCATTTGCGTAAACTATGTTTTACGAACATATAGCCATCGGTAAATGAATAGGAACAGTTAAACCGGTCCAGAAAAGCCGGGATTTGGACGACATCAGTTTCTTTATGATACGTACAGATCGCGAAATCCAAGTGATCCGCTTTCGCGAATAATTCCATACAGCCCTGTAAAGCCATACATTCCGCACCTTCTATATCCATTTTTAAGAAGATATCTTTTCGAGACTTGTCTTTCAAGAAATTATCCAAAGCAGCATTAACGTCATCGTCATGATCGCTGATATATTTCTTTACGATCATCGTTTTCTCTTTCCACGGCTCAAAAGTAGCCTGAAGCGCCTCGATCCATTTATCCTCATATTCAAAAAGATAAACAAAACGAGTAACCTCGATGGTATCCAGAGCGGTAAATCCCTCAGCGGAACCAATATCCAAGAGTGTCTTTCCCCTAAACTCCTCCACGGAATCCGCATAATGATGGGGATGCCTCACGTCTTGCTCGATCAACAAAGCCCGATAGCATTTCTCGATCTTAGATGTGCTATACTCTCTCGGAAAATATAATCGTTTACTTCCCCGGTGCATCACATAAGGCAATTCTTTCTCCTTATCCCACAGAACGGCAATCGACATCTCCAGATATTCCGCAGCGAAATCATAAGGATAACGTGTATATCCTCTTTTTCGAAAATAATCATAATACGCTAATTTAGGAGAAGAGGGCTCAAACACCTTGGTATAGTAAAAAGGTAACGTCCCATATAATATGCTTTTCAACTTCATCATCGAACCGGTAAACATTTCATCTAGTTTTTAATAGGGCGTAATATACGAGAAATATCTTAATATACATAACAAATCCCCGTATTACAACCGATAAGTAATAATACGGGGATTTATAGGGAAAAATAGGCTACTCTATTTTTACTCGGCCAGCCATTTATTCATCTGTGTAAGGATCCGCTCCTTCATATCCTCCGGCATATTGCCGATACGGGCACGATGGCTACCTCGGGGCTGGATATAGATTTGCTCGTTCTTCTTGCCTTTGAAAGCGGGAACCATGGCTGCGCTCCACGGGTCGATCTCGCCATAGATGAAGATCATTTTCGGATCGTTGTCTTTCAAGAAGTTATAGATCTTATGGTACAGAGCCGGACGGAAGTCTACTTTATCGACCAGCTCCCCGGGAAGCATGATACGGTTCAAGTATCCGTGGGCACTATCGATCGTAAGGTATTTCTTGAAAGGTTTTACGTCATAGCCATAATAACCGAGCTCACGGGCGGCTTGTACGAAGAAAGAGATATTCGGCTGGTTCTCGGCGAAGTAATCAGGACCGCTGATTTCCATCAAATGATCGAAGAGCGCCTGATCGTCGGCAGACTTGGAAGGGATCGTACTTACCGAAGTTCCCCACTGCCAAAGAGCGAATGAATATTCCAGTACGCAATAATCCAATACCTCGGGCATCGGGATACGGAATGTCAAGTTCTTATTCTTACAATAGCTCTCCAATAAAGGGAGCATATCGGACTTACGTTTCAAGACTTCCAATTGAAAATCCTGTATCCTCTCGCGTTCCGCTTTCGTACCTACCTTACGTAAGAAAGGTTCGTGGCGGCCATCCTCTACGCCTTTACATAACGGACCGACATAAGGAACGGAGAAATCCACGTCGTCCGGGAAAAAGGCACGGTAAAGCATTGTAGTCTGCCCCCCCTTACTGATACCGGTACTGATCCATTTTTCCGGATAGATCTGCTTGAATGTATTGCGGACGTTATGTAAATCGTACGCAGAGTTCTCGGCGGTCAGATAATCCCAGTTTTTAGGTTCCGGCGTCGACTCCAAGAAATAACGGTACTCCACGAATACTAAGTTCGCGTTCAATAGTTTAGATAGTTCTTCCTGATATTTCGGATTGAGCGCATAAGCCGCTCCATATCCTTCGGTCACGATAATGGTAGGACGATCATAACCTACATGGCCTACGATAACCCGTTGCGTAAATGTTCCGGCGGCGGGGTCTTTCGGATCGACCTGCTGTGTAATACGTACTACATATTTCTCCGGATAATGATCGGATTGAAGTTTTTCAATGCCACTAATTCCTTTTAGGGCGGCAAGCTTCTCTTGTAAATCTCCGGGAGCGGCCATTACCGTCATCACCGACAGGAAGAAAAGAAGCAAGAAGTTAAATGTTCTTCTCATGGTAATTTAGTCTTTTAGATATTGTATTGTTCGTAATAATCCCTCATATTTGGCGCGTTTCACCGCCGAATGTGCAAAGATACGATTATAATCCTCACGGCTCAATGCCTTGAGGTCGTCTTTTTTAAGGGAGAGCAAAGAAGGGGTGGGATGAAAGGCTGCTACTGCCGTAGGCATAGCGAAGCGGTTCCAAGGACAAACGGCTTGGCAGGTGTCGCATCCATAGATACGGTTACCTAAAAGGACGGCTTGCTCAACAGGGATTTCTCCACGATGCTCGATCGTAAGATAAGAGATACATTTACGGGCATTCAAACGTTTCGGCCCTTCCAAGGCTCCGGTAGGACAAGCGTTCAAACAGCGGATGCAGGAACCGCAGTGATTCTTTTTGGGGGAATCATAGGTATCGACTACCAAAGTTGTCACGATCTCCCCAAGGAAAAAGAAAGAGCCTTTGCCCGGGATGATTAGGTTCGTATTCTTTCCGATCCATCCTAAACCGGCTTTCCAAGCCCAATAACGTTCTAACAGAGGGGCGGAGTCCGTGAATACACGGGCCTCATTGTTGGAGGGATGATGCTCGGTTATCGCTTTCCATAATTGGCGAAGTTTATCCTTTACGACCCCGTGATAATCTTCTCCATACGCATAATACGAGATATAAGGTTCCGCCGGATTCCGGAGAACTTTCGGATAATAATTCAAGGCTACTGAGATAACTGATTTGGCACCTTCCACCAAGCCATCTGGATTGAGACGAATTTCCCGATGATTCTCCATGTATTTCATTCCAGCATGGTAGCCTTCCGCGATCCATTGGTCAAAATAAGCCTCCTCGCTCCCGGCCTTCGCTACTTCAGCGATACCACAAGCGGAAAAGCCTAATTCCATAGCTTTATCTTTTATAAACTGGGAGATACCCATTATTCAAAAACTTTAAACTCGTAGCCTTCCTTTAAGAGCCATTCGACAGCCCGGGGCATTGCCTCACGCATATTGCGCTCGGCTTTCAAGGAATCGTGGAAGACGATAACGGAACCATTACGGGTATAGTTCTTTACCACGTTGAAGACACCATTCGGAGTCATATGCGGGCTATAATCGCGGGTGACCACATCCCACATCACGATATGATAATGGCGGCGAAGCCATACTACCTGCGGAAAACGCATATGCCCATGAGGAGGCCGAAATAAATTGCTGGGAATATATTCGGCTGCCTTCTCCACATTCGCCAAATAATTCTTCGTCCAGAACTTGATACCTTGGATATGGTTGAACGTATGGTTACCGACACGGTGCCCACGATCGATCACCATCTGGAAGACCTCGGGATGCTTACGTACATTATCCCCTACCATAAAAAAGGTAGCCTTGATCCCATACGTATCCAATATATCTAAAACCCAAGGGGTAACCTCGGGAATAGGGCCATCGTCGAAGGTGAGATACACACACTTCTTCTCTGCCGGTATTCGCCAAGTTACCCCCGGGAACAGTGCCCTGTAAAACCAAGGCGGTTGTTCTATAAACATACTTTTTTAGTCTTTTGCCACTGATCCGTACGCCATACGGTAATTATCAAATTCCTCTTGATAAGGCTTAGCGAACTCCGGATTGTATTGTTTGCTCACACGCAATACCTCTTGGAGAACCGCCAAGTTATGACCTAAATCACTCTCGACAGATGATAATTGCCCCGGACGCAAACGGAAATACCAGTTTATACTGCGCAACGCATTGTCCGCTATACCTTTATAAACCATCTCCGCCTTCTCCTTCTGGCCCAACTCGTAATACAGCTCACCTAAAGAAAGAGCGCTATAATCCAACGGAACATTCTCGGGAGGCAATACTTCCATCGCCTTATCCAATACGTTCAGTGCTTTCTCATTCTTGCCCTCAGCGACCAAAGCGGCAGCCAGCTTGCTGAACAATGCGATACGATAGCTCTTGCACATCCGCATTACATTCTCATCCAAGTACACACCCGGCGTATTGACACCACCCCATTTGAACTTATTCATCACGTTGTCATACATCTTCTCCGTATTGATCGAACGAACAGTTCCCTGTGTCTCCATCGGAACGATCTGATAAGCCATACCGGTCTGCTGGAAGTACGGATCCAATTTCACGAACTGATCCGGGCTTACGGTAATCGCGTAATAGATCGGACGGTTCCAGTCATTCGTCTGCAACATATCCAAGATAATCAACTCTTGCTTACCCAAGACATCCTTGCCTTTCAAGTCAATCTTCATCTCTTTCTGCAAATACGGCAAGTTAGCGGTATCGATCACGCCGGCAGCCATAACCGCGGCGGAATCTACCCCCATCGTCAATGTCTGCGCAGGAATATAATCTAATTCTTGATTGATACCCGGGATCTTCTTAAACTTCGGATCGTTGCTACGAACGAAATCAAGAGCGGTCTTCAGATCGATCGACTTATCCGTCATCGGGAATACATAAGCGGCATCACGAGTACCTTGCACATAATCCTCCGGTTGCCAAGAGATTGGAAGCGGATCGGATTCGTATGCTTGCTTCTTCATTTGGTTGATATACCAGTCGGTTTGCAAATAGCTCGTATTACATACACGTACATCCGTACGGATACCTTCCACCTCCTGTGCGTACCACAACGGGAACGTGTCATTATCACCATTCGTAAATATGACAGCGTTCGGCTCGCAAGATTCCAAATAGTTCGCACCAAAATCACGGCAAACATAACGGTTCGAGCGATCATGGTCGTCCCAGTTCTGCGCACCCATCTGGATAGGAACCAACAAGCACAGTACCGTAGCGACAGAACCCGCTATCACCGGAGATAACTTGCCATACTTCTGCAATCCTTTCGCCAAGGCCGCCACACCGAAACCGATCCATATACAGAACGCATAGAATGATCCGGCATACGCATAGTCTCGCTCACGAGGTTGATACGGCGTCTGGTTTAAGTAAAGCACGATCGCGATACCCGTCATAAAGAACAAGAAGAACGTGATCCAGAATCCCTGAATGCCCTTCTTTCCGGCATAAGCTTGGAATAGAAGCCCCAAGATACCCAATAGAAGCGGTAACATATAATATACGTTATGCCCCTTATTGTTGATAATATCGAACGGCATATCCTCTTGCGGGCCCACTAAAGCCTCATCAATAAACGGAATACCGGTTATCCAGTTACCATTCGAGACCTCACCGTTACCTTGTATATCGTTCTGCCGTCCGGAGAAGTTCCACATGAAATAACGCCAGTACATGAAATTCAGCTGATAAGCGAAGAAATAACGCAAATTCTCGGCAAATGTAGGTTTCATCACCGTCACCATCTCACCGCAACGGTTGAACTTCACCGGTGTACCTTTCACTTGTGCCCACTCCTTATAAGCAGCCACATGACGTCCGTCGCTACTATACATACGGGGGAAAAGCATACTCAACTCATCCACGTATTCGTATTCCGTATCGTAACGAGAGATATAATAATGATCCTTCTCGTTTTTATCTTTCTTAATGACACGGCTCCAAGTCGGCTCACCCTCTTTCGATACAG
The DNA here is from genome assembly GCF_003635425.1 of Parabacteroides sp. AF27-14. Classification (NCBI taxonomy): domain Bacteria; kingdom Pseudomonadati; phylum Bacteroidota; class Bacteroidia; order Bacteroidales; family Tannerellaceae; genus Parabacteroides; species Parabacteroides sp. AF27-14. The sequence continues at coordinate 111,570 of NZ_QTLZ01000012.1, forward strand.
GTACGCAAGTACCGCCTTGGTTCTCACGCTTCACCTCAGAGACATAGGTCTGACCGTAGATCAACGGAGTCTTACCGTATTGCTCGCGAGCCAAATAAGTACGCAAGGTAAAGATATCTTGCGGAGCGTTTTGGTTCATAGGCGTATCGGCTGTCGCACGGATCAATGTCAAGGCATAGGATGAATAACCCACTACGATTACCATCAAGCAGACCAAGATCGTATTCAGCATCTTGATATTTACCTTCTTGCTCATGAACAAATAAGCCGTCAAGGCCGCCGTGAGGATCACGGCGATCACGTAACCACTACCGATAAACGGAATACCCAACAATACGATCGAGAGAATAAAGGATATCTTCATCCGCACCGGATGGATCTCGTCTTGCATCGTCTCCCAGATCGCCCAGATCAAGGAAGCCGCCAAGATAATCACGAACGCATATACACCCGAGTTATACGGCATACCGAACGTATTGACAAACAACAGCTCGAAATAACCGCAAACCTCAACCAAGCCTTGTACGACACCATACATCATCAAGCCCACGATAGCGAACGACACCAATAAAGCGATCAGCGTACCCTTCATCGTAGGATTCGGGAATTTCTTATAATAATATACCAGCACGATAGCCGGGATACACAATAAATTCAGCAAATGGACACCGATACTCAGACCCATCAAATAAGCGATCAGCACGATCCAACGATCGGCATGCGGACGATCGGCGGCTTCTTCCCATTTCAGGATCAACCAGAATACCAAGGCGGTAAACAAGGAAGAATAAGCATATACCTCGCCCTCCACGGCGCTAAACCAGAATGTATCGCTAAACGTATAAGCCAAAGAACCTACCAAACCGCAACCCATGATCGTAATCATCTGTCCCAGACACATCATCTTATCGTCTTCCACGATAATCTTACGAGCCAAATGGGTAATACTCCAGAAAAGGAATAAGATCGTCAGGCCGCTAAAAAGGGCGGACATCGTATTGACCATTACCGCCACCTTGGAAGGGTCCGAGGCGAACTGCGTAAATAAATTGGCTGTTAACATGAAGAAAGGAGCTCCGGGCGGATGGCCTACTTCCAATTTGTATGCCGAAGAGATAAACTCACCACAATCCCAGAAACTGGCGGTGGGTTCCATTGTCATCAGATAAACGGTAGAAGCGATCAAAAAAACGACCCACCCCAACACGTTGTTGATTAGTTTGTACTTTCCCATACTTTGTATAAGTGTGATAATTAATTGTTTCTACTTGCATACCCACACGGGCAGTCGGCCGCAAAGGTAATCATTTACGTTTAATACCTAACGTTCCATTCCCCTATAAATTATATAGAATAGATTAGAATTATATTAAACAAACCTTATCACTCAAGTGTTAATAAAATAGTTGAGTATTAAACAGCCCCCCGCCTGTCTCATCTTGATAGAAAGGAGTATTCCGTATCGGATACTCCTTTTTTCGCCATAAGGACCTCTTTCTATGATTTTTTGCTAGTTTTGTGATCTAGATTCACTATCAATGAAACAAATATGATAAAAAGACATTCTATCTTAACGGCAATCCTGCTTTGTTTCGTCGCTTTCACACAAGTGATGGCACAAGAGATGCAGGAACCCGAACCGCTTCCGATCGACCCAAAGGTTCGATACGGGAAATTGAGTAACGGATTGACCTACTACATCCGTCACAACGATCAGCCCAAAGACCGGGCAGACTTTTACATCGCCCAAAACGTAGGCTCCATCTTAGAGGAAGACAATCAACGAGGTTTGGCTCACTTCTTGGAACATATGGCTTTCGACGGCAGTAGGAACTTCCCGAATAACGGGATGGACGAATATATCGAGAGTGTAGGTATGCGCAGCGGGGAAAACTTCAACGCCTATACCTCCTTTGATGAGACCGTCTACATGATTACCAACGCCCCTGTCAACAAAAGCGGCGTGGTTGATTCTTGCTTATTGATCCTTCACGATTGGTCCGGGTTCCTAGCCTTGACCGACTCGGCTATCCAGAAAGAACGTGGGGTCATCCGTGAGGAATGGCGTACCCGACAGGATGCCCAGACTCGTCTATGGGAGCAGCAACTACCCAAGATGTACCCGGGAAGCCGTTACGCGAACCGGATGCCGATCGGTTCGATCGACGTGATCGAGAACTTCAAGCCGGACGAGTTGCGGGCTTACTACAAAAAATGGTATCGTCCGGACTTGCAAGCGATTATCATCGTGGGAGACGTAAATGTAGATCAAGTGGAGGCAACGATCAAAAAGATGTTCGCCGATGTCCCTGCCCCGGTCAACCCGGCAAAACGGGAACAAGTATCGGTTCCCGACAATGATCTACCTCTGATCTCGATCGCCAAAGACAAGGAGGCATCCAATACGATCCTTTATATCTTCTATAAACACGATAAATTGCCCAACGACTTGAATCGTACGATTGCCGGATTGGTAAAGGACTATATCCAGCAAATATGCGCGTCGATCATGGACGAGCGTTTCGATGACATCTTGCATCAAGCGAATCCTCCGTTTATCTATGCGGAAGCCTACGACGATGATAATTTCATGATCGCGAAGAGCAAGGGAGCATGGACCGTAGCCGCTCTTGCCAAGGAAGGCGAGATCGATTCCACACTGACCACGCTTGTCAAAGAGACCCAACGGGTAAAACAATATGGCTTTACGCCATCCGAGTATGAACGGGCACGCATCAACGTGTTGAAACAATACGAGTCCGCTTACAACGAGCAGAATAACCAAAAGAACGACGCTTATGTCCGTGAATACGTGAACCATTTCACCAACGGCGGTTATATCCCGGGCATTGAGATGGAATACACGCTATTGAACCAGATCGCCCAGAATATCCCGGTAGAGCAAGTCAACCAATATATCCAAGATATGATCGGAGAGGATAATATCGTGATCGGGTTAACCGGACCGGATAAAGAAGGTATAAAATATCCGACCGAGGAGAACCTGCTCCGTACGTTCCTCAAAGCACGACAGATGCCGGTAGAGCCTTATAAGGAAACAGTCTCCAACGAGCCTTTAGTCCCGACCTTGCCGACCCCGGGCCAGATCACGGAGACAAAGACCGGCCAGCGCTTCGGAGCGACAGTATTTACCTTAAGCAATGGTATCAAGGTGGTATTGAAGCCTACCGAATTCAAGAAGGACGAGATCATCATGACCGCTACCAGCCCGGGAGGAAGCACTTTATTCGGCACGAAGGATATTGATAACTTAAAAGTTTTCAATGACGTGATCGAGATCGGTGGATTGGGTAATTTCTCCGCCACGGATCTAAGTAAGCGTCTGGCCGGAAAGAAGGTATCTTGCGCCCTATCGCTCAGTCAAGATAGCGAGAACGTGAACGGAATGGCCGCTCCTTCCGATTTGCGAACCTTATTCGAGTTAATTTACCTTAGCTTCACGGCTCCCCGCATGGACGAGGAGGCCTACGCATCTTTCGAGACACGGACAAAAGCGCAATTGCAGAATATGGAGCTAAATCCGATGGTCGCTTTCAGCGACTCTTTGTCTAAAGCGGTTTACGGAGATAATCCTCGTGCGTCACGTCTTCGTCCACAAGATTTCGAACATATCAGTTATCCTCGTATCATGGAGATGCGCAAGGAACGCTTCTCGGATGCTTCCGGTTTCGTATTCACGTTTGTAGGTAATATCCAGATCGATAGTATCCGTCCGTATATAGAGCAGTATTTAGCGACATTGCCATCTCAAGGAAAAATTGAGAAGGGAAATCCGGCGGAGGTTCCATCGACGCGTAAGGGAGACTATATGAATCGATTCAACCGCTCCATGGAAATCCCGAAAGTAACGGTAGCCAACCTCTATACCGGACAGATGGAGTACAATCTGGAGAATATCATCACCGCTACCGCATTGAAACAAGTTATGGACTTGGTATATTACGAGAAGGTACGCGAGAAAGAAGGAGGAACGTATGGCGTCGGTGTATCCGCTAGAATCTCACCTTTCCCGGAAGGAAGAACGACATTACAGATATTCTTCGATACGGACCCGGCTAAGTGGGAGCAGATGAACACGATTGTCCGCAATGAGTTGAAACGGCTTTCCGAGGTAGGCCCTCGTCAAGAAGATTTCAAGAAAACACAGGATAACCTGCTGAAACGTCATGCGGAAGTCTTGCAGGAGAACAGCTATTGGTTGAACGTATTGGATGATTATTATTATAAAGGATTTGATACCGATACGGATTATGAGTCGATTGTTAAGGCGCTGACTCCCGAGAAGATAAAGGCATTCGCCCAAAAGCTTTTGGGACAGGGTAACCGGGTAGAAGTTATCATGCAACCCTAGTTACTATTTTGAGGGGATGAGACGGGGCACGCCCCGTCTCTACTTTGATTTCTTTAGTTTAAAATGATCGAATCCTTCCCCATAAACCCCGATTACGGCGCTTTGGGATACAAAGGCGGTCGGATCAATATCATTAATGATACGGAAAATCGTAGTGGATTGCCGTTTTTTAGCGAGCACGAACATCATCTTCTGTTCTTGCCCCGTATATAACCCGGTAGCATCGATCACCGTAACCCCTCGGTGCAACGCATTAATCTCCTTACCAATCTCTTGATACTTCTTCGAGATGATAAAGAATTGCACGGACTGGCGGGCACTGTTCACGATCTGATCCAGCACGAAACTACAAACATATAACGTTACGAAACCATATACCACTTTCTCCCAATCCTTTAGCACGAAATAACTGGAGGTGATAATAATCATATCGCAGATCATCATGACCCGTCCCAGCGTTATATCCCGGTATTTATTGATGATAGCGGCAATAATATCCGTTCCACCCGTACTACCGTTCGAGGAGAAAGCGATACCGATACCACTTCCGCAGAAAGAGGCTCCCAGCACACATGCCATAAACGGTTGGTCTTGTAATAAATGCATATCGGCCGTCAACTTCTGGATCAGCGACAGGAAGAAAGTAAGCGTAAACACGGCGAAGATCGTCTTGATACTGAACTTAAAACCTAATATTTTCAAGGCAAGCATCAGCAAGACGGCATTAATGAGGAAGTAAGTGTACTGAACAGGAAATCCCGTAGCCCAGAAAACAATGGAAGCGATACCCGGCACTCCACCTGTCGTAATGTCATTCGGCAAAAGGAAAACGGTCCATCCGATACCGTAAAGGATCATCCCAAGAGCGATCATTAAATAGTCCCGTGTCTCCCGAAGCAGGACTTGTCTGGATAAGGAAGAAATTGATAAAGTAGATTTCATCTCATTTGTTTATTTTTAGCGGGCGCAAAGGTAATGAAAGTTATTGATAGGAAATGCTTCACCTTATATTTAGCCGGAAATATAATGGTTCACTTTCCCCTATTTACAGAGACGTAAGCAAAAGCCAAGGAATGTTAACTATTTATTAGTAATAACCCCTTTTATATAACATCACCTTTATTTAGAAAAGCTCTATAAACGAGAACATGAAGGAGAAAGCAGGCATTTATACGCCTTTTCCACGCAAAAAGACCCGTTTTTTGATAAGAATACCCTCGTTAGATTACACATATAGTCCCGTTCACCCACGCCTGTACAGGCGTAACCCCACACATATAGTCACGATAGGCTACACATATGGGCATAATGGGCGACATGACTACCTTATAATGGGCATTGTTGCCCCCTAACGACTGGACCATAAGGCACATAAGATATGAGATAGGATGAATTAATTTCGCTAGAATAAAAGGCCGTTTTTCAACAAGTCACTAGCGGATAGACGATTGCTGTTTTTTTCTTTCGTTTTTAGGAGGCGAGACGTACTTTGGCCCGAAATAATCGATTCTCAAGGACTTCAGTTTACAAATTGTCACATTGATATTCTAACCGGAACACGCATAAGCCCTTTCATCCAATTGTAGAGACGGGGCACGCCCCGTCTCTACAACCAAGTATGTATGAGCTGCAAATATAGACTTACAATCTCACATTCTCCATTTCCTCACACTTCTCTTCCCGCAAGCGTTGAATATCCTTAAGCTGGCGGTCGAAAAACATGAGCAAATCATTGATGAGCCGTCCGTTCTGGGATAAAAGCAAAACCCCATCCATCAATTGCGTTGACAGGTAGCGAACTTTCATATTACTTACATGTTGATCGGGACGCTGCAGATAAACGGCCATACATCTGTACAAAATTGGTGCTATTTGTATCCACGGCAGTTTTAGACCTACCAATAGATTTTTCACGCTTTGCAACTGATGGTTCAGATAATCAAGGTCATCCGCATCTCTCTCAAAACAGAAAGCTTCTTTCAAGCGTCGTGCCTCTTCCTTAAAAAATACATCACTCAACATTTCCATGTTCGAAACCGGAGCTTCTTGCTCTGAACCGACAGGTTCAGTTACGGGATAAATGTTTTCCACTTCCATAATATATTAGCATTAAGCAGGCGGAAAAAAGAACGGTCCCGCCTGACCCGTTGCTAAACACTTTACCAGAAAGCTGGAGGCACATTAATGCACTCCACGGGGGTACGGAACCGTCATATCGGATCGGTTACAGGCAAAAAAATGCCTGCAACCGAATAGAAGCAGGTATTCTACTCTGCTTTCTGGTTTTAAAATGTTTAGCATTGCAAATATACTTCTTTTTCCGGATATCCAACCTATAAAGGATAAATAATGTCTAGTAAGTAAAAAATCTGGAGATGATACCTCTGTTTTTACAAGCTATGCTGGAACATCCAAGCCAGATAATCCGGTTCCGCGAAAGCGTTATCCCAACTGTTATGGTCTACACCGGGAAATTCCTTATAACGGACATCAGCTCCTGCTTTCTTCAATGCTTCATTAGCGTCACGGGAGAATTGTACATCGACTACGCTGTCGGAGCCGCCGTGATAAATACTGAAAGCCGTCTTGCCCTTAAAGTTCGCCAGACGTTGCAAGTTCGCTCCACCACAGATCGGGGCGGCAGCGGCAAACAGGTTCGGGTAACGCATCACGATATCGAACGTGCCCATACCTCCCATTGATAGGCCGGTTACGTAAATGCGTTTCGTATCGACCTTACCTTCCGCTATATAACTATCCAATAATTCCTTGACGGCGGCCATCGATTGTGTGGCCGGAGCATTCAACGGATAGAAACGCTTTCCTTCTTTTCCGGCGTTCAATCCCTTATATTCAGACCAAGTCTTCTCGGCCGGGCATTGAGGCGCTATAATGATAGCCGGATATTTGGTTTGATTCTCGAAAGAAGCGAACATATCGCCACCATGTATTAATTGGGCCTCATTATCCGACCCTCGTTCGCCCGCTCCGTGCAGGAACAGGATTACCGGGTATTTCTGCGCCGGATTATAATCTCGGGGATACAGAACCCGATAATTCAATTGATAACCATCACGAGCCGTAAACTGCTTTTTCAAAAAACTAGCCTTATCACCAGCATATCCAGCAACGGAGAGAAGAAGGCAAAGAGACAGAAAAAAAATACTTCTAAGTGTTTTCATAATCATATATTCAAATGTAAATACTATCTACTTAGATCGATAACTTCCGCAAATATAATTAAATAGTCTGTTAAGGCGTTGTATAATATCAAGATTAAACCAACTATTAGGACGTGAGCGGATTCGTTGGGATGCTTTAGATGTAGATTTGAGTTTGTCTATCATAGCAAATCCAGATAAATACCCGTTAGTAAGTAAATAATCGAATATTGTATGTATTTTGTAGAGACAGATTGTCTTATCTCTACAAAATACATTTGAAAATGATACCGAAAGATTATTGGGCTTCCTGTATTTTTGTCGCTTCTGATACACCGTTCTCGTTGAATGCCTCGATGGTGAAATAATAAGGCTGGTCGGTGGACAGACTCTTTAATAGTAATTCATTCTTTCCGTATAGGAGCCATGAATTGTATAGTTTATCGGGAGCGATACCCCAACGGATGTTGTAGCCTTGGCTGTTCTTGGCTGCGTCCCAAGTAATCATCGCGTCACGGCGGTCCGCTTGGCGAACGACCTTGAAGTTCTTCACCGTCGCAGGCTTCTTGCCCTCACCGATACCGAACACACGCAAGTCCGAGATCGCCAGATGAGGCGTCGGGACCTCTATATTCTTATAACGGACATAACGGACACGAGCCGGATTATCCACTTGTACGTAATCATTCGGGACATCCTTATAATTATTCCGGCGATCCACCAACGTTACCCAATCCTGCCCGTCCAAAGAGCCTTCCACCGCACAACGGTGGCGTAAACCGGGAATACGTCCATACATATTCGATTGATGATCGTGATAATTCACTTGCACGGCATATACCATAGCGGGAGCCTCCAGATCGATCTCTACCCATTCGGTATCTCCATTCGTGCGAGCCATCCAGAATGTCTTACATTCCTCATCCGTCAAGTTGGCCGGAAGGAAATTGGCGGAGGTCTTGGGACGGTTCGATTCCGTGAATCCTTGCGCGGCGGGAGCGGAACCCTCCGCATACGAGGAAGCTTTCACCGGCTTTTTATAAGAAAGCAACATCCACCCCGTAAACTCTCCTTTCTTTCCCGGCTCGGCGGGAGCGTAATGCGGATAATCACCGAAGTTATTATCACAATACATAATGCCCTCCTTATCGAAGAAAGTAGGATACATGCAGAGGCGACGCTCCCAATTCACCGTAGCCGAGAGAGACATAGAGGCGAAATGCCAATAATTACCTCCCGGCCCCACCAAGGTACTTCCGTGTCCGGCACCATTCATGAAACCACCGGGCTTATAGCTTACCGGGTTATGCGATTGATACTTATACGGACCTAATGGGGAGTCCGCCACATAAACACCATCGGCATATACGTTGAATTCCGTACCGGGGGCGGCATACTGCATATAATATTTACCGTCGTGCTTGGTCAGCCAAGCCCCTTCCATATAGCCTCCCAATACCGTATCGGTATGGTTCTCGCCAAAACGTTCCCAGCCATGCTTCGGCATATCCAAGCCGAAAAGCTCGACCGTCTCACCCTCGATCAAGAAACGGTCATCCTTATTCAGTTTCTTGCCCCGAAGCGGATAAACATTGGAAGAACCCCAGAATAAATAAGCTTGCCCGTCATCATCGATGAATAAATCCGGGTCTTGTAGGTCGTGGAGTATAGCAGGAGTAGCGTTCCAATTACCCGATTTCGGATCATCGGTATAAAGAACGCTCATGGAGTCGGACGGATCACCCATCACATAAAGCACGGAATCCTTATAATTATGAGCGGCGGGAGCGTTGGAACCCTGAGGATACCAGTTTTTACCGGGAGTGATAAAATCCCAGTTCAACAAATCTTTCGAATGCCAATAGCCATGCGAACGGGTTACGAACATATAATACTCGCCCCGGAATTCTACGACAGCGGGGTCCGCGCCCGAACGGTAAGACAGGTTGTTCGATGAGTTATAAATCATATACGTATAATCCACATTAAGCGGATTACAATACGTATTCGCCCGCATGGATTGAGCGGTGGCGGAACCTCCGGAAGCAGCCAAGAATAGAGCGGAAAAGATATATTTTGATAATAGTTTCATGTTGATATGTATTAATTTTTACCGCAGAGAGAAAGAAGACTGATTCGCCTCGTCGGTAGAATTCAAGCCTACCCAAACCGTGAAATCACCCGGCTCGGCTTTCTTCTGCATATCGATACCATAGAAAGCCAGCAAAGCTTCGTCAATCGTGAAAGAGACTTGCTTCTTCTCGCCCGCTTTCAAAGCCACCTTCTCGAAACCTTTCAGCTCTTTAACCGGACGGGTCACGCTACCCGCCAAGTCGCGGATATACATCTGGACGACCGTCTCGCCATCCACCTTACCCGTATTCTCTACCTCAGCCGTTACCGTGATCTTGCCCCCTTTCGTGAAAGAGTTCTGATCCAGCTTCATAGAGTTCACGGCGAAAGTCGTATAGCTCAAGCCATAACCGAACGGATACAACGGTGTGTTAGGCACATCCATATATCTGGATTTATAATCCGTATCCGGAGCTTCCGGAGGAACCGGGCGGCCTGTCGGTTTCTGATTGTAATACAGAGGCAATTGACCTACCGTACGAGGGAAAGACATCGTCAGGCGAGCGGACGGATTATAATCGCCACTGATCACATCGGCCATACCATGACCTGCCATCGTACCCAGATACCAAGCCTCCAAGATACCGTCGACATGCTGATCCTCCCAAGAAAGATCCAAAGGACGTCCGTTCACCAAGATCAAACCAAGAGGTTTACCCGTCTTTTTCAATTCTTTCAACAAGGCTTGTTGAGCGCCCGGCAATTTCAAGTCCGTACGGCAAGCCGCCTCACCACTCCAGTTGAAATCCTCGCCCATAGCCGCCAATACGATATCCGCACGGCGAGCCGTAGCGATCGCCTCAGCGAATTTAGATGAATCATCAGTCAAGAGATCACATCCCTCGGCATAAATGAACTTCACGTTCGTACCGGCATATTTCTCGGTCAGACCCTCGAACAAAGAGATACTCTCCTCACGCTCACCCCGGCCAGCCCACTCGCCATTCTGGTTGATCTTATCTTTTACCATCGGGCCGATCAAGGCTACCGTAATATTCTTATCCTTCGAGATCGGGAAGAAGTTATTATCATTCTTCAAAAGGACGATCGAGCGAGCGGAAGTCTCACGAGCCTCTTGCAAAAACTCCGGCTTCATGATCGTATTCTTCTCACGCTCATTGTCCAAGTAACGATATGGATCATCGAACAAGCCCAAGAGGAACTTCATCTCCAAGATGCTCGCCACGGCACGGTCGATATTCTCTTCCGAGACCTTGCCCTCTTTCACGGATTGTACAAGATATTGGCTGTAGATGCCACCTGTCATATCCATATCGATACCGGCGTTCGCGGCCAGTTCTCCCGCCTCCTTATCATTTCGCACGATACTATGGGCTACCATCTCATTGATACCGGTATAATCGGTAACCACGAAACCATTGAAGCCCCAGTCCTTACGTAACAAATCGGTCATCAACCATTTATTACCCGTGCTGGGCACTCCGTTGATCTCATTGAAGGAGGCCATGAACGTAGCGACTCCCGCTTCCTTAGCCGCTAAATAAGGCGGCATATAATAATTCATCAATGTATTTTGCGACAACTCAGACGTATTATAATCACGTCCGGCCTCAGCGGCCCCATAAGCGGCAAAGTGCTTACAACAAGCCAAGACCGTATTTACGTCGGCCAACGAACGCCAATCGTTTCCTCCTTGGAAACCCTCGACACGGGCCTTCGCAATCAGACTTCCCAAATACGGGTCCTCACCGGCACCTTCCATTACACGTCCCCAACGGGCATCCCGGGAGATATCCACCATCGGGGCGAACGTCCAAGCGATACCGGAAGCGCTCGCCTCATCCGCCGCGATCGCCGCACTTTTACGCATCCGCTCCAAATCCCAAGAGCAGGATTCCGCCAACGGCATCGGGAAAATCGTACGATAGCCGTGCACGACATCATAACCAAACAATACGGGTATCTTCAAACGGCTCTCGGACAGAGCCATCTCTTGCATTTTACGTACGCCATCTACCGTATATACATTAAACAAGCTTCCTACAAGACCTTGTTTCAGCAAAGTCTCATAATCCCCCGTCATAACCGGGCCGGTCACATCCCAGTTACAGGAGTATTGGGCCATCTGCCCCACCTTTTCCTCCAAGGTCATCAAAGAGAGCACAGAATCTACACGGCGTTCAATATTTTTGTCGCCGCTGAAGCTTTTCCAACCGCTTACAGCGGGCTGCTGGCATCCCCCCAAGGTAGCGGCAACGGCCGCACCAGCGATAAAAGTCGTTAACCTTTTCATTATTCGTATTCGTATATGTATTATTTGTTCCAAGTTACCTGCGCCGATTTCACGTCCCGGGAGTTCGTACCTACGTAGATATTGAATAAGCCCGGTTCCCAGATGTATTCCAACGCGCTGTTATAAAATTTCAAGTCTTCCGGCGTAATCGTAAAAGAGACTTTTCGGCTCTCACCCGGTTTCAAGGATATCTTCTGGAAGTTCTTCAACTCTTTCATCGGACGGGAGATGCTGGCAGCCGGATCGCCGATATATAACTGTACGACTTCCTCGCCCTCTAGCTTGCCCGTATTCGTCACCTGTACGCTGGCGGTCAATACACCGTTCTCTCCTTGCACACTCGTCTTATCCAGCTGAAGATCACCGTAAGAGAAAGTCGTATAACTCAAGCCATAGCCAAACGGATACAAAGGATCGTTCGTGATATCCAGATATTTAGAAGTGAAATGATCATCCGGATTCATTGGGCGGCCTGTTTTCTTAGCATTGTAATACAAAGGAATCTGGCCTACGCTACGAGGGAATGTAGTCGTCAATTTACCGGAAGGATTCACGTCGCCGAACAATACGTCCACCAATCCGCGAGCCGCGGCGGAACCTCCATGCCAAGCCTCAACGATCGCGGAGAATTGGCTATCCTCCCACTCCAAGGTCAACGGACGGCCATTCGCCAAGACCAACACCACCGGTTTACCGGTCTCCAACAAAGCTCTCAACAGCTCTTTCTGGCTCTCCGGCAAACTAATATCCGCACGGCTGCAAGCCTCTCCGGACCAGTTATTCGGCTCACCCATTACGGCGATGATACGATCCGCATCTTTCACTTGCTCAACCGCTTCCTTCACCAAACGGGTATTCTCCACCGGATCAACCTTCAAGCCACTGGCTTTCGCCAACATCGGCTCGTTCGTCAAATTACATCCCTTGGCGAAGATCACACGGGCCTTATTGCCAACCATTTCCTTCACAGCCTGCACTACGGAAGCCGACTTCGCCGTATCGATACCACACCATGTCCCGAACAACTCAACCTTCTTATCCGCCAACGGGCCTACCACGGCGATCGTCCCTGTCTTTCGCAAAGGCAACAAACCCTTGTCATTCTTCAACAAGACAATGGATTTACCGGCGATATGGCGAGCCGTATTCATATGCTCATCCGTGAACGTATTCTTTTTCGCACGATCCGCGTCCAAGTAGCGATAAGGGTCCTCGAACAAGCCTAATTTATATTTCGCCTCCAATACACGGCGGCAAGCCTGATCAATATCCGCTTGAGACACACGGCCCTCTTCCAACGACCTCTTCAAGGTCGTGATATAACCATTTGTCATCATATCCATATCCAAGCCGGCATGCAAAGCCAAGGCCGATACGGTCTGCGTATCACCCAAACCATGATTGGTCATCTCGCCGATCGAATTATAATCGGAAACGACAAACCCATTGAATCCCCATTGATCACGAAGCAAATCGGTCAATAACCAACGGTTACCCGTAGCCGGAATCGCCTCCACCAAATTAAAGGAAGACATGGCCGTGGCACAACCAGCCTCTACAGCCGCTTTATAAGGAGGGAAATACTCATTAAACATCTTGATACGGCTCATATCCACCGTATTATAATCACGACCGGCCTCGGAAGCGCCATACAAGGCAAAGTGCTTCAAGCAAGACAAGATCGTGTTCTCTTTCGTCAAGTCATCTCCTTGATAACCTCTCACCATGGCGGCGGCGATCTTTCCACCCCACCAAGGGTCCTCTCCACTACCCTCGGCGATACGTCCCCAACGAGCGTCACGGGCGATATCCACCATCGGGGAATACGTCCATGTCACACCGTTTGAGCTGGCCTCGATAGCGGCGATACGGGCACTTTGCTCGATCAACGTCGTATCCCAGCTACAAGACAAAGCCAATGGGATCGGGAAGATCGTATGATATCCATGAATTACATCCAGTCCGAACAAAAGCGGAATTCCTAAGCGAGATTCCTTAACCGCTATCTCCTGCAATTTACGGAACGTCTCCAGCTCCGAGCCTCCCGTAGCACCCAGCCAGCCCCGACGAATCGTCTCGTCCGCACCTTCCGAGCCACTCAAGATGCCGGGAACACCACCACCGGACAAGTTCAGCTGTCCGATCTTCTCATCTAAAGTCATTTTACCCATCAACTGATCGATAAACGTATCCATCGCTCTCGTATCTTGAACGGGCTTTTGTCCGTATGCCGCAAGTGCCAAACAAGCGGCGAATGATAATATAATCTTTCTCATGTTATTTAAATATTAAGATTCTCTCGCATTATGGATCGTGAAACCCAATTTCTTCAAACCGTCCTGGATTTCCGGACAGCTCATAAACAAACGCCACAGAAGGCCCGTACGGTAATTCTCGATCATCGGGGTGATCGTACATTGGTCTATCGCCAGATAACGATGCGGATACCAATTCTCGCCTTCACTGAAAGCGTCGTAAAAACCATACTTACCCCAGATGCTATCTCCCAGATTGAAATAGAAATGCTTCAATGCCTTCGAGGATTCCTCCGGTGTATACGGATAACTGCTCAAGGCGGCTGTCGGCGTAATTACCCCATGATCGTTGGAGGGCATATGCGCGTTATAGCCTTTCACGGAATAGCTGGCGGTCAATCCCCAGCAAGCGTCGCTATATCCCTTGAAGCCCTTCGGATTCTCCGCGCAATAACGGTAATCGATCAATACGTGATTCCGGTTCAAGTCCCAGTAGTTAGCGTATCGATCCGATAAGCCGACCGGACATAGGCCGATATAAGAATAATGTGCCCAGAACAACGGACCGCCGTACTCCTCGGCATAATTATGTTTCAAGATCAAAGGTAAATCGTAAGCGACCGCATCGCTCTTGATCCCTCCTTTACGAGCCCATCCGTTATGATAAGCGGAAGCCGGGATCGGATACGTAGGCGAAGACGCCGCCAAAATATAAGTAATCAGACATTCATTGTAACCTTCCAAAGGAAAATTCATCTCCCATGCGTAATTCGGGCTCCAATGCCAATACAATACATCCTGCCCGTTCAAATACCATGTCCATTCCATCTCACGCCATAGCTGGTCAATCTTCGCGGCCAACGCTTTCTCGCTCGCATTACCGTCCTTGAAATATTGGCGTACGCATAAGAGACCTTGCATTAAGAAAGCGCTCTCTACCAAATCGCCTCCGTCATCCTTCTGGCCGAAAGGCTTTACCTTACCCGTAGGTCCATGCATCCAGTGAGGCCAGACCCCATGGAAACGATCGGCCTTCGCCAAGTAATCAGCGATTTGATGAAAACGGGCCACACCTTCCTCACGGGTGATAAAACCACGCTCAATACCTACCAACAGCCCGGCGATGCCAAAACCACTACCTCCGGTGGTCACGATATCAGCGTCGTTCTCAGGATACACGCCATCCATATGGATACGCTCACAGGCCAGTCCGGAGGTAGGCTCCGCACCTTCCCACATATAATTAAAGTGAGCCTTTTGTATATAGGTCAAGAATTCATCATCCGACTGAAAATCCAACTTACGCTCACTGGCCGTAGACTCTGCGGATGTGTCACTTTTCTTGGCCTCATGACAAGCGGTCAACGAAAAGCCAAGCAACAGGGTAACAACGCCTGTACGGAAATAGGTATTCATAGATATATACATTTAAAATAGTTATCGTCTCAATACTTTACTCATCGGTGAACGACCGCTCTCTCCCAATGCCTCGATCGAGAAATAATAGTCCGTATCCTTATCCAAGCCCCTGAAATCGTACATCGTATCTCCCAGTACCGTGATACTGTTGTACAATTTATCCGGCGCTATACCATAATAGATATTGTAAGCGTACGCCTCTTTTACCGGCTCCCAAGTGATCATCGCATTCCGCTTATCCGCTTTTGAGCGTTCCACCTTTAAGTTCTTAACGGCGGCGGGAGCTTCTCCCAAACCATTTCCAAAAATACGAAATCCGGACATAGCGAAGTTGCCCGAAGGCACATGTTCGTTCACTATTTTCAAATAACGGGTTTTCAAAGGCTCACGCAACTCGATATAGTCGTGCGGAACGTCCTTGTCGTTATCGCTCTTATCGACTACCAATTCCCAATTTTGTCCATCTATAGAATGATAAATACGATATTGATGATACAAGTCCATCGCCTTATTATGCTGTACGGCTCTATGCTCGTAATAGTTCAACTGGATCGCACGTACCTCTTTCAATCCCTCTAAAGAGATCTGGAGCCATTCACCCGGTTCTCCCGAGCGGGCGGACCAGAAAGTACGCATGCTCTCATCCGTTACATTCTCTGGTACTAACGTACTATCCATGGAAGAGGCCATCACCGGTTTTCCATACGATAGCAACATCCAGCCGGAAAACGTATTCGCGATATCATCTACCTTCCCTTTCGGCGTAAGCAAAGGATAGTCCCCGAAAGCGGTGTTCGAATACATCACGCCATCCTTATCGAATGCCGTAGGGTACAAACCAATACGACGCTCAAACTTATATTTCAAAGAAAGCATGCAAGTAGCCACATGCCAGTAATTGCCATACGCATCCTCGAAAGTACCACCATGACCGGCACCTTGTACGAAACCTCCCGGCTTATAGCTCATCGGGTTATGTTTCTGGTAGGTGAACGGGCCCATCGGCTTGTCGGATACATAGACACCATCCGCATAGACCTTGAACTCCGTTCCCGGCGCACCGTATTGGAAATAATATTTACCGTTATGCTTGGTCACGAAAGCTCCTTCCGTAAAAGGCGCTAAAGTCGTACTATCGTCATTGTTCATCCCGAAACGTTCCCATCCGTGTTCTTCCGGGCGCAGCATCATGATCTCTTGGATCTTGCTGATCGGGTGGAAATCACGGCGATCCAATTCCACTCCCTTCAAAGCAAACTCATTACTTGAACCATAGTACATATACAAACGTCCGTCATCATCCAGCAAAAATGCCGGGTCCCAGCTAGGAAGAGCCGTTTTCTCCACATACCGCTTGAACTTTCCGCTTTTCGGGTTCGTACTATACCAAATAGGCAATCCCGCATAGGTAGAACCGGTATAGAACAAGGTATCTCCACTTACGAAAGCGGCCGGAGCGCACAAGTCGTCATCTTCCGGATAACGTTGGAAACCGGCGAATACAAACTCCCAATTGCTCAAATCCTTGGAATAATAGAATCCGGCTTGGTTCGTGGCGAAAAGGAAATATTCCCCTTTATACATGACCATCATCGGATCGGCCGTAGAGCGGAAAGAGCCATTCTTTACCAAATCCGGCAGATTCGCCCGGAAGCAGTAGCTCAAATTCATCGGGTTGCAATAGGTAGAGGGATGATCGGCCGTAGCGTCGAACCAGCGGGTGGCTTGCTGAGGAGCTTTTACCCGTACATCACGAGGATCCGCTTCCATCCGGATATCTATTTTCGTATCGTTATCGCCAAACGTGCGATAAGCGTACTTCATCCCCGGATAATACACGAATAACTCATGATCGTAGCGGCTTGCTTGTATCTTATAATAGCCTGTCGCATCGGTGGTATAATGAACCGGGCTAGCCGTGAACATCACTGTAGCGCCTTCCAAGGGCTTGCCGTCCGGTCCGGTAATCGTACCTTCCAGAAAATGCTCTGGGGATACGGTAATATAGTAATCGCTTACCTGCCCTTTGATCACGATCACGGAATCTCCCCGCTCGTTTACTTGAGCGTTTACGGTAGAGACCGCAAAGAAAGAGGCAAGGAGTGATACGAGCATACACTTATTGTAGGCTTTTAAGGAAGCGCTAGAAACTCCTACGTCTTTCCGGAAAAACATGTACGTGTTTTCCGAAAAAGACGTACATGTTTCCGAGAAAACACGTACATGTTTTTTCCAAGAAGCGATAGCCCTATTTATTCTATTACATGCCAGCATATTATGTTCAAGATAAGTTATTGTTGTTTTTTGTCGCATTATTATTTTATGGATTGAATCTTTTGGATACCTTTCTGGACATCCGGATGGCTCATGAAAAGGTTCCACAACAGATTCGTACGGTAATTCTCGATCATAACCGTTACAGGCGCTTGATTCAATCCCATAAATAAGGGAGACACCCAATTTACAGTCAAGTTGAAAGCATCCCGGAAACCGTACTCACCCCATAAGAAGCTGCCATGGTTACGATAATAATTCCGCAAGGCTTTCATGGAAGCGTCCGGCGTATAAGGGAAAGAAGCCAGAGCGCCCGTAGGTGCCATCGTTCCGTTATCCCTGTGCGGCATCGGCTCCTGAGCTTGATAGTTCCAAGCGAAATCGCTGGCGGTCAATCCCCAACAATCTTCTCCATAACCTACATACCCCCCTTGGTTCTCGATACAATACCGTTGATTGATCTTTGCCATTTTCTGGTTGTTCTCGAAATAATTCGTGTACTTATCCGTGAACTTATGTGGGTCCAGCCCGAGATAGGAGTAATGGATAAAGAAAAGAGGACCTCCATTAGAGACACCTACTTTCAAGTTCTCCCCATAATAAGTATTGCCATTCGTATACATCTTACCATCTTCTACACGCCCCCAATCGGCACGGTATTCTTGCGCATACTCCTCTTGGCTGGCCCAGCCGCTATAATACATCTCCGGAGAGATTCCGTATTTCGGCCCCATGATAGCCAACATATAGGTAATCATGGTCTCATTCCAGCCGATCAATTTATGATTGATCACCCACGCCTGATCTGGAGACCAGTGCCAATATAGATATGGGCTGTCCTTAAATTGCTTATACCAGCTCCATTCCACGTTCTTCCACAGAGAATCGATGCTCTTACGGATTTGTTTCTCCTTGTCATTCTCTTGGTTGAAATATTGACGAGCCGTTAACAGCCCTTGGAATAAGAAAGAGGTCTCCACCAAATCACCTCCATTATCTTTCGGGCCGAAGAAAGCGACCGTCTTCCCGGTTGTCCCATCAATAAAGTGAGAGACCGCCCCATGGAATTTATCCGCTTTCTCCAAGAAAGAAGTGATTTTCAAGAAACGCTGTACGCCCTCTTCCCGGGTGATAAATCCCCGTTCGATACCCGCCACGATCGCCATGATACCGAAGCCGGAAGCCCCGGTAGCGATCATATCATTCCGTCCGGGAATATTCTCACGGGCAAGACCGCTATTTGGCTCCGCTCCCTCCCAATAGTAACGGAAGTTCGCTTCCTGTACCATATCCAGCAATTGCTCGTCCGTCATTGGATAGGTAGTGGCCGAGACTGTCTGGGAATCATTGGATTCATTCAGCGCATAATCCACGACCGTCACCTTATAATAAGCCTTTTTACCAACCTCTCCCAAGAAATCGGTATAACGATTCATCCAAGGGCGGCGGACAGCGACCGGCTGGTAAGTGATCCCGTCGAAAGAACGGTAAATGCGATAGTATTTTATATCCTCCTTTGATTGAGGAACCCATTTAATATCGATATGACGCTCATAAGCCTTAGCTTCCTGCAAGACCGGAGCGTTTAAGGTACTTACCGACGGGAGGGAAGCCGGCAAAAGCTCTATATCGTCCAGATAAATCGTATATTCGTTTCCATCGGCCGTACCGGGACGAAGGGCTACAGCCGCTAATTTCTTGATGTTCGTATCGTTCACGGCGTTTAATCCGAAATCCTTCAAAGGAATGGATACGGAATGCCATACGCCGGGACGTGTATCTTTCAGATAATTTCTCAGGTTTAGGTATTGGGTATACGTGCTGTCCGCATAACGAATAGCGATATTGGGAAGAGCGGCAGCATTCATGCTCTCTCTCAACTGCACTTGCATAGAGAGCGTAGAAGGCTCACGAAAGAAGTCATTGCCACGGACCGGGCAATATTGTATCTCGCTATACCAATCTCCACCGGGAGCGGATACATAGGTAAGCTCCAAGGAATTGCCGGGCGTAAAAGCGACAGAGCCGGCAACCGGAAGATGATGTCTCGCATTTTTAATCCAAGAAGGTGAGGTATATTTCGCTTGAGAATAAAAGTAATCCCCTTTCATCAAGCTATTCTCGAAGAAAACATAGTCGTAAGGTTTCTCCACCGCTTGCAAGCTGGCGGATAATAAGAGAGTAGTTAGTAATGCGATGTGTTTCATGATGCTGATATTTATATAAATAAAGATATGATTTGAGATAAAATAGGCGGTGCCAAACGGGTTGACACCGCCTTGCCAAACTACAAAGGTCTAGTAAATAATGAGAATCTTATATTACTCTGTTACTTCCGGCTCAAAAGGCACAGGCTCAGCTTCTAAGTTAGGATTCAAGTCAATTTGATCCTGTGGTATCGGATAATATTCGCTTTCTCCTTTCACAAAACCCGGAAGTTCTTGAGTGGCTCTGTCCGTACGGACTAAATCGAAGAAACGTTCGCCCCATTCCAATGCCAACTCAACTTGACGCTCTTCCAGAATTTGATCCAAAGTCGCATTTGCAATCGGAGCTAAACCAGCACGTTCGCGAACCAAGTTTAATGGAGCGTCTCCATTTTGTCCCTTACGAACTTTAGCCTCAGCGTTCATTAACAACACATCAGCATAACGGAATACACGGATATTATTATTATCGCCATATCCAGTACGTCCCGGAGTCATTTGATTAGCCGGTGTATAAGCCTTTCCATTATAAGCAGTCGGTTCACCCGGTTGAGCGACAGGAATATAATCACCGTCACGAGTAGTGGCATCCGTCATGAGGAACGTTGTTTCCGCACGAACCGCTTCACCACGTTTAGAGAATAAATTACGGATTTTCTCAGTCGGCTCAATAAATGCCCATCCAGAGATAGGAGCCTCTCCACGAGGACCTTGGAACGCAAACCAGTTGTCAGAAGAAACGATATCACCACTTCCATTTCCAAAGTCAGTAAATTGATACTCTAGCAAAGACTCATTACACAATTTTCCCGGAATCTTAAACAACTCATAGAAATCATTATACAACTCAAACTTTCCGCTATTGACGATATCCTCGGTCAAGGCCAATACCTCATCCCATTCATTATCATACATCTTCTGTTTCGCTTTCAACATCTCAGCGGTATATTTTGTAACCGCTCCCGGATGCTCAGACTCATTCGGACGAATAGCCGGTAAGTTTGCTATACAATAATCCAACTCGTCATAAATGTACTTCTTTACATCCTCTTTCGTATTCTTGAATACATTCAGTTCTTGATTGTCTAACAAAAGAGGCACATCGCCAAATAAATTTACCAACTGGAAATAAGCATATGCTCGGAAAAAGCGAACTTCAGCAGCATATTGAGCGTTTAATTGCTTGTCTGACTCACTCGTCAAATGTTTAGCATAATTCTCTAAAGACTCCAATGCTGAATTAGAAGTAGAGACAACATAATAGCAGTTTCCCCAAAGGCCACTTAATGCCCAGAAAGTAGTCAAACGATCATACTGGAATTTACTAGCATACTCATACTCAATCTGGTCCGTAGGAGATCCTCCTTTATTCACATCGTCACCGCGAACTATGATACATCCATACGAGGACCAAGACCCCAGATAACCACGAGCGGTCGCATATACACCGGAAACAGGCATATACATATTCGATTTATTCGTATAATCAATACCCTCTACCTCTACAGTATTCTCTGGAAGCTTATCCAAGTAATCACTACAACTGGATGTCAGCAATGAAAAGGCTAAAGGGATAGCCCATAAAATCTGTTTTTTTAATATATTTTTCATATACTTCTGATTAGCATTTAAAGATTAATAAATAATACGAAGACCTAACGTATAAGAAGATGCTAAAGGATATACACGCTCATCAAATCCATAAGAAGAAGATGCTATCTCACCTTTCTCGTTCTTACTACCCAACTCTGGGCTGAAGCTGTTTGCCTTGAAAACAGTCAAAGGACGATCAGCAGTCAAGCTCAAACGAATGCTCGGCATCTTGAATTTTCCAAAGTCTTTCTTCGGGAATGTATAAGCAACTTGTACATTCTGAATACGGAAATAAGAACCATCTTCTACATAGAATGAGTTAAAGTTAGAGATATTCCAAGGTTTTACAGAACCTTTCGCAGACATATATTCGTTAGTAGAGCCCTCACCTGTCCAACGATTCTCGAACTGATCTAAGTCATAGTTCAATTCAGAGTGCCAACGGCGGTCACCACGTTTACGGTTTACGATCTGGTTTCCAGCTACACCTTGCATAACCATAGAGAAATCGAAATTCTTGTAAGAGAATCCTAAGTTGATACCGTAATTGAAGTTCGGGATATAAGAACCCAATGTTACACGGTCTTTATTATCAATCTTACCATCCTTATTTTGGTCAACATACTTGAAATCTCCGGGCTCCAAACCATTTGCTACAGCAATCGGATCAGCAGCGACCTCTGCGGCATTCTGATAAACACCCTCAATATCATATCCATAGTAAGCATTCAACTCACCACCAACTTGAGAAATCGTACGGAACTCCGCAGAACCACCATATAAATAAGATAAACCATTCAAATCTTTTACCTCATTGTGCAAGGTTGTCAAGTTTGCTCCAATGTAGTAAGAGAAATCTTTACCGATCTTATCAGCCCAGTTAAAAGACAACTCAACACCTGTATTCAAAATCTCACCTCTGTTACCTAATAAGTTACCGGCACCCATTGGCAGAGGAGCATCGATCACGGCATTTTGAGTCAAACGATAATACCAGTCTGCCTCTATTGTCAAACGGCTATTCAACGTACGAAAATCTAAACCGACGTTCGTCTCATTCACGACTTCCCAACCTAACCAACTAAAATAAACCAAGTTCGTATAACCAGGAACAGCGCTTCCTCCAAATATACCAGAGGTACCCATATCTTGCGTAATGGAAGCGAAACCATCACTAGCCGCAACCTTATCGTTACCTAACTTACCCCAGCTCGCACGTAATTTCAGATAATCAACCCATTTCTGATCTTTCATGAATCCTTCTTCTGAAATATTCCAAGCAGCACCTACAGAAGGGAAATAACCCCATTTCTCTTGGTATTTGGAAGAACCATCGGCACGCATTGTAGCAGACAATAAATATTTGCCTTTATAATCATAAGATACACGACCGAACCAAGAAACACCACGATAAGTCGTACCGTCATCGCCAGTTTTACGTCCATCCGCATTACCTTGATTCAAATAGTAATATTCCTCGTGTCCGCCCGGAACACCTGTAGCTTCTCCCCATAGGTTACGCCAGTTCTCTTCACGTACGGATTGACCCAACATCGCGGTTAAACCATGATCACCGAACGTATCTGTATAGGTCAATGTATTATCTAAAATCCAACTGTGATAAATATCATTCTTCTTATTCAAAAGGGGAGTCGAATTCAACTGAGTTCCACCAACCAAATATTCAGGAGTATAAGCTCTTGTCTGAATAACATTGATATCTTGGCTATAAGCCGTTTTAAAGAATAACTTATTCTCCGGCAAGAAGTCGAATTGCGCATAGAAAGAAGGCATTACGCGCAACATTGAATTTTTAGAATCATAATACTCCGCTTGAGCGACCGGATTGTAGTAATACTCACTCAAACCGATTTGGGCAGGAGAACCATATTTCGTAGGATACGGATTCAAGGAGCTATTTTCATCATATACAGGAATAATACCCGGTGTACGGAAAGCTGCTAACCAAACCTCGCCGTTTGGCAAGTTTTGCGTAGAGTTGCTCAAAACAACGTTAGCTCCTACTTTCAACCAATCAAAAGCCTTATAATCCGCTTTCGTACGCAAATTGAAACGAGAGTAATCATTTTTAGAATCCAAGATACCATCTTGATACAAATAAGAGGTACCCACAGAATAAGTAGCTTTTTCAGTACCTCCAGAAATGTCTAAAGAATGGTTGTGAGTTAAAGCTGTATGTAAGATCTCATCATACCAGTTTGTATTCGGAAGTGTTCCCCAAACATTTTTAGCGTTATTTACAACAGCCTGTAAGGTTTCATTACCCATCTCACTGATCATAGTCGCATATTGCTCACTATTAGCCATTTTCAATACATTCGTAGCCTTTTGAAAGCCAACATAACCATCATAAGTAACCGTAGCAGGACGATTCAACGCACCTTTCTTTGTCGTAACCAAGACTACGCCATTCGCCGCACGTACACCATAAATAGAAGCGGCAGAAGCATCTTTCAAAATAGACAAATCTTGAATATCACTATTATTCAAGAAATCAATATTATCAAAGAACATTCCATCTACAACATACAAAGGTTGGCTATCCGTATTCATAGAACCGATACCACGAATACGTACGGAAGGACCGGAACCTGGCTGGCCACTATTCGTAATCTACACACCCGGCACTTTTCCTTGCAAAGCACTCATCGGAGATGATGTCGCATGTTTCGTAATCTCATCAGCCTTGATCACGGCAATTGGAGCTGTCAAATCCTTAGCCTTACTCGTACCATAACCGATAACGACAACCTCTTCCAAGTTTTGCGTATCCTCACTCATAAGAACATTTACTACAGTCTGTCCGTTAACCGGAACTTCTTGTGTAGTCATACCTACATAACTAAATACTAAAGTCGCATTCTTGGGAACATTACTCAAAGTATAGTCTCCATCCATAGAGGTTATGGTACCGTTAGTCGTACCCTTAACCAAAACACTCACCCCGATAGCCGGGTATCCTGTGGCCTTTTCAGTTACCACACCAGTAACTGTCAGATTCTGCGCAAACATTGTTGTCGCGGCAAGTAACAGGCATAAACAAAGCATTAATTTAGCTTTCATTCATTCTAGTTTTAAAGTTGAACATTTGTTTTTACACTCATTATTAAATTTGAAGCAAATGAACACCCAAACCTAAAAAAGGGCAAATTTTTGTATACTTCAACACTACTGCAAGCCTTGCGCAAGCAGAAAATTACTACTTTTATACTACTGCAATACATATTAATTATCTTATTTTCAGTTATAATACATTTGTTAATTCAAAAGGAGAACATTATATGTTATTAAACACATCTCACTAAATATGGGAACACAAAAATGACAAGGAAAACTCATAGTTATGATTTTCTTATTTCATAGTTATGATATTTTTCATTCATAACTATGAAATTTCTTAGTGGAACTGGATCATGAAATCTACCAAGCTTTGCCCCTCCGGTAGATTTAGTTTTTTACGCAATCGATAGCGCGCCGCCTCGATACCACGTACGGAAAGATTTTGCATACGAGCCATATCCTTAGTTGGCATATTCAAACGTAATAAAGCGCATAATCGTAAATCGCCCGGAGTCAAATCGGGATACCGCTCTTTTAGATTCGTAAAGAACTTTTCGTGGATACGATCGAAATTAGTCTGGAAAATGGCCCATTCATCCTCGCCTGATATATTCTCTTCGATCATGCGGATGAGCTTATCGAAGAATCGTTTCGTATAACTTCCTGATAATTGTTGAGCTTGTATTTCCTTTTTTAGACCTTCAAGGAAATCATTATGAGAGATAACAGACAAAGTAGCACTGGCTAATTCCTTACTCTTATAAGTAAGGTCATTTTCTAATTTTTCATTCTCTAGCTTGACAATTAATTGCTCTTGCGCCCTCAATTGCTCTTCTTGCAATCTCTTTTGCTCCTCGTTAACTTTTTTCTCACGCATGACAATCCACATCGTATACATTCTCACTAATACGACCAGTATACATAAAAACAAAGCAAAATAGATGATCAGCGCCCACCAAGAGCTATAAAATGGACGTTCGATCTTGAATGGATAAGACAGAGAAGATAGCTCTTTTCCTCGATCGTCTTTCACAACCGCATGTAACACAAAATTACCATAGGGTAAATTAGAATAAGTCCGTTGAAAATTACTGGTGCCTTCTATCCATTCATTATCAAATCCGTCCAATTTATAATAGATCAGGAAACGGCGCCCCGTAAAATCCGGATACGAAAACTTGAAAAGGATTGTATTATAACTATAACTCAATGCGGACGCACCAGCTTCCGGTGCGTCCGCTCCCTTGCAAGGGAGCGGAGCGAACTCATTTTCGTGCCGATTATAAGCTCTTACTTGCGACAAACTCAATGGAACTCGAGTCGTATCCACATAATTCCGGTATCTGTCATAACGAGCGATCCCCCCGTTTAGACAAAAATAAGACGTCCCGTCGGAAGCCACATAAATATTTCCCCTATCCTCTATGGTCGGATTATCAAACAAAGTAAAAGGAATACGCTGTTTTAACTGGAATCGCCCGGACTCATATCCTAACAATACATATTCCGAATTCCGGATAAACCAATATAAATCATTATTCAAGGAAACAACCCGATAGGTATCGCTTAACTCGGGAAAATCCTCATTCAACAAATCATAAGGAACGATCTTTCCAGTCAAATCCTCATAAGTATAAAACTTACTCCCATCCGAGAAAACAATACGTCCGCGTAATTTCATTACATTAATCGTACCACTCTCATTACCTTCCTCCAGTTTTCCGATATACTCCATCTCTTTCACACTCCTCAAATCCTCATTCAAGCGAAGACGATAGATACCTTTATACATATGGCTAGCCCATATATTGCCGGTAGGGTCAACCTCAAACGATTTGATCAAATTAGAGAATCCTTCTACATTATGGCTAAATTTCCAACGATTAGTAACCATATCCCGGGTGAAAACACTGAGTGGACGGTAAGACATCTGGAGTAAAACTTCCTTTCCATGGATAATTGTCTTACGTAATGCGGTACCCCCTCCATTGGGCCCCGGTATCTGAGTAGCTTTTCGGCCCTCTAGCTGTAAGGTACCTGTATTATGTCCGGCAATCAGTTGATTTCCGACATCGGAGATATACCATGTCTGTTCTTGAGTACCGGGAATCAAGGTTGGATAACTATCATTCTCAGATAACGCATAAAGACCTTGGTTCGTAGCTAAATAAACAATACCCTTCTCTATCACCATATCATGCACCATACCAATCTGGGCCTCAAGCGGTTCATAAAAATAGATCGGAGAATTCACATGTATCTGCGCGATACCATTATCCAATGTAACCCATAAATTATCCGAATTATCAGCAAATACTCTCAATACCGTATTATTAATCAAGCCATTCTCCCGGTTGATATGCCACAAAGTTTCCCCCTGCTTATTAATCGCTACAACCCCATTAGAAATCGTACCCACAATAAAAGTAGAATCTTTCATCATGACTCCCCGGTTTGCGATCCCTTCCTTTAATATCTCATTGGCTGGTGTATTCCACACAGACAATTTTTTACGCACCTCATCATAGATAAAACATCCACTACGAGCCGAGACCAATAATAGCTGATGATCAAATGGCAAGACCGAAACCACATCATCCTCCAAAACCTTTTTCGAGAGTAACTCTGTAAACTGGCCGTCATCCATTCGACAAAAGCTTCCTCCCTCCATGAACTGAACGTATAGATGATCGTCCAATGTGAAAATATACAATGGGGACAGGTCAGATACACCTTTTCTTACTTTTTCCCCGTCATAAATAAAAAAGCTCCGGAATGATTGAAAATAAATCTCACCCTTATACTCATTAATCGTCCAGAACTCATCATTATTAAGATAGACGTTCATCTCAGACGAACTGAGTGAATGATAAATCAGATCATTCTCATCATCCATCTCAAAATACCCGAACTCCTCGAAAGAGCCGACATAAATACGTCCGTCCTTCGATATATACAAAGCACGGACACCTAGATTATTCGGTAATTTCACAAGATCCCAGTGAATACCGTCAAAAACCAAAAGCCCCCGGTTATTACCAATATACATCTTTCCTCCCGGGCCTTGGGAGACGGCCCAATTCTGGTTTCCCGCTTTGTAATCGCTTACGGAATAATTGATGATTTTAGGAATATAGGGTACCTTCGCATTCCCCGTTATACAAAATAACAAGGCAATAACGCAACAAATCAACATACGAACCAACGTCCTCTTAAGTATCTCCTTCACTATATAGTACAGAATGTTATGTACCACAAAAGTAAATAAAAAAACATCACGTTACACCCTACTTCTTATAAACTCTTACATAATCAATCTCGAACACATGTGGAAAAAGAGAATCATCAATACCCTTTTGGCCTCCCCAATTCCCACCGATCGCCAGATTCAGCAAGATATGAAAGCGTTTATCGTAAGGCCAAACCTCATAGCCTGTCCCCTCGTTCTTAAATGTAAAGTATAATTGATCATCTACATAAAGCCGGTACTCATCTTCCTCCCATTCCAAGGCGTACACGTGAAACGCTTTATAACAATCCGGACACGCAATTTTAGCATTTTTTTGAGTTCCGATCGCATGATTATATTTTTCCGTATGCGAAGAACCTACGATCGTGTCGGGATCATAGCCCACATTTTCCATAATATCTATTTCCCCGCTTTTTGGCCAATCCCCGTATTCCCAATCCGTTGGAAGCATCCAGATGGCCGGCCATGTCCCTCGTCCAGTCGGGAGTTTCGCCCGAATCTCAAAACGTCCGTACAACCAATCCCCTTTTCCTTTCGTAATCAGGCGAGCCGATGTATATGAACGACCTTCCATCGGTTCTTTCAAGGCCGTAATCCTCAACACCCCATCCGAGACCCAAGCGTTCTCCTTTCTGCCGGATGTATAATATTGAGCCTCGTTATTTCCCCATTGATATACATTACCTTCCGTATCATAAGACCATTTCGTAGAATCAGGAAATCCCGTATAGTCAAACTCCTCACTCCATATCAATTTCCACCCGCCTTTATCCATGGGTGCAGACAAATCGATATCACTAGCATTCGCCAGACTGCTCAAGAAAACACTATATAGGATAAAACCAAACAAAAGAAATGAACGTGACATAACAATATAGATTTAAATCAGAATTTCCACAAATATATGAAAAATAAATAAAAGTGTAGATGAAAAACACATCGCAAGGTTATCCCCACAATTATACTGCGAATACCACAGGAGATATACTTCAAGTGGCAGAGAAGATATACTTCATGGCCAAAGTAAGTACTACCCCATTTTCCCTAGGGATTTATCGGATAAGCTATCTATACGAGAAAATGTCACAAAATAAAAAAGGGATGCCACAATTGACATCCCTCTCTCTGGATTGTTGAGTTGTCTCACGAGGATTCGAACCTCGACAGACAGAACCAAAAACTGTAGTGCTACCATTACACCATGAGACAATCCGATTGCTTTACTAAAGCGATGCAAAGGTAAGAATAAAATCTTACCTTGCAAATTTTTTGATTATTTTTTTACTTTGCGATCAACAAATAATAATTTTTCTTACCTCTTTGAACCAATAAATACTTATCGTCAAGCAGTGAAGAACAGTCGATTACAGTATCAACCTCCGCTAATTTCTCTTTGTTAAAACTTACGCCACCACTTTGTACCAATTTACGCATCTCACCTTTTGAAGGGAAGATAGCGGCTTTTTCAGTACACAAATCAACAGCCTTGATTCCTGCGGCCAATTCATCACGGGAGATATCGAAATGAGGAACACCCTCGAATACGGCTAGTAATGTGTCCTCATCCAATTTCAACAAAGCCTCGTGCGTGGAGTTACCAAACAAGATATTGGAAGCCTCGACAGCGGCCTCATAATCTTCCAAAGAGTGAACCATAACAGTCACTTCTTTCGCCAAACGTTTCTGCAACGGACGCAAATGAGGAGCGGCCTCTTGCTCCGCCTCCAAAGCGGCGATCTCTTCTTGGCTCAAGTCCGTGAAGATCTTGATATACTTGGCGGCGTCAGCGTCGCTTACGTTCAACCAGAATTGATAGAATTTATACGGAGAAGTATAGCGACGATCCAACCAGATATTACCGGATTCCGTCTTTCCGAACTTACCACCGTCAGCCTTCGTGATTAACGGGCAAGTCAAGGCATAAGCCTCCCCTCCCAACGTACGGCGGATCAATTCCGTACCAGTCGTGATATTACCCCATTGATCAGTACCACCCATCTGTAGGCGGCAACCCTCATGCTCATACAAATACAAATAATCGTAGCCTTGTAGCAATTGATAAGAAAACTCGGTGAAAGACATACCTACACTGGATTCGCGGCTCAAACGTTTCTTCACTGAATCCTTAGCCATCATGTAGTTCACGGTAATATGCTTACCGATATCACGGATAAAATTCAAGAAAGAATAACCCTTCATCCAGTCATAGTTGTTCACCAACTTAGCGGCATTAGGAGCGTCGGAGTCAAAATCAAGGAACTTAGCCAATTGTTTCTTGATGCAATCCTGATTGTGACGAAGAGTAGCCTCGTCCAGCAAATTACGCTCGGCAGACTTCATAGACGGGTCACCGATCATACCGGTAGCGCCACCCACTAAAGCGATAGGACGATGACCGGCACGTTGGAAATGCTTCAGCATCATCACACTTACTAAGTGTCCGATATGCAAAGAGTCTGCCGTTGGGTCGATCCCCACATAGGCCGATGTCAACTCTTTCTGCAATTGCTCTTCCGTCCCGGGCATCATATCAGCGATCATGCCCCTCCATCTTAATTCTTCTACAAAATTCATCGTATTAATTTATATCGTATTACATTAATATATTTGTCACTTTATCTCATACGAGGCAAAGGTACGACTTTTTAATTGAGAATCGAAAATTGATAATTGATAATTATCCGTTTAGGTGGAAGATAGAAACGTTTTTAGCGATTTGAATCCGCAGCTTTTCTTCCGGAATATCCAACGCTTCCGCTACATTTTGGTAGACCCTGCGGATATCAATCGATTTATCATCGGTCTCCAAGAAAAGGAAATCAGGCCATGCGGCACGCAAAGCCGATGGATTAAAACGATCTCCAAAAGAGAGATAAAACCCCAAGCGAACCAATTGGGAGGCAAGTTCACCATTACCTCGAAAGCCATGGATAATCCAAGGCATCTCCGGTTTCACGGCCTTTTTACAGGCAATGAGATCCGCCCACGCTTTTACGCAATGGATGATTAATGGCTTATGTGTTTCCTCCGCTAAATTGGCTTGTGCCAGAAACACCTCTTTTTGCAAATCCATTGGAGATTCGGCCAGTGTATCAAGTCCAGCCTCTCCGATCGCCACGACTCCCGAACCAGACACCAATACCCTAAGTAGGTCCATCTGCTCCTTTACATTATATATATACCACGGATGGATACCATATGAGCGAATAACCGTATCAAGAAGTGGACCCGGCTGCATATCACCCATTGGACTCACGATCCTATTTATAATCGCGATATCCTCCTTATGGAAAGGCATCTGATGCGTATGTATATCATAATAACCCATGGCGTTACGGAACCGGATCATAACCGCTCCCACCCCAAGGATGGCAACGAAGTATTCGTTTAACCGCAAGATACAATCCTTTCACAGGGCCATATTTCTTCAAAGCTTGCACCGCATATTCGGAACAAGTGGGCGTATACCTGCACGAAGCCGGTGTCATAGGAGAGATACAATATTTGTAGAAATAAACCGGCAATAAGAGTAATGTGGTAAAAAAGCGTCTCATTATTCTTTATCCCGAAGGATATGGATCGCTTTCTTCATTGCCTTTTCCATCACAGCGTACGGATGGATCTCTTTATCGAGGTACAGGAAAGCGATTAACATGCCCTTATTCTTCGCTTCCAACGGTTCCAGTAAATCATATTTACGAACCCGGTAAGCCTCACGTACCTGTCGTTTGATCAAGTTACGCTTTACGGCTCTCTTAAATTTTTTCTTCGGTACACTCACTAAGAAGGAAGCACGGGCAGGCATCTCTTCCTCCATCGGTAAATAAACGACCCGCAGTGGAAACGCCACGAACGATTGTCCTTTTTCGAATAATAGGTCAATGTAACGTTTCCACGACAGGCGTTCTTCTTTTGAAAGGGTATACCTTTTTGTCGTCATTATTTTTTACCGTCTTGCTGTTTTTTCAGATATAAATCCAAAGCAGCAGTCATAGAAGGGGCTTCCACCGTGGGAGCCTCAACGTCCAAACGCAGACCCGCATCTTTAACAGCCTTTGCCGTAGTAGGGCCAAAGCAGCCGATCTTTATATCGTCTTGCTTGAAATCCGGGAAGTTCTTCAATAAGGAAGAGATACCCGACGGACTAAAGAAAACCAACATATCATAATCGAATTTCTCGTCCTTCGCGAAATCATTGCTCACCGTACGGAACATCACCGCTTTCGTATAGTTGATTTTCTTCGCGTCTAACAAAGCGAATAGATCATCTTTATGTACATCGGAAACAGGTACTAGGTATTTCTCCTTCGCATGTTTGGCGATAACAGTCACCAAATCATCTGCCTTACCGGTCTGACCATAAAAAATCTTACGTTTTCTATAAACGATATACTTCTGGAGATAAACAGCGATCGCCTCTGTCATACAGAAATACTTCATCGTTTCCGGGATAGCCACACGCAATTCCTCGCATAAATGAAAGAAATGATCGATAGCCGTACGAGCCGTAAAAATAACGGCGGTATGATCCAAAACCGAGATTCGTTGCTGCCTGAACTCCTTGGAAGATAAAGGTTCAACCTTGATGAACGGGCGGAAATCTATTTCCACACCGTATTTTTCTGCAATATCGAAATATGGTGATTTCTCCGATGCAGGCTTCGGTTGTGATACCAATAATTTTTTAATATTCAATGCCATAGAGTACTTGACTCGATAAAGTTATACAAATAAATAATGCCTTCATACAGAAAAACTAAAGGCAATATTTCTTGGCCGCAAAGGTACAAACTAATATATAAAAAACTGCTATTTTTCCTGTGAAATATCCGTATGGTCTTATAAATTATCACAAAACGACACAGAATATAGAAAAATACAAACAACAAAACAGGAATCTGTATACTGCTCCCCACGAATACCAACCAAAGTGCCGGAATGTATAAACAGATCCCCCACGCTCCTATAATAGCGTTATAATTAGTCTTCCAAAACTTGTATTTCGGAGCGTCCGTAAAAACAACCCCCAATAAATAATAGAAACAGCGCTTACACCAATAAAACAGCATCAATACCATCATTATCAACCCAATAGATATCAACACCGTATTTTCTAGCAAATGGTTGAAATACCCATATGCCCTAGCGATAGCAAAAAGGCAAACGCTACAAAGAAACAAGGCTTGAAACGTCATGAAATTCCGGAAGAGCCATTCGCTCCCCCTCGTTACCTCAAATAAATTTTGACGTTCTTTCACATATACCACATCACGCATCATCTTCAGGAATAAACGATAATTGGTACGGAACACCAACGCAAAACACATAAATAAGACGAACAAAAGGCTAAAGACCACATCGTCCACCAATTGTCCGTCCCACAAACGAATCCCTACATATCCTTCAAATGTACCCATGTGCCGCTATTATCGGCACAAAGGTACATAATTATTTCAATAAAGCGCTTCCTTAATAATCTCTCCTACCGTAGGATGCGGGAACACAAACGACTTTAACTCATCCGATTTCATCCCCTTCTCAATAGCGATTCCGGCGATCACGATCAACTCCGAGGCCGGATTACCCAACATATGGGCACCGATCAACGTCTCATCCTCCGACAAGATCAACTTACAAACACCATTCCCCATCTCATTCTCCGCGACAAAACGCCCAGAGAATGCCATCGGTATTTTTTTCACGGTATACGAAATACCTTCTGCCTGCAACTCCTCCTCTGTCTTCCCGACACCGGCGATCTCCGGATTCGTATAAACGACACCCGGAATAGCCTTATAACTCATCGGGCGCGATTTGCCCAAGAGA
Organism: Parabacteroides sp. AF27-14; assembly: GCF_003635425.1. NCBI lineage: Bacteria > Pseudomonadati > Bacteroidota > Bacteroidia > Bacteroidales > Tannerellaceae > Parabacteroides > Parabacteroides sp. AF27-14. The sequence continues at coordinate 145,395 of NZ_QTLZ01000012.1, forward strand.
TGATCCACGGCCACCTCCGCCTCGCTAACTGCCGTATGCGCCAGTAAGGAAAAAGCGGTAATATCACCGCAAGCATATACATTTGGCAGGGAAGTCTGCATGTACTCATTCACCTTCACCCCATTACGAAAAGTCTCCGGAGCCAGTATCTCCAAGCCAAAACCTTTCGTAACCGGACGACGCCCTACACTCAAAAGGACCTTATCGCCATGCAACGTGAATGTCTCCCCGTCTTTCTCTACAAAAACCTCGGTTCCATGCACCCCGGTCACTTTATGACTTAGATAAAACTTAATCCCCCGTTTAGCGTATTCCGCTTGCAACATTTCGGACAGCTCACGATCCATCGGGCCTAATATCTTATCCAACATCTCCACGACATGTACCTCTACCCCAAGGCTATTGAAGAAAGAAGCGAACTCCATACCGATCACGCCTCCACCGATTATCACCAAAGAGGCCGGAAGCTCCTTCGATTGCAACGCCTCCCGGCTCGTCCAATATTCCGTCTCCGCCAATCCGGGTATAGGAGGAATTACCGTTTCTGATCCCGTACAGATCAAAAGGTTCGCAGCCTCGTATAGCTCTTCTCCGGCGGCGATCGTAATCGTCCCGTCGGCCGCACGCCCTTGGATACAAGCTTCCGCCGTAACCATCACCACGCCATGCTCCGTCATTTTCATACGGATACCGGCTGTCAGCTTTTTCACGACCTTATTCTTACGGGCGATGATTTTCGGGAGATCAAAAGAAGGATTCTCCGCTTTCACCGCATACTTGGAAGCATGCTTGATATTATCATACGTCTTAGCGGAATAAAGAAGCGTCTTTGTCGGCACACATCCCTCATTCAAACAAACCCCGCCCAATGCGTTTTTCTCAAAAAGAATCGTGGAAAGCCCACCCTGCGCCGCTCTCTCCGCGGCAGTATAACCGGCAGGACCTCCACCGATTATAGCGACATCGTATTTCATACTATTAGATCTATTTAAGTTGTATATTAGGATTAATCTTTCTCAACTGTTTGATAAAATCAGCCCGGTTGGTCGGAGATATGAGCATCCAAGGTTTCCCATTGCTCCATATGATCAGCCGATCCAACGAAAGGGCGTAGCTAGACACCGGCATCACGGTAGATTCCAACGCCTCTATATCAGCGATAGCGATCTTCTTCTCCGGGAAAATACTACAATGCGCTATCAACATATCATCTTCCGTTATCCGGTAATACGTATTAAAGAAAACATGAAGCACCCCCAACGCAGCGACCATCATACCCACTATAACCGATATATTGGTACGCAAAAACGCAGCCACACAACCAATTACCACCATGATAATCACCAGATGATACCACCATCCCACTTTTGATTTATATTCTCTTTCCATTTTTCGAAATTTGCCGCAAGTTAACGAAAAACGTCAAACAAAAAGAAAATTGCCCAATCTTTCCCATAAAAGAAAATACGCTGTCACTTCTCAGCAACAGCGTATCCACTTAAACCGGTTAATACAAATCATAAGATTGTAGTCGCCTTTTTATTTTAATTCTTCCAATACCGTATAGGATTGTAATACGTTATTCTTATCATATTGTTCCGTACGCACTAAGCCTACATTCGGGCTGTACCACTCATAGCCATACCCAGTGATTGTCTCCTTTGATTTAGGGGAACGTGTAGCGATATTATATTTTACCTTAGCGCAATCGAACGTACCGGCAGGAGTTGTTATGCTTTCCGTTTTAATAAACTCACGATCCTTAATGGCCATATCCTTACGATTCTTCCGGTTCTTCTTATCGTAGATCTTTACGGAAGCCTCGTCGAAATACACGTTATTCTTATCGAAATTAGCCGCATACGGATTTGGGTAATTTATAAAGTTCTCCGTGATATCCACATTCGTATTCATTTCCGATACCACTCCCGGATAAGAGAGCGTCTCTTTCGAGTCGAGGAAAAATTCTCCATTCTGGCAGTATGCCTTGATATCTCCTTTGTTCACGATCGTACCGGAGGGATTAGTATATACGTAGTCCGCTTCCACCTCTTGGCCGGAAGGCAATGTTTCCACCTCATCCACTTGATAACTCATAACAGATTGTAAGTTTCCCTTCGCGTCATATCCTTTACGGACCCATACCGTTCCCTCTGTTTGCGGAAAGAAGAACGTACAATCTTGCGCCATCGCTCCTCCCGCGATCAATGAGATTAAAGCCGTGTATAATATTTTCACCTTCATAATTTTGACGTTTAATTAATTCACTACTAAATACATGCCGGATATCCAATGCTTTGTTAAAACAGAGTGAACCCCTAAATGTTCAGAAGGTAAAAATTAAAAATAGCCAAAATATCTTTCTTGACAATACATTTAACCATAACTATGAAGTAATCTATTACATATTTACATGAAATATACCAGTTTATAAAGGATATGTTGTAATTTTGTAATTAATATAGACATTAAACAAGCATAATGGAACTGGAAGAAAATAAGATATCAATCTCTACAATCAAACAATACCTACAATTAATAATACATGATTTGGGTAAATTTACTCATCTAGAGTTTCTGACCTTGAAAGGATGGTTACTATATTCACTTTCTTTAGTGACTATCCTTTGTATACCTTGTATGGCTATTCTAATTATTACAGGTCTCATATCCGGAAATATTCCATTGGACCTACTGATCGCAATCTCATTGATTCCCTTCATATTTATTTTACCTCTGACATTGACATTGACTTTTATCAACAATTATAAGAGACCAAAGACATTAAGAAAATACATACTTCAAGGATTGGGACTCTATCTTTGGGATAGTCCACCCAAAAAGGTCAGCCAAACAGCATTCGAATGCATAAAAGAGGGAAAACTTTTCAGAATTGAGGTTTGCCTTTTAAAGAATGAAGGAAAAGAAGATTGGTTCACTTGTATGATTATTCCTTATTATATACCTAAATCAATAAAAGACAAAGAACAGCATATCGAAAATGTGAATCGCTATCTGAGCGAGAAATGTATTTTTGAGATAAAGCAAGACATGGCTTTTTTCACCATACCAGTCAAAGTCTTTCCGAAGTTAGACCTAAATAAAAGTATTGAAGAACTTTTGTACGCTATGAGACGTTTTGATTTGCGTACATCCACATTCTATAATCCCACCGCAATATTAAATAAAGTACCAAACACCCTCGAGATACTTGCCATGACAGTATTTGATATGGAAATTGATGAAAAATGGATAACCTGGTCTAAAAATATGATAAAAGCAGACTTTGTCAACAAGAACATGCAAGACTTCGCTTCTCAGATACCTTGTATAGATAATCAAAAGGATCTAAGGAAAAGAATGGATATTCTTATATGTGAGTTCAATTTAGATATTAACAAAGAATACATACTTTTGAACTATCTTCGATTTCTCTTATTTGAAAATTATCACAAAAGAAGAACTGTCTTAGAAGTAATCCAATGCTTAAGTCAACTATATATACATTCCAAAATATCTTTACTGCGTGACTTCGATTTATTGTATAGGGCTAAAAAAGAAATTGATGAAACAGGAAAGCAAGTTTCTTGGACAAGGGATACCCTAGAACCTAAAAACATTGATAGTTATATAATAAACTATTTGGATACATTGTCAAAAACAGGGATTCTATCCATGTAAGCATTTGTATACGACTTACCAATCCAACCCGCCTTTGGATATCCCCTAATTATAAAGGAAATTCATATATCTTTTTACCATCCAAACTATAGATGAAAAACTTTTCACCTACCCTAAACATCTTGGATGAGGTATGTAAATAAGCTTTCTTTTCACCCTTTGAATTAACCCACAATGTTTTGTCTCCCAAGAATATCAAATTATCCCCATTTGGTAAATCCCTGAATGGACGTAACCTAGACAAAGGATAAGTTTGTAAAACATTCAGTTGTTGGTCTAGCTCAACCATTTCATTCTTATCTGTAACCAAACAATAAATCGAATCCGGGCGTTTATATCGCTGATAAGATGTACTATCCTCAAAATCCTGCAAGAAATAAGAAGAATTGGTAAGATATAATAACTTCCCGTTTACTTCGGTATTCCATGATACCTCACTCAATAAGGAATCCCCAGATAACGAGTATTTCCGGATATGATCGGAAAACAACACCATCAGAGCATCCTCTTCCCAATTTATATCAAACTCCTCCACCATCTCTTTCTTATCCGAGAGCTGGCGAAACCAAACCTTCTCCCCCTTTCGTTTATCGAAGCAGGCGATAAACGGCCAGCCAACCTTCAGTCTTAAGTATTCGTGAGCATAAGCCTCAGAAGTATCAAAAATAGTATTTCGATACCCTGTTCCCATATTAATCATATAAAGGCTATCTCCTCTCGCAAACAAATGAGAGCGAGATCCCATTCCATCAGGTATCGGATACCCCCATTTAGGTTGCAACTGCCGATCCAGACAAAACAAATTCTCCCGGCTTGCCACGTAAAAAACCGTGTCGTCCGATAAAACATTCGATACCAGTTCCATCACCTTCTTCGGCCCGGTAGGCACTGCTGCAAAACCGGTTAAGACACCCGTCACCACACCGAGCGCACCAAGAGCGACGGCCTCTTTATAATCACTTGCCCCAGTCGGCATGGCATAACTCGGCCCTTCCCCATTTCCCATGTGAACCAGATGAATCCCATCCGAGACAATCAATCGAGTAGAGTCATCCAGTAAACCACTCTCATTCCATCCATATACATGGCTCATTTTCCGGCTCCACATCTTTTCTCCCGTCGCAAGGCTATGGCCTTCCAACTCGTTAGACACCCCGTTCATATAACTGCCTTTATAAGCCAAAAACATCCGGTTCTTAGCGTCCACACAATAAGGAATCATTTTCTTTTTCTTCCAAACCTCATTACCTGTTTTCAAATCCAGCAACGATGTAGCCTTCCCCATTGTCACGAACAAAACTCCCTCTGAAGTCAACTTTGGATCTTGATTAAAATAATTGACAGGACGTTGCCATAGCATCCTCTGATCAGCCAAGGAGTAAACGGATATTCCCCCCTTATTTTTCAAGGAAGTCTCATTTTTCGACAAATTCCGATACCGGATAAAAAGCAAATTATCCGTCGAATCCACATCCACTCCAAGAATCCAGCCGGGTAAAGCCAAACTTTTAGCAATGATAACAGAGCCATCCTCATTGATACCCAATGTGTCCGACAAAAATGTTTGAGATTGTACATCTAATGAAATACAACAAACAAACAGCAAGAAAATTTTGATGACCCTCATATCTCCACAATAATTATTTGATACAATTTCACTTTTGATATTTTTCTAACGAAATACAAGTCACATTATTATAATTAGGTTGATCCATCATGACGAAACGTAAACAACTTTCCTGATCGTATTCTATCAATAGTGGGTTGTAAATCATGAGTTACCCGCACTTTGAACCGGCATCATCATCACCCTACTCGCCGAACCTGCGGCGGCTCCACCGATAAGCCTTCTATGATGATAGATATATCAACAGATTGTATAGTGTAACTACACTTATTAAAGTTCAGAAATAAGCTCGGCATCAGTACATATACAAAACTCAAACAAAAAAATAGGCTGTCTCATTTTCTATCACGAAACAGCCTATTTTTTAATATAGACTCAAAAACACCAAAATTTAATGTTACATTATTTTCTGGTATTACCTCGTTACGGCATAAATTCAAAAGCCATTCTACTATCTATTCTTTCATATTATTTATATTCACTGTTTCTTTTCATAACTATCCATTCCCTTGACATTTACGCATATACCTTCCATTTCTCAACCTATCAATTATAGAAACATAAGACATTACATCACCTTGTTCTAAATCCTTATACTTTTCCGTAAGTTTACCTACAAACAAAGGAGGTTCATTAATGTGCCATACATACCAATTCTCCGAAGGACTGACAAACTCAAGTTCTTTGTTTGGAAGAACTCGGACATCACTAGCTGTTCCAAATAGAACATCCTTATGACCTTCACCTATCTCTTTTGAGTTGCCAACTTTGTACCAAGCCCCATAAACTATCCCTGCACGTAAAACCGTATGGGCATAGAACTCTACCTCATCCATCACAATCTCCTCTATAATCGGCCTATAATCCATGGGATAATGGGTCTTGAAAACTCGTATTACAGAGCTATTCAAAGCTTCTATATCATTAATGATATATTGAAAAAATCTTTTATAACCATTATCTATTTCTACACAAAAAATATCTCCCATTTTTGTCACTATTCGTTTTGCCATATTATCACAAGTTTCTTTTTTGCAGTAAAGATAATATTTTTATAAATTAATACTTACCTATTCCATGCTTATCCCAAAACTTAGGTTTTATCTCATTTCTTAAATTATATAAAGAACCTCCATTCTTCTGCATTCCATATCGATTTATCAATTTCTGCTCCATTATTCTAGCATCTAACTTATTTAAGTTCCCAGTTCCTTGTATCGGTCTATAATCAAGTGTAGCCCTATTCGTCCCTGAATTCAAATGCTCTGAGAATCTAACTTCTGGCTTTCTGCTAGTAATCCCTATATAACGTACATCTCCATTTGCATCAACTCCTTGATAAACAGTATAAGTATTATGATCATTAGCCACAGATATTTTATCTCCTGTAGCAGTTAGATTTGGTCGCTCTACATTTACTGAAGGAGTAGATGCCTCCATCAACCTCATCTCCGGTGCCGGTCTTGTCGCCGTGTTCTTGAACGAGAAGATCGTCCGTCCGAATTTAACGTCCTTACCTGTCCAGAAGTTATTACCTTTCAAGGCGGCAACCATACCGTTTCCGATTCCACCTGTCAAGGCACCACCCAAAATACCCAAGCCATAATCCTTCAAGCTCATAAACTGGTCCCCGAAATACAACGAGTTACCCGCACTTTGGACAGGCATCATCACCGCCGTACTCGCCGAACCTGCGGCGGCTCCAGCCAAAAAGCCTCCGATTCCCCCGGCGGCACCTCCAGCAGCGGCAAAGGCCAACCCACCAGTCGCAGCCCCCAAACCTCCGGCGGCGGCTCCAATACCAAATGCGGCAAATCCATCCTTGAAACTATGAAGTTGACCCGATACAGCCTTATAGATCAAATTTGCTGTTCCTCCGATAACCGCACCTATTATAATATGGATAAACTCTCCATCCTCGTCCACATACCTCAACGGGTTGTTCATGGCATAGCTGTAACGATTGAAGTTCTGGGACAAGTCCGGCATCTGGACAAACGGATCAGGAGCGAGGAAACGACCCAGAGCCGGGTCATACAGGCGGGCGTTCATATTTACCAGACCAAACTCCTTAAGATGTTCATGGCCACTGTAGCCACGACCAAGGAACAACTCTACCTCCTGCCCCGAAGGGATGTAAACGTGACTGGATGAGTTACGTTGGCGACCCCATGCGTCAAAATTATAACTCGCGTATTTCGTCCCTGCCTCGGTGATGATATCCGTGATACTTCCCAGATAATCACGACCTATATAATAAAGTTTCCAGCTATTCGTATGATCCTTCACCAATACCGCCGAAGCGTCGTAGTAATTCTCTCCCGCCAAATACAGCTTCTCCTTATTACCCGAGGGAGTCTCATCGATCTCATAGCAATCCCCCAAATAATAGCGGGTCAACAAACGGCTACCCCCTTTAGCCACCTGCATCTTCACACGCTGCTGATTGCCGTTATAGGTAAACGAGGCCACGTTACCATCTTGCGTAATAGCGTTCGGACGCTTGAAAGAGGTATAGCTAATAACCTGTGTGGCGGAAGACATAATACCATTTGCCACGCTAGAGGAAGATATGGCGTAAGGCTTGCCACTTGTATTATATGCGAATGTACCACTGACATCCCCTTTGGTTAAGATATTTCCTTTCGCGTCATAAGTTGCCATAAGCCCTTTGTAGGAAGTCAGACGATTAAGATTATCATAAGAGAATTTCTCTTCTTGGGATACATTAATGTCTTTCCGGTAAGTCAAGTTCCGTTTAACAGGATCGAAAACATACTCCATATTCTGGAGGAATGTGGTCACCCCTGTTTTCTGTATCTTCCTGGAAGTAGGGAATCCATAACTGTCATATCCATAGGTACGAGATAAGGCACCGGAGCGTACCTCGGTAGGTAACCCCATGTCATTCTCTTTCGTGAGCTTAAATATGGATGTTTGGTTATTCAGCTTGGTCTCAACTAAATGACCATTCGCATAATTATAATTCTCGGTTGTCAAAACTCCGGATTGAGACGTATACTTAATAGAGCTTACATTTCCTCCGTTATAGGTATAATCCTTTCGTAAATATTTATTGTCTACCGCCGTCTCTGTCTGGCTCGACAGACGACCCAACGCATCATATACATAATCAATGGAAGTTCCGACAGAAGAAGAGACCTTCGTCAACTCATCGTAGCCATTATAAGTATATGTAGTCGTAAACTCTGGTAAAGTCGCCGTTTTAAGGCGATTATACGTATCATATGTGTAATTGATAACCTTATTATTTGCGTTCGTCTCTTTCAATAGGTTGCCGGATGCGTCATAAGCATAAGTTGTCGTACCAGAGCTAGGATCGCCCAAGCTAGTCCGACGGCCGAAACCATCATAACCAAATGAAGTAGTCACGTTACCCGGTGCGACGATAGAAGAAGGTTGTCCATCCGGACGCAGATTATAGGTAATCGTTCCTGCTGGGTCTACCACAGATATAAGATTGCCCAACGCATCATACGTCCGCTTGACAGAGATTCCATCCTCCACCGTTGTTATACTATTGCCGCTATAACCATGAGTCGTTTTTCTTCCGGAAGGTTCCGATATAGCGGTTAAGCGATCATACGTATCATAACTATAGATATTCCAAGCCGTAGCCGAACTACCGGCAAACGGACGAGAGACTTTTTGCACCCTTCCATAACTATCATAAATTTTATCCGTTTTTAGAAAACTGCCATTAAAACGAGTCTCGGCCGTTCTTACCTCTCTATTCAACGCATCATATACACTTTTAGTAGTAGGTTTACCCGTCACAGAACGGGTTATGGCATACAAAGCGTTTGTCCCTTCCTCCGACCATCCGTAAGATACAGTAGCGGTAGTATTATCAGGGAACGTGACACTTGTCTCCCGACCAAATGGATCATACGTATGCGCCGTAGACTTTCCCCGGTGGTCCTTCTCAGAAGACATACGCCCCTCCGTATTATAAGAAAACTCATTTGCAAGTCCTAATGGGTTTGTCACCTTTTTCAATCGACCGTTCGTATCATAAGCATATTCGGTCTTCAGCCCTTTATCCGAACCATACAAGAATAGCGTCTCTTTTGTGATATTACCCGGAGTATCATAAACATACTCGTAAGTTTTCGCTTTATTTCCATTCTTATAGAACACCTTGCTATTCGCATAGCCGTTCGTATGCGAAGGAATATTCATTCGCTCGGTATAAGTACTGCTATTACGAGTAGTAGTCACGCTCTGATCGGTCAAGAAACCAATAAGATATCCACTCTCTGCCGTATTGTTATAAAATGTGTTCGCCTTTTTTACCGTAATACCCCCAGTGTAAGTGATAGTCTCTTGCGTCGCATTTCCATAAGTATCATATACAAAAGCGGTAGTAGCAGTAATACCCTTAAGCAAGTCCTGCTCTGTCTTATTGCTTAAACGTATCTTGACCGTTTTATTGGCTTGAACATTAACGGCAAAATTATAGGTCGATTTCGCCTCAGGTGAAACCTCACTCTTCAATATGCCATATTTATAAGGATCAAAATATTGCTCCGTAAGCTGCCCTTTCAAATTCGTACGGAATATACTCTCAAATCCCCTAAACCCCAATCCTTGGCGGTGAATAACACCACCTCGGTACGTGAAAGTGAAATTATCAACCCGGTTACCTTTCATATAAGTACTGGAAAAGGCTATGACAGGAATAGACTCTTGAATGTCCACATACGGGAAAACAGCGTTCGCACCCTTAGCATAAGTACCGGAAGATATGGCCTCCTCATTCATCAACAGGTATGTGTTCTTTTCGACCACTCCCAAACTATTCGCCATACCCGTGGCCAAAACGCCTTTATTGTCATTCCTCTTGAATGAATATTTTGTAACCACTCCATTCTTCAAGCTGACCAATTGACTAAAATAATTATGACTGTTTATATTAGTCGGGATCAAGATTGATTTCGATGTATAATTTTGGGCACATTCAACCGAACCCACGTTATTTTTCTTAGCGAGGTAAGTGAAGAAACCGGAGCTATGATACCGGATCAAGTCTGTCATACCATCCCCGTTTACATCTTGTAGCAAAAAGCCATCCGTAGAAATCCCCGAGTTTTGAGTACCGGCAAACGTGGATTTATAAAATTGTCCATCTCCCATCGAGTTATAAGCGGCCCACGTATAGACTGGATCCTTTTTTTTCGGAGATACCAGCAAATCCATAAGCCCATCTCCGTTGATCTCCCCCAGCAACAGCGAGCGATCTTTTAGATCCACCTTTTTTAATCCGGTATAAGTAGAGACTTTTCGGCCCGTCCAAGTACTACCGGAAACATCAAAAGTATATATATTTACCCCGGAGTCATTAATAAGAGCGATGTCACTTTTCCCGTCTCCATCATAATCTAATACCAGAAGTCTATCTGTTTTCTGAAATGCGTCCTCAGGATCAGGCTGCTCCGTGCCTACAAAATTAACGTTATAGGGAAACAAGTAACTCTGATATAAGACCTTACCACTTTCCAAATCAAATATATAGCATTTAGAGGTCTTACTGGTCTCTCCAAAAGGATGATGGCAAGAGACCGCTAGTACTTCCTGTTTTCCATCCCCATTGAAATCCCCTGTATAATAAAACTTAGGATGTATGCTCTTTGCCCCATCCGCATCGGTCAATACGGTCGGGAAATTAAAAGTCCGTGTATATTTAGATACCAATCCCACAGTCAAACTGGCCCTATATACACGGAAAGTCACTTGATCATTATCACCGGAAACGCCATTGTTTACTTTTATGATATGCTCTTCTTGCTTTCCCTCCAAATCCGCACAAAAGATATCGATAAAATTAGCTCCGGTCGTAAGATTGGGCATGGGGGAAGCGTACTCGCTATTCAATCCGGCATAAAGATAGATTTTCTCTTCTCCGGTGAATTTATTGTCATATCTATTCTGGGAATGCTGAAAAGCCGTCGAATGTCTGTAATGCTCCCAATAGGGATTCTCATTAGGCAAAGAGATCAAACCATCTGCCCCCGACGCATAATCATACCTTCCTTTCACTACCTTGATACGAGCAGGATCCGTTGATTCATACCAATTATATAGCTGTGTGACAGAACCATTATCATAAGACCCATCTGTTATGCCTTCTCCATAGTAAAGCTTTATAGGGTTCAGAGATTGCCCGGAGGCGGAATAATCTATCTGGCTTAAAACTGAGCTATTGTTCTGGTTTTTATAGCTCAAGCTATACGTACAAAGCGCAGTAGAGCCTAATTTACTGATGATTTTAGCCAGCAAGTAGCTTTCCCCTGTCTTAAGCCCCCCTATAAAAGAGACCAAGGGGTCCGGTCGTGAGGCTTGATACTGAAATTCCACAGAGGCACCATTATAAGCAACTTTTGTCAATCTGTAATGGTTTTCTTGCTCGACATAAGTATATAGGATCTGATTATTTCGCAAGTCAGACAAAGAAACTATCGGATAAAAGATCTTATTGCTTGTATTTGAGGCATATCCAAATATGCCCTTGGTTCCATTAGGATAAAATACCTCAAAATATTTCACGACATCGCCGGACAAAAAAGCTTTTACTTTTATATTGCCTTGCTCGGACTCATAATTAATAGTTGTCGCATTCTCTGAGATCTTTATAAGACGCATCCCGTCTAACACGAACGCATCCGCTTTCGTACGTAAAGCTCCTTGGGGCTTACCATCATAATAAATATTCCTACTCGTACGCATGATCGATTGCACACCGCCAATACCCCATCCAATACCAACGATGCCATTTCCTTGCTGGCTATTATAAGCCAATGATAATTGGGGTTCAAATCCATTTATACCCGGATAAACCTGTATGGGAACCGTATAGGTTTTAGCTCCAGTCGGGGAAACACCTGTTTGTATCGGTATCTCTCCTACAGCTTTCGATTTATCTATTGTAACTGTAGTCGGAACGTAAGTATTATCAGATATGGCTTTAGGAACAAAAGCCTGAGGTTGCTGTGAAAACCTTTCCGGATTTTCTGCAGTTTTCGCTATAACCGGAGGATATAAAGCCTTCAATAAAGAATCCTCATAAGCCTTGTAATCACTTTCCTTCCAATCGAAAAATTGATTATTCTCAGCAACTCCTTGGGCACATAAATAAGAAGATGGGGACATAAACATGATAAATATCCCTATCGTATATAAATATATTAATTTCATCTATAAGTATACTTAAATTATATTTTGATCAATCCTCCTCTTGGTCTACGGGAACGGCCTCCAAAGATGAAGCCATCGCACTAAATTGCCGTGTTGTTCTATTTCCTGACGCATCATAAGTATAAGTAAATATCATTTGTTGGGATTGCCTAATATTCAAAATTCCGCCAGACTTTACCTCAAAAGGCCCATTAATCGTAATTTGCGCCGGAGCGGAAAGAGATAAATTACCATTACTTGCCACGGTTACATTTTGGACAGCCAACGTATTACAGCCCAAAACTGATACACTTGATGAAACTGTCTGATTTGTATAAGTACTCACACAGCTTCTCGTGTCAACCTCTTGTGATGATAACGGGGAAAATAAGCAAGTCAATACGATACATGTAAAAAAGACGATTCTCTCTTTCATATCAAAGAATTTATGATTCTGTTATTTCTATTTTTAATTCCTTGAGATTACAGACTTACATACTTCTTCAAAGTATCCGCTTTCTTCCCATCCACAAACAACGTATAAATAAACGTTCCATAACCAAGTTCCGAACGGCTTACTTCTACCACATTACTACTTCCATTATCCAACTTAATAACTTTCACGGGTTTACCTGTGACATCAAATATCTGTAGACTAGCAGACACAAACGTCGCCGGTAAGGTATAAGAGACAGATGCACCTTCCCTATTATATAATTTTGCGCCATCCACAGCACTTATATTACTTGTGGAAGTCGTGTTCGAACGTAATTGAGATTGTACCTCCGGCGATAGTAGAGCTTGCAAATTATCAATCACCTCATTCTGTTGTTGGATCGTTTGTTGCATCTCCTTGATACTTTCTACGATAAGCGGAATAAAACCTATATAATCTATAGACATCATCCCGTTTTCATCCGTTTGTACAAGTTCGGGTAATACCTTTTGTATGTCTTGAGCCAAAAAACCAATTCGTTTACGACTAGCCTCCGCTGCCTCTCTTCGATCTATCTCTGCTTGGATTTGTTTGTCTCTATTTATCTTTGCGATAGTAGCGGCATCCATAATCTCCTCTGAATCGGAGGAACTTCCCGATATCCCATTATCCAATGTGGCAGAGAACTTAGACTCATCCTGCTCCCTATTCTCCTCAAGTGTAGAGAGGTTGTATGAATAAGAGACCCCATTCACTTGCTCTAAAAGAGCTAATGGATTTTGCAGCGACTCTACATTTTCCTTCAAGCGAGCGTCTGAAGTTATATTCACTCCATTCACACGAAGATTCGTATTGAACACGAAATTAGTATTACTAGCCGGATTGTAATACGCCACGACATTGTTAGCATAACCATTTGTAGTCATATAAATACCCAATTTCCCATGCAACCAAAGTTGATCCGTATCCGTGGTTCCATATTCTCCAGCAAACACATTCCAACCTTGATTTGCATATTGTCCAAAATCACCAAATGTTAATTTCGAACCTGCGCGTGCATCCCCTATCCGACCATATATCTGCATTGAGGTTACATTTCCTAAGTCCTCATTATTGTCTTTTAAAAGGCCTGCTTGTACTCGTCCATTTGAAAGAACCCGGAGTTGAGCATTTGCGTTTGATACTAAACTAATTAAAATTAAGAAAGAAAAAAGTCTTGTTGTTTTCATATAAGTTGTTCTAAAATATAAATAGATAAACATTCAAATAATACTTCTAAGGAACCCAGTACCATATCCAAACAATTGCGTAAAAGAGGCTATTACGGATAGCGATCCTACACGTAAATCACATTTATTGCGGAACATTGCGTCTACAAACAATAAAAGGGCATAAATAATAAGAGGCACCAGAAACAAGCGGCAAAAGAATGAACTGATAACCAATAGACAGACTGAAAACGTGAATAATGCCGGTAAGCAATGTACCAGCTTCAATGAGCCGGGATGTTTCCGGTTCAACGCGATCCGGGCCTCCCCCGAATGACGCACCTGACGAAAGAACTGCATGAGATCCGTCCGCCTTTTATGATAAACCCATGCTGAAGGAAATAGCCGGGTCCGATAACCAGCCTCCATGATCCGTATGCTAAAATCAACGTCCTCACCATATCGCATGCCGGAAAAACCGCCCAGACACTCATATACATCCCGCCTTATTCCCATATTAAAACTACGGGGATAAAATTTATCCAACTTT